>DATKEU010000274.1:0-7024 GCA_035544495.1 Polyangia bacterium | reverse complement strand
CGCCCGCTGTTCCTTCACTTGAAGACGGAACAGAAGGTCGAGCTGTTGCGCAAGCTCTCCACAGCAAAAAATCTGAACGTCGACAGAGGAACGCCGCTGCTCCTCTTCTGATCGGGCCGGACCCGCCGCCCCGGGTCCTCGAACGCAACGTCGCTCGGGCCGCGCGACGGCCCCGTCACCTTCCGAATGATCGGTGAAGAACGTATGATGGCTCGAGCAGACGTGGACGAATCGTGCCTAGGTGACGATACGTTGCTCGACTTCGTCGCGGGTCGCCTCCCGGACGGACGCCGCGAGACCGTCGAGCGTCACCTGGCCGGCTGCGCGATGTGCAGCCGCCTGGTGTCGGCGGCGGTGGGATCGGCGCGCGAGACGGTGCGGGCGCGCCAGGCAACGCGAACGCTGGCGCCGTCCCGAACCGTCGAGACGTCCGGCGACGAGGCCGTCCCGGACGAAGGCGCCCCCAGGGATCTGACCGATCGCCTGCAGCCCAAGGCGCCCAGCCTGGCGCCCGGGACGCTGCTGGCCGAGACGTACAAGATCGTGCGCCTCATCGGATCGGGCGGGATGGGCGAGGTTTACGAGGCGACCCACACGCGCCTGACCGGGCGCTACGCCGTCAAGGTCTTGCATCGCCACTGGGCCGGCGATCCGCGCGCCATCGTGCGCTTCGGCCGCGAGGCGCAGATCACCTCGGGTCTGCGCCACCCCAACATCGTCGCCATCATCGACTTCGATTACACGCCGGCCGGATCGCCGTACCTGGTGATGGAGTACATCGACGGGGTCGAGCTGGCGACGGTGATCGCCGGCCAGGCCCCGATCGCGGCGGAGCGGGTGGTGCGCATCGTCGATCAGATCGCGTCGGCGCTGACCGCGGTGCACGCCCGCAACATCGTTCACCGCGACTTGAAGCCCCAGAACATCTTCCTGGTGCCCGGCGAACGCCCCGGCGACGAGCGGGTCAAGCTGGTCGACTTCGGCATCTCGAAGGTGCGCGCGGCGTCGGTGGCGCTGACGGGCGAGCGGGCGGTGCTGGGCACGCCGCAGTACATGGCGCCCGAGCAGGCGCAGGCGGCCGGCGAGGTCGACGGACGCGCCGATCAGTTCGCGCTGGCGGCCATCGTGTACGAGATGCTCACGGGCCGCATGGCCTTCCCGGGCGATCGCATGGAGATCGTCGTCTATCGCATCTCGCACGAGGAGCCGCGCCCGCTGGGGCCGGCGTGGGGACCGGCGCTGGCGTCGGTGATCATGCGCGCGCTGGCCAAGGATCCGGCGGGACGGTTCCCCAGCACCGACGATTTCGCGGCGGCTCTGCGCGCGGCCGTGGAGAGCGATCGCCTGACCCGAACGCCGATCTCCGAATCGCGCGCGACCCAGCGGCGGGCGTCTTCCCAAGATGGGACGCCGTCCCTGGCCGGGTTACCCGCGGTCGGGCCGGAGACGCGCGAGCGACACGCCAGCCGGCGCTGGACGGTGGTCGGTGGCCTGGGCGCCGCCGTGGCGCTGGCAGCCGTGCTGGCGGTCCCGCTGTGGCGGCGTTCGAGCCGGCACGACGCCGCGCCCGCCACGCCCGCGCCGCTCGGCGAGTCGGTTCCTTCGCAGCCGCCGGCGAACAGAGAACCGCCCGCGCCACCCCCAGCCGCGAACCCGGCGCCAGCGCCCGAACCAGCGCCGCCGGCGCCCGTCCCGGTGATCGCGGCCAGCCGCCCGCCGTCCGAGACGCCCGCCGCCGAATCGCGCGCTCCCGTCGCCGGCGGGCGCTCGCAGCGGCGAGCGGCCGCGCGCCATCGCGGGGCAACCGTCCGGGAGAAAGATGCCGCTGCGAGCGCGACGGCGCCAGGCGCGGTCGCGCCGGCGGCGGCGGCGACGCCGGACGCGGGCAGCGCGGCGACATCGACCCCACCCGCCCCTGCCACGCGCGGGTCGAAGATGGGAAGCCTGATTGATCGCCTGTGACGTGAACCGGCGTCGAGGGCGTCCGTCGCGCGCGGCCGCGGCGCTGATCATCGCGCTCGTGTCGGGGGGCTGGCGGTCGGCGGCGGCGCAGACCTCCGAGGGGACGGACGTGCGCGCGCAGGCGCAGGCGCACTTGAGCCGCGGCAACGATCTGTTTACCGGTGACCGATTCCAGGAGGCGCTGGCGGAATTTCAGGCCGCCTTCGCGGCGTTTCCCAGCCCCAAGCTGCGGTTCAACATAGGCCAGTGTCAGCGGGCGCTCGGTCACCGAACCGAGGCGCTGGCCGAATTCCGCCGTTTCCTCGACGAGGCCGAGGACGTCGCGCCCGACCTGCGCGCCGAGGCCACGCGATACGTCGCCGAGCTCTCGGCCACCGAGAATCCCGGGCCGATACCGGGGACGGCGATGCCGACGAAGGCCGCGGCACCAGCCCCACAGCTGGCGCTGGCGCTGGCGGCCCCGGAGCCGCCGATGCCGCCATCCGCGCCCGCGGTTCCCGCCGAACCGGACGCGCGCCGCCCCATTTACAAGCGGTGGTGGTTCTGGGTCGCGCTGGGCGCGGTCGCCGCCGGCGCGGTCACCGGTGCGGTCCTGTGGGAGCGCTCACGCGAGCCGAGCTGCAGCGTCAATTGTTTCCCTTAACAGCCCGTCCTCTCGCGACTTCGGCTTGACGGGTGACGGGCTAAAACCACCGCTCGCGGTCGCGGGTCTTTCTGTTCGGACGATGATCGAAATAGTCGGATCAGTCGTCAAATGAAAGGAACAGAACAGGAGCTCGTCATGCACAACTCATCCCCCCAAAATCAGACCAACAACGCCGCCATCGCCCGTCAGGGCCGGCGGTTTTCTCGGCGCGCGGCCCTGGTGCTGGCGCCCGTCCTGCTGCTGGGCAGCTTGACGCTATCGGCGGCGGAGCGCGAACAAGGAGGAGACGGCGGTCCCGGCATGTTCGGGCACGGCCACGGCATGCAGATGCGGCGCTTCCATCACATGCTGGACGTCGCCGGCGCCACCGACGCCCAGCGGGCGCAGATCAAGGCGATCTGGGAGCCGCTGCGCCCGCAGCTGCGCGCCGCCGCCGAGGAGCACGCCAAGATCAGGCTGTCGATCCGCCAGGCCCTGGTGGCCCCGACGATCGACGCGGCCGCCATCGAGAAGCTGCGGCAAGAAGGTCTCGCCGCGTGGGACAAGAAGTCGGCGCTCTTCACGCAAGCCATGGTCGCGTCGGCTCAGGTGCTGACCCCGGACCAGCGCCAGAAGATCTCCGCCGAGATGCAAAAGCACGCCGCGGAACATCATCACAACGGCGGCGGGGACGCGCTCTGACCAGTCCCCGACGGAAGCCGGCGCCCCTGTGCTAGCCTTGGGCGCCGGCACGCCCAATGTGGATAGTCCGACTCGCCTTACGACGGCCATACACCTTCGTGGTGATGGCCATGCTGATCGTCATCCTCGGCGTGCTGTCCATCATCCGCATGCCGGCGGACATCTTCCCGGACATCGACATCCCGGTCATCTCCGTCATCTGGAACTACGGCGGCCTTTCGCCCGAGGAGATGGAGCGGCGGATCGTCACCAACTTTGAACGCGGGCTGACCACCACCGTCAACGACATCGAGCACATCGAGAGCCAGTCGCTGACCGGCATCTCGGTGATCAAGATCTTCCTTCAGCCGGGCGCCGCGCTGGAGGCGGCGACGGCGCAGGTGACCGCCATCGCCCAGACGTCGGTGCGCCAGATGCCGCCCGGCACCACGCCGCCGCTGGTCATCCGTTACAGCGCCTCGAACGTCCCCATCATGCAGGCGGCGCTGGAGAGCGAGACCCTGGGCGAGAACCAGCTGTTCGATTATGCCGTGAACTTCATCCGCGCCGACCTGGCGACCATCCCCGGCTCGCAGATCCCCTTTCCGTATGGCGGCAAGCAGCGGCAGATCATGATCGACATCGATCCGGCGCGTCTTTACGCCTGGGGACTGTCGGCGCGCGACGTGTCCAACGCGGTCAGCGCGCAGAACCTGATCCTGCCGACGGGCACGGCGAAGATGGGCAGCGGCGAATATCCGGTGGTCGTCAACAGCAGCCCTGAAACAGTGGACCAGATCGGCCTTCTGCCCATCAAGACCGTGCGCGGGACGACGGTGCTGATCCGCGACGTGGCCAGCGTGCGCGACGGCAACACGCCCCAGACCAGCATGGTGCACGTCGAGGGGAGAAAATCGGTGCTGCTGACGCTGTTGAAGGCGGGCTCGGCCAGTACGCTGGACGTCACGGCGCGCATCCGCCAGATGATGCCGGCGATCCTGGCGCGCCTGCCCAAGGAGCTGAAGGTCTCGCTGTTGTTCGATCAGTCGGTGTTCGTGCGGGGCGCGGTCAGCGGCGTGGTGAAGGAAGCGGCGGTCGCGGCCGGGCTGACCGCGCTTCTGATCCTGCTGTTTCTGGGCAGCTGGCGCAGCACGGTGATCGTCGTGGTCTCCATCCCGCTGTCCATCTTGGCGTCGATCACCGTTCTGTCCGCCATGGGCCAGACGCTGAACGTGATGACCCTGGGCGGGATGTCGCTGGCGGTGGGGATCCTGGTCGACGACGCCACCGTCGAGATCGAGAACATCCACCGCAACATCGCCAAGCGAAAGCCGCTGGTGATCGCCATCCTCGACGGCGCGCGCGAGATCGCCGTGCCGGCGTTCGTCTCCACGCTGTGCATCTGCATCGTCTTCGTGCCGGTGGCGTTCATCACCGGGTCGGCGCGCTCGCTGTTCGTGCCGCTGGCGGAGGCGGTGGTGTTCGCGATGCTGACCTCGTATCTGCTGTCGCGCACGCTGGTGCCGACGATGGTGCGCTTCCTGCTGGCGGCGGAGGTGACAGGACCCGACGGCGGCCACCGTCCGCGCAGCCGGTTCGCCCGGGCCTTCGATCACGCGTTCGATCGCCTGCGCCAGGCTTACGGCGGCTGGCTGGCGTTCGCGCTGTCGCGGCAGCGGCTGGTGACGGGCGCCTTCGCCGGCTTCGTCGCGCTGTCGCTGGGGCTGTTTCCGCTGGTGGGCCGCGATTTCTTCCCCACCGTCGACGCGGGCCTGATCAAGCTGCACGTGCGCGGCTCGCCCGGCACGCGCATCGAGGAGACGGAGCACCTGTTCGCGCGCATCGAAGCGCGGATCCGCGCCATCATCCCCGCCGCCGAGATCGAGACGCTGCTGGACAACATGGGCGTCCCCGCCAGCGGCATCAACCTGTCGCTGTCGGAGGGGGCGCTGATCTCGCCGGCCGACGGGCAGATCCTGATCGCGCTGGCGCGCCAGCACGCCCCGACCGAGGAGTACGTCCGCCGCATCCGCGAGATGGTGCACGCGAATTTTCCCGAGGCGACGTTCTTCTTCCTGGCCCCGGACATCTCGACGCAGGTGCTGAACTTCGGCTTGCCGGCGCCCATCGACCTGCAGATCTCGGGCGGCGTCGGCAACGAGGAGCAGACCTTCGCCGTGGCCGAGAAGCTGGCGGCGCGCCTGCGCAAGGTGCCGGGCGCCGTCGACGTGCACCTGGCCCAGGTGCGGCGCGTGCCGCAGCTGCGCGTCGACGTCAACCGGAGCATGGCCGCCGCCGCCGGCCTGACCCAGCGGGACGTGGCCAACGATCTGATGGTGTCGCTGTCGTCGAGCTCGGTGGTGTCGCCCAGCTACTGGCTGGACACGCGGCGCGGCGTGCAATACCCGGTGTCGATCCAGACGCCGCAGTACCGCATCAAGGACTTCGAGTCCGTCGAGAACACGCCGCTGTCGACGGGGCCCGAGAGCAAGCCGCAGCTTCTGTCCAACGTGGCGGCGCTGTCGCGCACGACGGGGCCAGCCAACATCACCCATTACAACGCCGGCCGAGTGTTCGACGTGCAGGCCAACGTCGACAGCACCGATCTCGGCACGGTGGCGGCGGCCATCGATCGCATCATCAAGGAGATCCGCCCCCAGCTGCCGCGCGGGACCGGCATCCAGGTCAAGGGCCAGGTCGAGAGCATGCAGTCGTCTTTCCGCGGCCTCGGCTATGGCCTGTTCTTCGCGGTGTTGCTGGTCTACCTGCTGATGGTGGTGAACTTCCAGTCGTGGCTGGATCCGCTGATCATCCTGATGGCGTTGCCGGGCGCGCTGGCGGGGATCGCCTGGATCCTGTTCCTCACCCACACGACGCTCAGCGTGCCGGCGCTGATGGGCGCCATCATGTGCGTCGGCGTGGCGACGGCGAACAGCATTCTGGTGGTGACGTTCGCCAACGATCAGCGCGCGCACGGCCACGACGCCACGCGGGCCGCGCTGGTGTCGGGCATGACGCGGCTGCGGCCGGTGATCATGACGGCGCTGGCGATGGTGATCGGCATGCTGCCCATGTCGCTGGGCCTGGGCGAGGGCGCGGAGTCCAACGCCCCGCTGGGAAGAGCCGTCATCGGCGGGTTGCTCCTGGCGACGGTAACCACGCTATTCTTCGTTCCGGTCATGTACAGCGTGCTGCGACGAAATCCACCGGCCGAGATCGACCCGTTGCTGGAGACGATGTGAGCGGCGCGCCGCGCGAGCTGCCGTCGCCGTCCGAGCTCCGGCGGCGCGCCGACGAGGACCTGGGATTTCCGCTGCCTGGCCCGGCGCGCGTCGGGCGCACGCGCGCCGGCGCGCTGGCCGCTGCCGTGGTCGTCGTCATCGCCGCGGCCTTCATCGTCGGGTATCTGCCCAAGCGGCGCGCGCGCGCCGTGCTGGAGTCGAGCTCGCAGCGCGCCGAGGAGACGCCAGCCCGGGTCGGCATCGTCAAGCCGAAGATCGCCGCCAGCGCGGGGGCCATCATTCTGCCGGGCGCCATCCAGCCGCTGCAAGAGACCGTGCTCTACTCGCGGGCCAACGGCTTCGTGCGGCGCTGGCAGGCGGACATCGGCGACCGCGTGAAGGAAGGCCAGCTGCTGGCCGAGATCGACACGCCCGAGCTGGACCAGGAGCTGGTGGCGGCGCGCGCGCAGCTGGCCCAGGCGCGCGCGTCGATCCAGCAGTCGAAGGCCAACCGCGAGTTCGCGCGCACGTCGCT
>DATKEU010000273.1:0-3786 GCA_035544495.1 Polyangia bacterium | reverse complement strand
GGCCGGTGTGCTGACGGAACGGGCGCGCAAACCAATCGCGGTCGTTCCGGCCGACGCCGCGTGAACCACGAAAGCGAAAGTCGGGAACGACCATGACAGCGACGATGCCGCCCGTGCACGCGACGCCGACCGATGCTGCCGCGCCGGCGGCGACGCTGCCCACGCCGCGGGGTGTGACCGGCTCCTTGCTGGCCGAGCTGCAGGCGCTGGGGCTGTCCGCCGGCGACGAGGCGCCACCAGCGGCCGCGCGGCGCGGCGGTGCCGGGCCTTCGGACCACCGCGCGGTGTCCGTCGGCGCCACCACGGTGATGGTGCCGATGCGGCGATCGGGCGCCTCGCCGTTCCGGCTGCGCGTGCTGGCCGGTGGCGCGGAGGGCGCGCGCGCGGTGCTCATGCGTGGCGACGAAGCCGTCGCCGACGTCGGCGTGCCGGATGCCCCGCGCTTTTACGCGCTGACGACCGAAGACGGAATTCCGTACCCGAAGATCGCGCTGCTCCACGCGCGGCGGGTGCTGGCGTCGACGGTGATGCAGTCTTGTGTCCGTTACAACGATCCTGGGCGCGCCTGTCAGTTCTGCGCCATCGGAACCTCGTTGAAGGAAGGCCGCACGCTGGCGCGCAAGACGCCGGCGCAGCTGGCCGAGGTGGCGGCGGCGGCGGTGCGCCTGGATGGCGTCGAGCAGCTGGTGCTGACCACCGGCACGCCGGCCACGCCCGATCGCGGGGCGGCGCACCTGGCTGCCTGCGCCGCCGCCGTCAAGCAGGCGGTCCCGACGCTGCCCATCTCGGTGCAGTGCGAACCGCCCGACGATTTCGGCTGGTTCGCGCGCTTGAAGGAGGCGGGCGCCGACACGCTGGGCCTGCACCTGGAAGCCGTCGAGCCCGCGGTGCGCGCCGCGGTCATGCCCGGAAAGGCCGAGGTGCCCCTGGAGCGTTACTTCGAGGCGTTCGCGGCGGCCGTCGCGGTGTTCGGACGCGGCCAGGTCACCACCTATCTGATCGCCGGGCTGGGCGATCGCGCGGCCAGCCTGGTGGCCGTGGCCGAACGATTGATCAGCATCGGCGTCTACCCGTTCGTGGTGCCGTTCGTGCCCATCGCCGGGACGCCGATGGCCGATCGCCCGTCGCCGCCCGCCGCGGTGATGGCCGAGCTGTACGCCGACGTGGCCGATCTGCTGCGCAGGCACGCCATGTCCTCGGCCGAGATGAAGGCCGGGTGCGCGAAATGCGGCGCCTGTTCGGCGCTGGCGTCGTACGAGGCAGCGTCGTGAGCGAGTCAGACCGCGAGGGGCTTCGCTTCTGGTGTCGCCTGGCGGCCACGGACGCCGAGCGCGACGCGTACTTCGCCCTGCGCCGCGAGATCTTCTGCGCCGAGCAAGGGCTGTTCGCGCAGGACGACCGCGACGACTGCGACCACGGCGCGTATCCGATCATCTGCCTCGCGCAGGGACCGACCGGCGAAGCGCGGGTGGTGGGCGTGGTCCGTCTGTGGGAGGAGGCGCCCGGCGACTGGTGGGGCGGACGGCTGGGCGTGCAGGCGCAATTCCGCACCGTGGGGGTGGTGGGGCGTCGGCTGGTGCAGACCGCCGTGGGCACCGCGCGCGCGTGGGGCGCCGTCCGGTTTCGCGCCACCGTTCAGCGCGCGAACGTGCCGTTCTTTCGCCGGCTGCGCTGGCGCTCGCTGGCCGAGATGGATCTGCTGGGCCAGCCCCACCACCTGATGGAGGCCGACCTGCAAGCGTACGAACCAACCACGGAGCGTCGGCCGGAGCGTCGGACGGTGGTGGCGACGGCGGTTGGGTCGGCGGCGGGGCGCGATGCTGCCTGAGCTGGCGGCCAGGCTGCGCGCGGCGCTGGGCGTGCAGCACAAGCGCGAGATCCAGAGCGCCGCGCGCCACATCCCGGCGCTGTGCGCGGGACCGTGGGGCGCCACCCCCGTGCGCGTCGGCGACGACACCGCCGCCATCCCCGACGGCGAGGGATTCCTGTTGCTGGCCGCCGAGGGCATGTGGCCCGAGCTGGTGATGAACGAACCGCGCTTTGCTGGTTACTGCGCCGTCATGGTGAACGTCAGCGACATTTACGCGATGGGCGGCCGGCCGCTGGCCATCGTGGACGCGCTCTTCTCCACCAGCGCCGAGGCGGCAGAGCCGCTGTGGGCGGGGATGACCGACGCGGCGGCGGTCTTCGGCGTGCCGGTGGTCGGCGGACACACCAACCTGCACAGCCCGTATCCCGCGCTGGCGGCGGCGGTGCTGGGCCGGGCGCGACGGTTGCTGACCAGCTTTGATGCGCGTCCCGGCGATGACCTGATCGCCGCGGTCGATCTGCGCGGGAGAATGCACGGCGGACACGCCTTCTGGGACGCTGCCACCGGCGCGCCGGCCGAGCGGCTGCGCGCGGATCTGAGCGTGCTGCCCGAGCTGGCGGAGGCGGGGCTGGCGGCCGCCGCCAAGGACATCAGCATGGGCGGCCTGGTGGGGACGACGTTGATGCTGCTCGAAGGCTCGGACGTCGGCGCGACATTGAACCTGGACGCCCTCCCGCGGCCGACGGGGATCCCGTGGGCGACCTGGCTGCTGGCGTTTCCCAGCTACGGATTCGTGCTGTCGGTGGCGCCGGCGCGCAGCCAGCAGGTCCTGTCCCGGTTCATCGCCCGCGGGATCTCCGCCGCCGTCGTGGGCCGCATCGACGACAGCCGCCGCCTGACGCTGGAAAGCGAAAACGAAAGCGACGGCGAAGGCCACCGCCCGCAAGCGCTGCTCTGGGACCTGGCCCAGGCGCCGCTGACCGGCTTTGGCAAACGGAGGCACGCCCCGTGAGCGTTTCCTTTCTGCCGCTGCCTGAGACCGCGATTCCGGTGTCGGCGGCGACGCGCGCGGAGGCGCCGTCGCCGCGGCGGATCCGCATCGGGATGCCCCACATGGACGCTGGCGGCCTGTCCGAGAACTGGCTGCTGCGGCATTGCGGCGACCTGCACTGGGAGGCCATCACGCGGCGGCTTGGCGTCGCCATCGATGAGATCCGCGGCGAGGGACAGCAGCGTCTTTACCCGACGGTCATCGCCCTGCGCGGCCGTTACTCGTCCCCGCTGTCCACCGTGCGCGAGGACGACGTGCTGTGCGCGTCGGTCGAGCTTGTGCCGTGCGGCAGCGCGTGCGCGCACGGTCGCGTCGCCGCCAGCGTGGGCGAACGGCGCTTTTCGATCGAGCTGCTGACGACGTTCGCGCAGCGCCAGGAAGACGGAGCGCTGCGCATGGCCTTGCCGGCGGCGCGGCTGGCTTCGCGCTGGACGCCAATGGGACCGCCGCCTCCGCTCGCGCAGCTGGCCAAAGCCGCCCGGCGTGGAGAGCCGCTGCCCGACGCCTTTTCGGGGCCACGGCTGCAGCCGGCGGGCGCGCCGCTGGGCGAGACGACGTACGAGCCGTCACCGTATGCCGACTACAACGGCGCCGGCCTGCTGTACTTCGCATCCTACGCGACCATCGCCGACACCGTGGAGCGCCGGCTGGTTCGCCGCCTGCGCCTGGCGCCCGCCAACATCACCGACTGGGCCACGGCAACCTCCCCGGTCAGGCGCGACGTGTTCTTCTACCGGAACCTGCCGCTCGGCGAGACCTTGCTGGTCGAGCTGCTGGCCTTCGAGCGGGAACACTCGGGCAGCGTGAAAACCCGCGTTCGTCTGCGCCGCGAGCAGGATGGGACCGCCATCGCGGACGTGGTGACGCGGCGGGCGTTCGTGTCGGAGCGGACATGAAAGCCGAACCGGCGTCCCCGCCGGCGCGC
>DATKEU010000272.1:0-8680 GCA_035544495.1 Polyangia bacterium | reverse complement strand
CCTTTGGGTCGAGGGGCAGAAGCCCGGGCTCTACGACTTCCGCGACGTCCTGGGCTTCTAGGCGAGTTCGAGGCGCGCCGCCCGCGACCCCTCCGGACCGCCCGGGCCAACGGCGTCGAGGCAGGGCAACGCGACGGCATCCAGCCAGCAATTGGGACTTTCGAGGCGCTGCCCTTAAGATTTGAGCGATGCCTCGCATTCGCCCGCTATCCACCGACTTCGGCGCGCTGCCGACGGAAGCGCAAAACCCGCGCGCGCGGCACCTCGACACCATGGAGCCGGAGGAGATCGCGCGCCTCATGCTGGGCGAGGAGGTCAAGTCCGTGAAGGCGGCGGCGGCGCGCGCCGCCGAGATCGGGCGCGCGGCGCGCCTGGTGGCGGCGCGGCTGGCGGCGGGTGGGCGGCTGGTCTACGCGGGCGCCGGGACGTCGGGGCGCCTGGGGACGCTGGACGCCGTCGAGTGCGTGCCGACGTTCGGTGTGCCGCCCTCGCGCGTGGTGCCGATCATCGCCGGCGGCCCCCAGGCGCTGACCCGATCGGTGGAGGGCGCCGAGGACGAGACGCGCGACGCCGAGCAGCGCCTGCGCCGCGCGGCGGTCGGCCCCACCGACGCCGTCTGCGCCATCGCCGCCTCGGGGGTGACACCGTTCGCGCGCGCCGCGCTGGAATACGCGCGTTTCCGCCGCGCCGGCACGATCTTCGTGACCTGCGGCGGCCTGCCGGCGACGCCCGACCTCGCCGACGTGGTCATCGCCGTCGAGACCGGGCCCGAGGTGATCGCGGGCTCGACGCGCCTCAAGGCGGGCACGGCGACGAAGATCATCCTGAACGCCATCTCGACGACGGCCTTCGTGCTGCTGGGCAAGACTTACGGCGGCCTGATGGTCGACGTGCGGCCGACCAACGCCAAGCTGTGGGCGCGGGCCACGCGCATCGTGCGCTCGCTCTCCGGGCTGGAGGAAGAGCCGGCGCGCAAGCTGCTGGAGAAGGCGGGCGGGCGGGCCAAGGTGGCGCTGGTGATGCACCACGCGCAGGTGAACGCCGCGCGCGCCAAGGAGCTGTTGGTGGCGCACAAAGGCTCGCTGCGCGCCATCGTCGGTGACATCCCGATCGGCGACGGCGACGGCGCCGGCGAAGAGGACGCGGCGCCGTGAACCAGGCCCCCGATCCGCTGGCGGCGCTGCTGGCCTTGCGGGCCAAGCCCCAGCGATTGGTGATTGGCCTTCTGTCCGGGACCAGCGCCGACGGGACGGACGCGGCGCTGTGCGAGGTCAGCGGCGCCGGCGAGAGCACGCGCGTCGCCATGCGGAGCTTCGTGATGACGCCCTTCCCGCGCCCGCTGCGGGAGCGGATCTTTCGCCTCAGCGAGGCCAGCGCCAGCGAGCTGTGCGACATGGACTTCCTGCTGGGCCAGGCCTTCGCCGACGCCGCGCAGGCGGCGTGCGAGGCGGCGGGGACGCCGCTCGGCGCGGTGGATCTCATCGGCTCGCACGGGCAGACGGCCGTGCACCACCCGCCCTCGGCGGGGACGACGGGCGCGACGTTGCAGATCGGCGAGCCGGCGATCATCGCCGAGCGCACGGGCCGCCCGGTGGTGAGCGATTTTCGCGTGCGCGACGTCGCCGCCGGCGGCGAGGGGGCGCCGCTGGTGCCGCTGTGCGATCACCTGCTGTTTCGTTGCCCGGGCCGGCGGCGCGCCCTGCAGAACATCGGCGGGATCGCCAACGTCACGCTGGTGGGCGATCGGCTCGACGAGCTGGTGGCCTTCGACAACGGGCCCGGCAACATGGCGCTGGACGCGGTGGCGCGCGCGGCCTCGGCCGGCGCCGAGGCCTTCGACAGCGACGGGCGGCGCGCGGCGCGCGGGCGGATCGACGGCGCGCTGCTCGACGAGCTGGAACGCCATCCTTACCTGACGATGAAACCGCCCAAGTCGACGGGGCGCGAGCTGTTCGGCAAGGCGTTCGTTTATCCGCTGCTGGCGCGCTTCGAAGGGCGATTGGACGATCTGCTGGCCACCCTGACGCGCTTCTCGGCGGTGGCGATCGCGCGCAGCTACCGCGAGCTGTGCCCGGCGCCGCCCGACGAGGTGTACGTGTCGGGCGGCGGCGCGCTGAACACCACGCTGATGCGGCACCTCACGGAGCTGCTGGCCCCCACCCCGGTCGCGTCGACGGCGGCGCTGGGGATCGATCCCAAGGCCAAGGAAGCGGTGGCGTTCGCGGTGCTGGCCAACGAGACGCTGTTCGGCCACCCGGGCAACGTGCCGTCGGTGACCGGGGCGCGCGGGCCGCGCATCCTGGGCAAGATCTGTTTCTGATCCGCGCTAGGCGAAGTGGCAAGCGGCGCGCTGGTCCGTTCCGATCGTCCGCAAGACGGGCCGCTCTTGGCGGCAGCGGTCGGTGGCGGACGGGCAGCGGCCGTCCAGGCAGCAGACACGCGGATCGGGATCGATGGGGCTGCGCGGCTCGCCGTCCAGGCGGACGCGACTGCTCTCGTCACGGCCGTCGGCCGACGGGATCGCGGAGAGCAATCCCTTCGTGTACGGATGCGCCGGACGGCGAAACACGGCGTCGACCGGCCCCTCCTCGACGACGCGGCCCAGGTACATGACGATCACGCGGTTGCACAGCAGCTTGACCACGCTGAGATCGTGCGTGACGAACAGATAGGTCATGCCGAGGCGCGCCCGCAGCTCGTCTAGCAGCTGCAGGATAACCGCCTGCACCGAGACGTCCAGCGCGGACGTCGGCTCGTCCAGTACCAGCAGCGACGGCGACACGGCGATGGCGCGGGCGATGCCGACGCGCGCCTTCTGACCGCCCGATAGCTGGTGCGGCAGCCGGCCGAGCAGCGGCGCCGGCAGCGCCACCTGCTCGGCCAGCGCGCGCACGCGCGCCTTCAGTGCCGCCCCGCGCAGCCCCTGGATGCGCTTCAGCGGATCGGCGATGGCGTCGAAGGCCGAAAAGCGCGGATTCAGGCTGTCGGTGGGATCCTGAAAGACCTGCTGGATGCGAAAGCGTTCGGGCTGGTTCCGGCGGTGCAGCTCGCCGAGGTCACGACCGTCGAACAGGATCTGGCCACCGGTGGGCGTGATGAGGCCGGTCAGCAGGCGGGCCAGCGTCGATTTCCCGCAACCGGATTCGCCGACCAGGCCCACGCTCTCGCCGCGCTTGATGGCGAAGGTGACGTCGTCGACGGCGTGCAGCCACGACCCTGGTGTCGTCGGTGGCCGAGCTGGCGCGGAAGTCGGCGCGGTCGTCGGGGCGGTCGCCGGCCCGCGCAGGCGCGCGCGCAGCCGCGGAAACAGCCCGGGCGCGCCGACGCGGAAACGCCGGCTCAACGCCTGGACCTGGATCAGCGGCGGCGCCGACTCCGCCTCGGCCGCGCCGTTCACGCGCGCGCCTCCAGTGGATTGCAGCAGGCCACGCGATGGCCCGGTCCGATGTCGACGATCGGCAGCGGCCCGCGCTCGCAAGCCTCCTGCGCGCGCTCGCAGCGCTGGCTGTATCGACAGGGCGGCAACGCGCCCCGCAGATCGGGCAGGGATCCCGGAATCGCCGCCAGATCCGTCAATCGGGCGGCGCGAGCGGGGACCGCGGCGATGAGACGGGCGGTGTACGGATGGCGGGGCCGGCGAAACAGGACCGCCGTCGGCGCCTCCTCGACGACGTGGCCGGCGTGCATGACCACGATGCGATCGCAACACTCCGCGGCCAGCGTCAGATCGTGCGTGATGAACAGGACCGCCATCCCGCGGCGGCGGGCCAGATCCTTCAGCAGCTCCATGATCGACGCCTGCGTCGTCACGTCCAGACCGGTGGTCGGTTCGTCGGCGATCAGCACCGTGGGTTCGCAGGCCAGCGCCAGCGCGATCAGAACGCGCTGGCACATGCCGCCCGACATCGCGAACGGATAAGCGTCGAGGCGCTTCTCCGGATCGGTGATGCGCACCTGCGTCAGCAGGGACAGCGAACGTTCGCGCGCGGCGCGGCGGTCCAGGCCGTGACGGCGGCGGAGCACGTCGGCCAGCTGATTCCCCACGGTCCGGATCGGATTCAGCGACGTGCGTGGGCTCTGGAAGATCATGGCGATGTCGCGCCCGCGGCTGGCGCGCCGCGCCCGTTCCGACAGGGCCAGGAGATCACGGCCCCCGAACAGCGCGCGCCCCTGTGTCACCCGTCCGGCGCGATCGAGGAGGCCCGTGATCGCGTAGGCCATCACCGACTTGCCCGAGCCGCTCTCGCCCACCACGCCCACGAACTCGCCGGCGCCCATGCGCAGGCTGACGTTCTCGAGAGCGCGCACGGTCCCTTCGCGCGTACGAAAATCAATCGACAGCGAGGCGACCTCCAGCACCGGCGCCGGCGCCGGCATCGGCGGGACAGCGGCGGCGGCGCTCACGTTCGCCTCCGCGGATCGACGATGTCGCGCAGGCCGTCGCCGAGGAGGTTGAAGCACAGCACCGCGCTCATCAACGCGAACCCGGGAAAGAGCGCGATCCACCATTCGCCCGAGACGATGAAGTTGGCCCCGTCCGAGACCATGATCCCCCACTCCGCGGTGGGTGGCCGCACGCCCAGGCCGATGAACGACAGGCCGGCGGCGTTCAGCATCGCCCAGCCCATGTTGAGCGAGATCTGCACCACCATGGCCGGGAGGATGTTGGGGTAAAGGTGTCGAAAGAGGATCGACCACCGGCTGTTGCCGCTGAGGCGCGCCGCCTCGACCATCCCCGATTCGCGCAGCACCGTGATCTCCGAGCGCGCCAGTCGCGCGTAGAACGGGACGTTGATGATGGCGGTGGCGTAGACGATGTTCGAGACGTTGTTTCCCAGCGCCGCCACGATGGCCATGGCCAGCACGAACAAGGGAAAGGCCATGATCGTGTCGACGACGCGGCCGACGATGCGCTCCGTCCAGCCCTGGAAGAAGGCCGCGCAGCTGCCCGCGACGCTGCCCACCAGGAATGACAGCGCCACCGCGCCCAGGGCCATGGCCAGATCCAGGCGGACGGCCACCAGGACCCGGCTCAGGATGTCGCGCCCCAGCTGATCGGTGCCGAACCAGTGGTGCCGAGACGGCGCCTGCAACGCGTCCTGCGTGTTGCTGGCCAGCGGATCAAAAGGCGCGATCGACGCGCCCAGGATGCCGATCGCCACCAGGCCGATGAACACCAGCAGCGCGCCCAGCGTCACCGGGTTCTCCGCCAGCACGTGGCGCAGATGCCGACCAAAGTTGCCGGAGGTGGGGACGGCCGCCGCCGGCGCATCGGGCGAGCGCTGGGACGGAACCAGCGGAAGCGACGGCGCCCGCGCGGTGGCGGCAGCAGCGTCGACCATGTCGGTTGCCGGCGTCACGTCCGATACCTCACCGGGCTACCTTGGCGCGAGGATCGACCAGCCCGTAAAGCACGTCGATGAACAGGTTCAGGAGGACGTAGACGGTGCCCATCACCAGCACGAATCCCTGGACCGGCGCATAGTCGGACGAGAGCAGCGCCTCCAGCGCGAACGAGCCGAGACCCGGCCAGGCGAAGACCTTCTCGACCAGCACGTTGGCGCCGAGCAGGAACGAAAAGACCATTCCCAGCGTGGTCAACACCGGCAAGAGCGCGTTGCGGAACCCGTAGACGACCAGCACCTGGAATCGCCCCAGCCCGGCGGCGCGCGCGGCGCGAATGTAGTCGCTCGACAGGACCGCCAGCATCGCCGCCCGGGTCATGCGGGCCAGCGGCGCCATCGCGAACAGCGCCAGCGTGGTCGCCGGCAGCGCCAGCTGCTTCAGCGCCGCCCAGAACAGCGCCGGGCTGCCCGCCAGCAGGCTGTCGATCAGCAGAAAGCCGGTCACCGCGCGCGGCGGATCGGTGAACGAGTCCAGGCGCCCCATCGGCGCCGGCGCCCACCCGAGCTTGAAGTAGAAGACGTAGATCAGCACCAGGCCGGTGAAGAACGTCGGCAGCGAGACGCCGGCCGTGCTCAGCAGGCGGGAGGCGTGATCGAAGACCGATCCCGGACGGGTCGCCGCCAGCACGCCCAGCGGCAGGCCGATCAGCGCCGCCAGGAACAGTCCGGACAGCGTCAGCTCCAGCGACGCCGGCAGGCGGTTCCACAGCTCCGCGCGCACGGGCTGGCCGGTGGTGATCGACTTGCCGAGATCGCCGCGCGCCAGATCGCGCAGGTAGATGGTCAGCTGCGTGGGCAGGCTGCGGTCCAGGCCCAGCTGATGGCGCACCTGCTCCACCGCTTCGGGCGTGGCGGCGGGCCCGGCGAAGAAGGCGGCCGGATCGCCGGGCAGCGCCCGCATCAGGAAGAAGGTGATCACCACCACCCCCAGCAGGCTGGGCAGCGACGCCGCGAAACGGCCCGCGATCAGGCGCAGCGTCCGTCCCTCGATCATCGTCGCCGCCCTCTCCTTCCGCCGCCTAGTCTTTCGTCAACTGTCGATAGTCCAGCTGGCGATGAAACCAGTATTCATAGCCGCCCACTCTGTCTTGCATCGCCAGGTCCTGGACCGGCTGGAACAGCGGCACGCGCGGCACCTCGTCGAAGGCGATCTTCACGAACCCGCGCACTTCGTCCGAGTATTTCTTGGGGTTGGTCTCGAAGCGCGCGGCGTCCACCAGCTTGTCGAGGGCGGGGTTCTTGTACGACATGGTGTTAAAGACGGCGTTCTGCCCGTGATACGACCAGAAGAAGAAATACTCCGGGTAATTCAGCCAGCCGGACATGGTGTTGATGATGAGCGGCATGTCCTTCTTCAACAGGGCGGCGCGCCAGTTGGCGCCCGGGATCTTGTTGATGGTGGTCTTGATGCCGATCTGCGCCAGTGACTCTTGCAGCAGCACCGCCAGCGGCTCGCCGATGGCGGCGTACCCTTGGTCCAGCGACAGCGTGGTCTCGACGCCGCTCGACAGTCCCGCCTCGGCCATCAATTGCTTGGCCTTGGCGATGTTGGTGTTGTAGGCGTGCGGCTGCGGCCAGGTGTCGTCTCTGGGGACGGTGCCCGACGCCCCGTATAGCTTGATCCCTCGGCCGTACAGCACCGAGTCCATGATCTTGTCGTACGGCACGGCGTAGGCGACGGCCTGGCGAACCTTCACGTTGTCGAAGGGCGGCCTGGTCACGTTCATGCCGACGTACCAGGTGGCGTTCTCGATCGGCGTGGTGACGACTTTCAGGCCCGCCTCCTTCATCGTCTGCGCGTCTTTCGGCGCGATGCCATAAGTCATGTCGGCGTCGCCGCGCTTGAGCAGCGCCAGCTGCGCGGAGGCCGACGGCACCTCCTTGACGATCACCCGCTTGATCTTGGGCAGCGGCCCCGACTTCCAGTCGTCGAACCGATCGTAGATCGTCTCCTGCCCGGGCTTCCAGGCCGTGACCTTGTACGCGCCGCCGCCCGCTTCGTTGTTCTTCAGCCACTCCAGCGCCCAGGGATCCTTGTCGGTGGCGTGGGCCTTGGCCAGCTTGGAGTTGATCACCACCGCCACCGGCACCGCCAGATCGGGCAGCGTCATCTTGTCCTTGCGGAGGAGGTTGATCTTGAACGTGCCGGCGTCGACGACCACGAATTGCTCGGGCTTCTCCAGCGAGCCGGCCTTCATCTGAAACGTGGGGAACCCACCGACGGTGACGGCGCGATCGAACGACCACTTCACGTCCGCGGCGGTGACCGGCGTGCCGTCGTGGAACTTGGCGTCGGGGCGCAGCTTGAACGTCACCGACAGCTTGTCAGGCGCGACCTCCCAGCTGGTGGCCAGCTCTGGCTTCAGGGCGCTGTAGTCGTAAGACGTCGTGCCGTCTTTCAGCTTCTTGCTGCCGTAGCTGAGCAGGCGGTCATAAACATTCCACGACGTCCCGTACGCGGGCCGGTTGGTCCCGACGCCATGAATGTCCAGGCTGTTCGGCCCGGACTCCATGAGCACGACCAGCACGTCTTTGCGCGCGTCCTTGTGATCGTCGGCTCGGGCGGTCAGAACCAGCGCCGCGCCAAGCGAGGCGGCCACCACGGTGCAGAACGCTGTTCGTTTGATCAATGCGGTCAGCTCCTCGCGGAATTGAATGGTCCGCCCACCGCATTCTTGTCCCGTGATGTTTCCGGCAGTTCTCGGATCGGAGAATTGCCTGTAACTTCGAGGCGGCTCCTAGCCGGCGCCGTAGAGCGGCAGGTCGAGGACCGTCTTCAACCCGGGCGAGGCCGCCGCCACCGCCGGGATCGCGTTCAGCAATGTGCCGACGGTGCCGCGGTCGCCGTGCGTGCCGCCCTCGATGCGCACGTCCAGGGGCGGATCGCCGTCAATCCAGACGTGATCGTGCGGCGACGGCGCGCCGACCGACATCTCCAAATCCAGACGCACCACCTCGCGGCCGCCCCGCAGCCCCGCCGCCGACTGGCGCAGGCCCGCCACACGCCCGGGCGTGATCCCGGGCCGCGGCTCCGCGACGCTGGTGACGACCGGATCGATCGTCGACTTGATCTCGTCGAGCGCGAAGTCGAGCCCCGCCGCCACCAGCGCGCACGACTCCGGCAGGCCGCGATGGCCGAGGCGCCGGGCGGCGACGCCGGCGCGGAACTCGTCGGGTGTCATGTCCGCGCCCACCTTGGCGCGCAGCGGGCCGCGCCGCTTGGCGGCGTCGACCACGCGCCGGACGCGCACGGCGTTCACGCTCACGCAGGCTCC
>DATKEU010000271.1:0-2976 GCA_035544495.1 Polyangia bacterium | reverse complement strand
ATTGTCACCAGTGCGCACCGTTGCCGTTGGGCCCGGTGCACCTTCAATCCAGCAGGAGATCGTTCATGTCGACTCTCTTATCCGGCAAGGTCGCCCTCGTCACGGGTGTGAGCCGCGGCGGGCAGGTTGGGCAGGCGGTTGCCCAGGCGCTGGCCGCCGAGGGCGCCGCGCTCGCGATCGTGGCGCGCTCGCGCGACAACGTCGAAGCACGGGCGCAGGAATTGAAGGCCGCCGGCGCCCGCGTGCTGCCGCTGGCCGCCAATCTGGCCGACGAGTCGGAAGTCAAGCAGGTCGTCGAGCGGGTGATCGCCGAATACGACCGCATCGATGCCCTCGTCAACCTGGCAGGAGGCCTGACCCGCTACAAGCCGGCGGTCGACCACACGCTGGACGACTGGAACCAGGAGATGGGCAGCAACCTGCTGGCCGCCTTCCTGTGCTCGCGGGCGGTTTTCCCGCGGCTGCGCGACGCCGGCGGCGGCACCATCGTCCACTTTGCCCGCGCCGGCCTGGCACAGGCGAACATGGTGGCCTACAACTGCGCCAAGGCCGGCGTCGAGGCGCTGACGCGCACGCTCGCGCTGGAGGGCCGCGACCACAACATCCGCGTCAATGCGGTGGCGCCGGGGCTGGTCGACACGGAATCGAACATCGAGGCGATGAAGCCCAAGGATCTGAAGAAGTGGACCCGGCGCGAAGACATTGCACGCGCCGTCGTGTTTCTGGCGTCGGAAGCGTCGGCCGGGATTACCGGCCAGACGCTGGCCGTAACCGGATGGGGGATCTGATATGCGCTCGCTCAAGCTCCTGTGGATGTTGCCCCTGTGCGCCGCGGCCCTGGCAGTGCCGCCCGCCTATCGGGTGACCACCCGGATCGCGGTGCCCGGCCCCGTACGGTGGGATCTGATGTACATCGACCAGGGTGCACACCGGCTTTACGTCGCGCACGGCACGCAAACCGAGGTGATCGACACCGCCAGCGACACGCTGGTCGGCACCATCCCGGACACGCGCGGCGTGCACGCCGTCGCGGTGGCAAGCGAACTGGGTCTGGTGTTCACCACCAACGGCGCCGACGACGAAATCGGCGTCTATGACCGGACCACGCGACAACGACTGCGTTCCATCAAGACGGGAAGCAATCCCGACGCCATCGTCTACGAGCCCAAGTCCCAGCGGGTGGTCGCTCTCAACGGCCGCTCGCACGATATCACCGTCGCCGATGCGCGAACCGGAGCGGTGATCGCGGCCGCGATCCCGGCGGGCGGCAAGCCGGAGCTGGCGGTCGCCGATCACGGGCTCGTCTATTTCAACGTCGAGGACACAGCCGAGGTTGCTGCGCTCGACGCGCAGAGCGGCAAGGTGGTGCGTCGCTATTCCATTGCCCCGTGCGAAAGCCCGACCGGACTGGACATCGATACGCAGGGAAGGCTCTATTCGGTATGCGACAACGGGCTGATGGTGATCAGCGATCCGTCAAGCGGCAAGGTGATTGCCCAGGCGGGCATCGGCGCAGGTCCCGACGGAGTGGTCTGGCTGGACGGCTATGCCATCAGCGCCAACGGGCGCGACGGCACCGCCAGCGTGATCGGCGAAACGGCGCCGCGGCACTTCGAGACGCTCGCCACCGTCACCGTCGCGCCGGGCGCCCGCACGATCGCCGCGGACCGCGGCCTGCACAAGATATACCTGCCGACCGCCGACCTGAAACCCGAGGCGCCGGCCGCGCCGGGTCAGAAGGCGGGGCGGCGTGAGGCGATTGCCGGCAGCTTCAAGGTCATCGTGGTCGCCGCGCCGTAGCGGGCTTGTCCTGCGTAGCTCGCGCAGCGCGAAGGAGGACTAGTCCTGCGTAGCTCGCGCAGCGAGCGAAGGAGGATCCAGGCGGTCGATGGCCCAGGTCACGGCGCCCAGCAGCAGGTAGCCGGCCGACAGGGCCCAGGTCGAGTGCGGAACCGACCGGTCGGGCACGAACAGGCGCCCGTCGGCGAACGGCGAATGGATCACGCCAAACAGCGTCAGCGCCGCCGCCAGCACGCAGACGGCCAGCGCGCGGCCACGCCGCCGGTCGATCAGGTCGATCACCAGGGTGCTCCACAGCATCGCGCTGACGATAAAGCCGTTGGCCAGCAGCGTGAGTGCCTGGTAAGAGCTTTGCTGGGCCGGCGGCAGGCGCTCGGGCGCGAGCGGCACCGCGGCGAGCAGGCTGTTCCAGTTGATCAGCACCAGCTCGGCGATGGCGGGAATGAACGCGATCGCGATCGCCGCCATGTGCTCGCGGTCGGTCTCACGAAACGCCTGCGCACTGATCTCCAGGCCGACGAACACCAGTACCGAGACCAGCACCGACTCGGGCAGCCACGACAGCAGCAATCCGATCACGCCGGAAAAGGCGCCGATGCTGATGAACAATCCGGTGGCTGCCGTGTAGCCGGCACGGCATCCCATCCGCTTGTACGCCGGGTGGCCGATGTACGGCGTGTTTTGCACCACGCCTCCGAACAGCGCCGCGACCAGCGTGGCGGCCCCCTCGACCAGCAGGATGTCACGGGTCGGGTAGCGGTCGCCGGCGACCGCGGCGCTTTCCGTGTTGTCGATCCCGCCCACCAGGGTGGCCAGCGCGAACGGCACGGCCAGCGCCACGTAGGGCAGTGCCGCCGGCAGGCCGTCGAACCACAGGCGGGTCGGCCACGGCAGCGCCCAACGCAGACCGGCCGCCTCCAGCAGGGTGGCCGGCCCCGACCCGCCGAGCGCGCGCGCCGCGGCCCACGCGGCCGCGCCCAGCAGCACGGCACCGATCACCGATGGAACCCGGAACAGCAGACGCCTGCCGGCGATCAGCGTGCTCAGAACCACGCCCAGCGCAACCAGCCCGCCCACCGGCTCGGCGATGATCTTCACCATCGGGAAGAAGCAGATCAGCGCGATCGCCACCGCCGACAAGGCGGCCAGCAGCGCGCTGCGCGGCAGGCTGCGGCG
>DATKEU010000270.1:0-4045 GCA_035544495.1 Polyangia bacterium | reverse complement strand
GCGCGCCTCGGCCAGGGCGAGGTCCTGGTCGCCGAGGCGGACGAGTCCGACGGTTCGTTCCGGCACCTCTTCCCGACGGTGGCCGTCGTCACCAACATCGACCGCGAGCACCTCGACCACTTCGGTTCGGTCGCGGCGCTCGAGGCCGCGTTTCTCGACTTCGCCGAGAAGGTGCCGTTTTATGGACTGGTGGTCATCGGGTCGGATAACGCGGCGGCGGCCGGCCTGGCGCCGCGCCTGCAAAAACGGCACGTCACGTACGGTCTGCGCAGCGGCGACTACCGCGGGGAAATCCTGGACGCCGGTCCCGAGGGGACACGCCTGCGCATCCGCGTGCGCGGGCAGACGCGCGGCGAGGCCCACGTGCGGATGCCCGGCGTGCACTATGCCGAGAACGCGCTGGCGGCGCTGTGCGTGTCCGATTACCTGGGCGTGGCGTTCGCCGACTACTGCGCGGCGCTGGAGAGCTTCCAGGGCGTCGACCGGCGCTTCTCCGTGCGCGGCGAGGCGGCGGGCGTGCTGGTGGTGGACGACTACGGCCACCACCCGACGGAGCTGGCGGCGACGGTGGCGGCGGCGCGCCTCTTCGGCCGGCGGCTGGTCGTCGCCTTCCAGCCGCACCGGTTCACGCGCACGCGCGACTTGCTGTCCGACTTCGCCCCGGCGCTGGCGGGGGCCGACGCCGTCGTGCTGACCGACATCTACGCGGCGGGCGAGCCGGCGATCGCCGGCGTCAGCGCGGAGGCCCTCCTGGCCACGTTCCCGGCCGACGCGCGCGCCGAGCTGGTGCCGCGCGCGCGCCTGGTGACCGCGCTGGCCGATCAGACGCGCGCCGGTGACCTGGTGCTGTTCCTGGGCGCCGGCGACATCACCAGCGCGGCGCCCGAGCTGCTCGCGCGGCTGGCGGCAACGGCGCCCGACGAGGAATCGAGCGCGTGAGATGAAAGGCAGCCGCGCCCCCGCCCACGCGCCAGCCGATCCCGCCGAAGCGCGCGAACGCCACCCGCGTGCGCCGCGCGTCGAGGCGCCGCGGCGTGGATTCTTGCGGCGCCGCCGCAACCGCCGGCTGGCGGTGGAGCGCCCGCCGTTCCGGGCTCGCGTGCGGGAGGCGGCGCGCGTGGTCGGGCGGCGCCTGTTGATCCTGGCGAAGGTCGTGGCTGGGTTGGCGGTGGTGGTCGGCGCCGGCTGGGGCGCCGCCATCGCTGTCCGGCACGTGATCGACTCGCCCCGCTTCGCCGTGCGCGAGATCCGCGTCGACGCCACCACCCACGTCAGCGCCGACGAGGTGATGGCCCTGGCGGGCGTGCGCGCGGGCGCGCGCCTGCTGACCATCGACACCGACGCCATCGCCGCGCGCGTCGCCGCCCACCCGTGGATCGCCTCGGCGCGCGTGCGGCGCGAGCTGCCGTCGGCGCTGGTGATCTCCCTGACCGAACGGCGCGCCGCCGCCGCCGCGCTGCTGGGTGGTGTCTATCTGGTCGACGAGAGCGGGCACCCGTTCAAGCGCGCGACGCTGGACGAGGCGGACGGCCTGGTCGTGCTGACGGGCATCGGACGCGAGCGGTACCACACGTTCCGCGCCGCGAGCGAGGCGGCGCTGCGCGAGGCGCTGGGCGTTCTGGAGGTTTACCGGGCCGAGGATCCGCTGGTGACCGCCCGGAGCGGGGGCAACCCGCGCCCGCCGCTGTCGGAGATCCACATCGACTCGCGCTATGGCTTCTCGCTGTTCCTACTGGAAGGGGGCGGCGAGGTTCGCCTGGGCCGCGGCGCCACCGAGGACAAGCTGGCGCGCCTCGACGAGATCCTCGAGGCCGCGGGCGCGCGCGGCCTGGGCGGGCTGCGCGTGGTCCACCTGGACGGTCCCAACCGCGACCGCGTTCCGGTGCGCTGGGCGCCCTGACGGCGCGGGGCGCGGGCACGCGCCCCTCATCCTAACCTTCTCCCCGCGGAGCGGGGAGAAGGGATCGGAGGCGGAGCGGAGGGTGGCGCGCGATCGGCGGCGCGTTTACGGGCAGAGGAGCGGCGCGTTTACGGGTGGGGGAGCTCCGTGCCGGCGCCGGTGTGGGTCAAGGCGGGCAGAACGCGCGCCGCGCGCATCAGGGTCAGCGCGCTGGTCATGCTCATGGGCGACGCCACGAGGGGCACGGTGCTGATCTTGGCGACCGCGCCCAGCAGCTTCGTGTTCGTCGTGTCGAAGAAGAGAGGGAAGTCGTCCGGTCCGGGAATGATCTCCGACGCGCACGCGATGCGGAGGCCGCTGAGCCCTGCCGTGACCTCGTGCGGGCGCAGCGAGCTCATCGGAAGATCGGTGTAGCCGCAGTCGATCTGGTCGCCCATGTTCGTCATCTGCGCGCCCATGTCCTTGAGGAACGCGTTCTCGAGCGCGAGGCCGTCCGACGAGTAGAAGCCCAGCCACTCGCCGACGAAGACGAGGCGCCCGCCCTCCGATGCGAACTGCTTGAACGTGTTGATCTCGGCCGTTGTATAGGGCACGAGCGGGTTCCAAAGGAAGACGACCTTGACGGCGGGATCGATGCTGGTCAGCGTGCCGCTCGACGACGAGATCGAGGTGACGGTGAGGCCCGCGCTCATGATCGCCGCGTAGAAGCTGCTCTGCGACGCGGGCGCGCACTCGCTGTCGGCGAAGCAGCGCGAGTTGCGCCCGTAGTCCATCAGGACCACCGTGCCCGCGTTGCGTGGGCCCACGGACGCAAAGGTGACCAGGTTCTTCGCGAAGAGCGGGTTGTTCGCAGCCGCCATGGCGTTGTTGTCGAAGAGGTTCATGTCGTTGATGACGACGACGTCGCCGCCGGGCGGCGGGATGTCGCGGCAGACGCCTTGCTGGCAGGTCTGCTTCGACGTGTCGCACGTGATGCCGCACCCGCCGCAGTTGCTGGGGTCGGCCTGCGTCGGAATGCAGACACCGCCGCAAAGATCATCGCCCTGCGGACAGTTCGGAGGAACGCACATCCCGTCGTGACAGACGAGGGCGGTCGGGCACACGGTGCCGCAGGTCCCGCAGTTCATCGGGTTGGTCATCACGTTGATGCAGTGGCCGTCGCAGAGGGTGAGCCCGGGATCGCAGGCCGGCATGTCGCCGGGTTCGCAGGTGATGAAGAACGACATGGACTGGGGCGGACAGACGCCCGCGTCGTTCGCCAGCGAGACCGGAGACGTCGTCACCGTTAGCTCGATCAGGCCGGGCGCCGTGCAGGTGAACGTGCCGCCGGTGTCCGACTTCGCGAGCGTGCCCATGCCCATGCCGTCCAGCGACGTGATGGTGTAGTCGACCGAGGCGCCCGCCGGCAGCGTCGCCGTCGTGATGTTCGTCGACGTCCCGGTCACGAACTCGGCGTTGTCGGCGCCGAACGTCGCGATCGTCGGACACAACGTCGTCGGGTTGGGGACGACCGTGACCGACGCGTCGATCTCGACGGAGCCCGTGCCGGCGTCTGCCAGCACGTAGCCGCCGTCGCCAACCAGACAGATCAGCGCGACGGCCAGCTGGGTCGTCTGGAGAACCTGGACGGAGAAAGGCGTCGCCGCGCTGGCGCACTTGTCGCCCGCCGTGTCCGTCGCCGTGAGGGTGATCGTGTACCCATCGCCCGCGGCGAGACCACCCACGACGAACTCGAGCGAGCTGCGCGAGTTCGTGAGGTCGACCGTCCCGCTGGCGCTGGTCGGCCCCGTCACCGTGTAGCTCGCCGAGGTGATCGTGATGCCGCCCGGAACGCTGAGCGCCAGCCGCACGGAGCCCAGTCCCTCCGGACCTCGATTGTCGCTGTCGCCGCCCGAGGCGCCCATCCGGGACCCTTGCGAGCACGCGACCAGACAAGCCATGCCGAAAACTCCCGCTACTCCCAACGTCGTCCTCATTCGAGCTCCCTTTGTTTGTGTGTTGACGGATGCCGCCGACCCTCGTGACGCACCCGGATAACTCGCCGCGTGAGCATGCTCCCGGGGTCTGCCGGACCGGTGTGACTTCTGCGCAACAACTGGCGAGTGACGTTTCGGGGAGATCGCGGAGGCCGCGGGCCGCCCAAAG
>DATKEU010000269.1:0-12710 GCA_035544495.1 Polyangia bacterium | reverse complement strand
ACAGCGACACCGGCGAGATCGCGTTCGTGAGAGAGAACGGCGAGTGGAAGATGCTCCCCCCGCAATGACGGTGGGGAGAGGCCGCGACCGCTCCTGGCGTGGGATCAGCGCCGCCGCCTTGTGCGCGGCCGCGATCCTGGCCGCCGGCGCGCGCGCGCAGGCGACCGGGCTGGATCCGTTCCGGCCGACGGGCGCGGGCACGGGCGCGGGCCCGACGGCGCCCAGCCCGTTCCGCCTGGCGCAGGCGAGCGGCGGCGCGCGACCCGCGACGCCCCCGGCGGCGGCGCCCGCGCCCAGGGCCTGCACGCGCGACGAGGAGTGCCCGTCGGATGGCATCTGCGAGGACGGCATCTGCCAGGCCATCCCGCAGCGCACGAACATCCTGTACCTCTATTATCGCGACGGCTCGTTCGTCGAATCGTTCGGGCTTTACTGGTCGAAGCGCGGCTCGGCGGGGTACCGCGTGCTGGCGCCGTTCTACTGGCACACCTGGACGCCGACCAGCGAAGCGCGCGTCGTGGCGCCGCTCTTCTGGCGGTTCGACGACTATGCGCGCCAGCACCGCACCACGGTCGTCGTCCCGTTCTCGTGGACGTCGGAGCCGGGCGCGTCGTCCTGGGCGGTGTGGCCTTTGTTCTACAAGTCGTCGAAGTACGGCTGGGCGGCGCCGCTGCTGGGCACCTGGGCGATTAAAGATCCCGGCGATCGCAGCGCGTTCGGCGCGGCGCTGTTTCTTTACTGGTGGAAGCGTTCGGAGACGCGCGGCGACTTCGATCTGGCGTTCCCGCTTTTTGTTTCCAGCCGCGACAAGGACCGGGCCTTCACCTATGCCGTGCCGCTGACGTTCTACTGGCGGCACGCGGACGACGCCACGACGCTGTCGATCCCGTTCTTCTACCGGAACACGCACAAGACGGGCGGTTCGTTCTACACCTGGATCGGCTATCGCACGCGCGAGGGGCAGGACACCACCGGCGCGATGTTCTGGCTTTACTGGTACGGGCGCGACGACGCCAAGAAGAGCGCCTACGACGTCTTCGTCCCGCTGTTATGGAGCTTCCGCGGCGAGAAGGAGAGCTCGACGGTCGGGTTTCCGCTGCTCTGGTACTTCCGGCAGAACGACGCCGTCGACGCGGTCTTCTTCCCGCTGGTGTGGAGCTTTTCCAACGCCAAGGAATCGACCACCCTGGTCGTCCCGTACGTTCACGCCCGCCGCGACACCTGGACGATGGACGGGCTGTTCCCTCTGTGGTGGCGGGGTGGCGACCCGAAGACGGGCGACGCCTTTCACACGCTGCTGCCGTTCTTCTTCTGGAACCAATCGGGGCACGGACGGCGCGCCACGCTGGTGTCGCTGCTGGGCGGCTATCACCGCGACGACGACGCGCGCTCGAAGACGCTGGCTCTGTTGCCCGGGATCATCACCCACAGCGATCCGACGCAGGACTTCCAGATCGTCACGCCGCTCTTCATCCGGCACCACGACGCCGACAGCGACACCACGACGAAGCTGATCGGGCCTCTGTACCTGCGCGACGATCCGCAGGGATCGACGTCGGTGCTGTTCCCGATCGTCTGGCGGCTGCGCGACGCCGAGACCGGCGCCACCGCGACGTCGGTGTTCCCGCTGTTCTTCTATCGCTCGGGTCCCGCGGACACCACGTTCGCGGGCGGTGTCTTCCCGCTGTGGGTCTACGGCCGGAAATTCAAGGCTGGCGCAGGCGGCAAGGACGGCGGCTGGGGCGCGGGCCTGTTCCCGCTGGCCTTCTTCGGCCGGCATGGCGACGACAGCCACGCCGTGGTCTTTCCGCTGCTCTGGCACTTCGGCCACAGCGAGCGTGACACCACCGTCGCCCTGCCCCTCTTCTACACGCACGGCGATGGGCACGGCCGGCAGTCGGCGATCTTTCCGCTCTTGACCTTCTTCGGGCGCGATCACGACGAGAGCTACGCGGTCCAGTTCCCGCTCTTCTGGCATTTCGCCAATCAGCGGCAGGGCTGGTCGACGACGGTCACCCCGATCGGCTTCTTCCACGCCGCGCGCGACGGCTGGAGCGCCGGCGTGGGCCCGCTGCTGCCCATCCTGTGGCTGGCCGGCGGCGGACCGCGCGCGCACGCCGTGCTGTTTCCGGTGTTCTGGCACTTCACCGACGAGCGCGCCGACCGGTCGACGACGGTCGTCGGCCCCTACCTCCATCGCCGCGAGGGCGGCCAGGCGACCGACGCGCTGTTCCCGCTGATCTATTACCGGCGCGGCGCCCGCCCGGGCGGCAGCGACGAGACCAGCTTCACGCTGTTTCCGCTCGTGCACTACCGGCGCGACGCCGGGACGCGGCTCCTCATCACGCCGCTCGGTGGGTCGGTCAAGACCGGCGCGCGCGGTGGGGGCTTCGTTGGTCCGTTCTTCTGGTTCGAGAACAGCCAGATGGCGGCCAAGGCGCTCTTCCCGCTGTACGCCGACGTCACCCGCCTCGCCACCAGCGAGCGCACGCGCCAGTTCGGCCTGTGGTTCCAGATCGACGCCCCGGAGTACCGGAGCCGCGTCCTCTTCCCGCTCTTCGGCCACTACGAGGACAAGCAGGAGACCGACACGTACGTCTTTCCGTCGCTGTTCCGGCAGCGCCGGAGCGACGGCTACCACGTCGACACGTTCCTCCCCTTCTTCTGGCATTCGGGCAGCGCGGGCTTCTCCACCACCGTCATCGCCTCGTGGTACCAGCACACCGCGCCCGGCGTCCACGACACGGGCCTGGCCCCGCTGTGGTTCTACGCCAAGAACGACAAGCGCAGCCTGACCGTCGTTCCCCCGCTGCTGCTCTACCGGCGGCGCGGCTTCGACGACGACACCAGCTTCCTGTGGGCGGGGCCGGTCTTTCACTCGCGCCAGCAGGACGTCCGCCACCGCACGGTCGTCTTTCCGCTGTGGTGGTCCGGGCACGAGAGCGAGCGCAGCCACGCCATTCTGCTGCCGATCTTCTGGCACGTCGCCAACAGCAAGGACGAGACGTCGATCAGCGTCCTGGTCCCGTTCTTCTGGTCGCGGCAGGGCCAGGAGCGCACCGCCGGCATCCTGCCCATCGTCTGGTACACGCGCTCGACCGACGGCAAATCCGGCGGCGCGGCGCTCTTGCCCCTCTTTTATCGCTCGTACGGCCCGGGCTCGTCGCGCTTCCTGACCGTGCTGGGCGGGTTCAGCACGACACCCACGTCCCGGCTGTGGTACGTGGGCCCGGTCGCCTCGCGCGAAGCCGTCGAGTCGCGCTTCCGGATGGTGGCGCCGTTCTGGATCCGCCACGAGAACAAGTCCAGCGAGACCGTCACGCAGGTGATCCCGCCCCTGCTCTCGGTCTCGCGCACGAATCCGGAGGGAGGCCTGACGACCTTCCTGGCGCTGTTCTGGCGTTACACCGACATCGCCTCGGCGACGACGGTCGGCTTTCCGCTGTACTACGACTTTCACGACCGGCACCAGAGTCGGTTCTCGATCTTCATTCCGCTGATCGCGCGCTATCACCGCGACAGCGACGACAACACGTACTGGATCGCGCTGCCGCTGTTCTACCGGCACACGACGCCCACCGATTCGACCACCTGGCAGTTCCCGTTCTGGTGGGACTTCAAGCGCGGCGACGACACCACCACCGTGCTGTTCCCGTTCTACGCGCACTGGAAGCGCAGCGGTTACCAATCGACCTACGTGTTCCCGACCTATTTTTACCGCGAGGGGCTGCAGCCCGACGGCCAGACGCCCGACGGCACCTGGATGCGCGTGGTGGCGCCGTTCTATCGATCGGCGGTGTACCGGCCGGGTGATTTCATGTGGGAGGTGCTGGGCGGTCTTTACGGGCAAGAGCGCATCGGGCGCAAGCGCTTCCTGAAGGTGTTCTTCCTGCGCTTCGAGACCGAGCCGCCCAGCCCCGCAAAGACGGCGTGGTACGGGCAGCCGCTGCGTCCGTCGCGCCGCGCGCCGGCGCGCGGGCTGGCGACCACGGCCTGGTGACGGCTCGCGTGTCCGCGGCGCCAGCCCTTACATAGGCCGCGTCTCGTTGTGCCGGAACGACGCCCAGGGCGAGCAGCGGGTCATCGTCGTCACCGCCACCGGCTGCTGCGAGATCTGCGTCCCCGTGCAGTCCGGCATCGCCGTGGTGCGCACGAACGTGCCCCCCGTGGCAGTGGGCTGGTACGAATCGGTGCTCGAGCCGTCGAGGGAGAAGTTGGTGTCGTCGATCACCGTCACCGTCCACTGCCCGTTCGCCACCGGCGGCGCCACCTTGCCAAGCGCTATCTGATCGCCGGTGGCAAGTCCGTGCGGCAGCACCGTGGTCACGACCATCGGCGCGCCGTTCGCGACGGTGGCGACCGCGCCTTGCGGGCACTCGTTGCCGATGCCGTCGTGGTCGATGCAGACGCGCAGCACGCGCGACACCTGCTGGTTGCCCAGCTCGTCGGCGGCCCGCACCACCACGCAGGCCCACCCGTCCTGAATGTTGTTGGCGAAGGCGTCGAACTGGTTTCCCACGCAGTAGGGCGTCGCCGACATCACCGGCGCCAGGCCCCAGATGGCCGCCTCGCGCGTGAAGTCGTATGGAATCGCCGCCGTCAGGTTGGTGGTCGTGCACAGCGGATCCGGCGGTTCGGTCGCCGTGCCGGGCGGGCAGCCGATGTCCAGCGCCGACGGATCTGGCGTCATGTCGCCCGCCCCCGCCGGCGTGATCGGCACCAGGTTCACCAGCAGCGCGTCCTTCGACGACATCGGCGTGCTGGTGGGGACCAGGAGCGGGTTCAACTTGTCGCAGATCCCGTCGCCGTCGCTGTCGACCACCAGGGCCTGGCTGGTGTCGTCGAGGATCAAGACCTCGACGCGATTGGGATCGATCGTGGAGATCGGCACGATGTCGATCGACCCCGCCAGCGGCATGTTGCCCTGATCCTCGACGCGGGCGCGGATGTCGAAGAGCTGAGCCACCTTGTCGCCGTCGCTCACCGCGTCCGACCCGAGCGGATCGAAGCGCCAGCTGCAGCGCCAGAGGCTGCCGTCCTTGACCGTCACGCGAAAATCCGGCGGCGGATCCAGATCGGCCAGCGGCGGCGCGTTGTCCAGCGCCACCGTGTAGCCGATCGACGACTGGTTGCCGAGCAGATCCGACGCGCGAAACGAGAGCGTGGGATAGACGTCGTGCTTGTCGAGGAGGCGGGTGTCGAACTGGTGGAGATAGTAGCCGGGCTTGGTGGGGTCGGGATCCAGCGGCACCTCGAAGCGCTCGCTGCCGTGGGCGACGACCGCCACCACCGACGAATCCAGCACCTTCGCCGGGTCGCTGACCTGGGCCGAGATGGTGGTGATGCCGCCGATGATGGCGCCGGCGGCGGGCACCGCCTGATCGATGATCGGGCCGGCGTTGTCGATGACGAAGCGGGTGGTGGTGGTGGTCTTGGTGCCGTTGGCGTTGCTGGCGGAGACCTTGAACAGCTGTTCGCCATCCAGGGGCGGCATGTACGCGTTGAAGTCGATCAGCGTCGAATAGTCGCGCGCCGGGTTGCCGGTGGGTCCGTCGACCGTCAGCGTCTGCACGCCCACCGTCATCGAGACGTCCGAGATGGGGCCGAACAGGGCGTCCTCGATCTGCACCGTGGCCGCGATGGAGCCCTTGTAGGGCGCGCCCTCGATCGGTTTCGTCACGGTGATGCGCGGGCCGGCGTCGGCGCGGAAGGCGCGCGTGGCCGTGCCGGTGACGCTCGCGTTGGTCGTGGCGGTGACGTGCAGCTCGAAGGTGCCGCTCGCCAGCTGCGTGAGATCGAGCGGCGTCTCGGCGAAGAGGTATTCCACGGCGCCCGGCGTCTCGGCGCCCGGGCGGCTGGTCAGCGTCAGCTTGGTGCTGGACTGCATCTTGGCGCCGGGCCCCGTCGACCAGACCTCGGCGGTGACGGTCGCGAGATCGTCGCCGGTCACGCCCGGGGACAGTGTCACCGTCACCGTGATCGTCGGGACCAGCGGCTTTTGCGTGGGGACGATGGCGTTGTCAGCCGGGACGTCGACGGAGATCGCCACCTGCGAGGGCGCCACCTCGGCGGCGTCGCCGGTCTCGGCGTCGCCGTTGCCATCATTGTCGCCGTCGCCGTTGCCGTTGCCGTCGCCGTTCCCGTCCGCGGCGCCGTCGGCAGCGCCGCCGTCGTCGGCCCCGTTCGCCGCGTCGTCCGCGTCGCCGGTGCTGTCAGCCTGCCCGGGAAGCTGGTCGTAGATGACCCGATCTGGGATGCCCCCCTCCGCCGGCACGAACGGAATCCCCGCCACCGGGCTGCCGCCGCAGCTCACGCCGGCCACCGCCAGCGCGGCAACCAGGAAAAGCCGGGGCGAGACAAAGGACGACAGTCGGGACATCCCGAGATTTCATCGTCAAACCCAGCGTTTGACTTTAATGCGCCGCCGGGCGGGGAGCGTCGGCGAGGATTTCCTTGGCGGGCGGAAAATCCAGCACCCAGAACTGGCTACCGCTCGGTCCCGCTTCTTTCCGCGGCACCACGTCGCCGGCCGGCTGCGCCAGGCCGATCAGCAGCGCCACGTCCTTCTTGCGCTGGGCCAGCGACACCGACGAGACCGGCGTCCGAAAGAAGCGAGTGTCCAGCGGCCGGCGACCATTGCGCACATACAGCCGGCAGCCGTGCACGGTGACTGTCAGCCCGTCCTTGCTGGGCTCGACCGTGACCTCGACGTCAGCGGTGGTCTGAAGGTAAACGCGCGATCCGTCGCCGTGCATCTGGAACCCCATCCAGACCACGCGCGCCGGCCCAAACCGCGGCCACGCCATCGGCGTCCCGGTCAGCGGGCGCTCGGTCGCCCGATCGACGGAGACGGCCGGCGCCGGCGGCCGGGGCACCACCGCCGCGGTCTGCGCGCGCGCCACGCCCGCTGTCGCGATCGCGACGATCAGCGCGGCCGCTCGAACGGATGCGCAGACACTGCCCACAGTCGCATCGTACGGCCACTCCGGAGGCGCCGTCAATCGTTCGAAGCAGCCGCCGAAAAGGCGCGGTCACGGCCGCGGTCACGGAAGCAGCGTGAGCGGACTTCACCGGGGCGGGCGTCAATTGCAGATCCAGACGCGCATGTTGTGCGGCAGCTCCCGGACCAGGCTCTTCAAGACGCTGCCGCGCAGGAGGTGCCAGACGGCGTTGCGCTGCGAGGTCCCGACCATCACCGCCTCCACCGCCAGCTTCCGCGCGGCGCCCGCCACCGACGAGCCCGTGTCGTGGGCCATGCGCCAGATGGGGACGGCGACGACGCCCGCCTGGCGGAAGTAGTCGACCGCGGCGGTCAGCACGGACAATGCCTCCTTCGATGGTCCGGCCTTGGGCGGATAGAACAGGCCCGGGATCTCGTCGACGTAGATGATGTAAACCGCGCTGTCGCCGGCCCCGCGCGAGCGGGCCAGCGCCTCCTGAAACAGCCGCAGGTTGGGCGCCCGAACCGCCACCAGCGTCGTCGACGGGTACATGGCCTTCATGTCCACGGCCTCGTCGACGGTGACCACCTCGATCGCGCTGGCCAGGTCCGACGCCGCCTTCTCGGCCGCCTCGGCGTCGGTGAAGCCCTCGCGGTGCCCGCCCAGCCAGCCGCGCCGCACGGCGTGCGCCACCGTGAACCCCAGCAGCGTCACCGTGCCGCCGAACATCGTCGCCTTGGTCTTCGAGACCAGGTTCACCGCCCAGGCGATCACCACCAGCAGCGACGTGAAGACGCCGATCCACAGGCCGACGCCGCGCTTTCTCTCCTGCCAGCGCATGCGATCGATCCCGACCGACGTCAGCGTGAACGCCCCCAGCAGGCCGAACGAGTACATGTCCCCCAGCAGCGCCATCTGCCCGCGCGTCGCCGCCACCACGGCCACCGGCACCAGCACGGAGATGATGATCGCCCGGTGAGGCGTGCCGAAGCGCATGTTCCGCTCCGCCAGCCAGCGCGGCATGTACCCAAGCCGCACCAGCGCCAGGAACACGTGATAGCAGCCGATCATCGCCGTGTTGGCCGCGCCCACCAGCAGCGTCGACGACGTCAGCACGATGGCGATCTGGATCGGGCGGTTGCCGAACTTTGCGCCCAGCTCGTACACGAACTGGTCCGGGTTGGCGGCGGCCGCGTCCAGGAGCGCGGTCTCGAACGCCGTCATCAGCGGCGACGTCAAGAACACGCAGGCGATCACCAGCAGCATGGCCCGCAGCGCCGTCCGCTCGCGCGGCTCGGCCAGGGCGGGCGCGATCTGGCTGATCGACTCGAGGCCCGAGAACGCCAGCCACGAGCTGCCGAACCCGACCAGGATCGTCCACGGCGGCAGGCCGCGCACGGCGCTGAACTGCTGCCACACCAGCTGCCAGCGGGCGCCGTCCATATGCCACAGCACGACGCCCAGCACGACGAAGTTCATCGTCAGCGACGCGATCGACAGCGCCGCCGTCACCAGCGCCGACTCGCGGATCCCGATCAGGTTCAGCGCGCCCAGGACCAGCAGGGCCACGGACGCCGCCGCCGGGATCCACGGCGTCAGGTTCGGCAGCTCGGCGGCCAGGTACTGAAAGCCGCTCACCGACGACAGGGCGCCGGTCAGGAAGTAGTCAACGCAGATCAGGATCCCGCCGATGCAACCCACCAGCGGACCGAAGGCGTCGGAGGCCACCGACACCACGCCGCCCCCGTCGGGATAGCGGGCCGCCACGTTGACGTATTTCAGCGAAAGAAAGATGAATGCCACGCCCGTGGCCAGCACGAAGGCCGCCGCCGGCGACGGGCTCTTGCTGCCGAGCTCGCGGAACAGGAGGCCCGGCACGTAATAGATCGACGTCCCGATGTCGGCGAAGACCACCGCCCACGCCAGCAGCGCCCCCAGCCTTCCCGAAGACCGCTTGTTGCGATCGAACAGCTGCTCGGGAACGGCGCTCAGCCGGGACATCCGCCGCTGCGCGCTCGGGCGCGCGGTCAGCGCGGCGGCGCCCTCCCCGCTGGATACCGCCGGCGTCTTGACGCCGCCGTCATTCACAGATCACCACGTGCACCGGCTCGGGCAGCTCCTTGATCAGCTGCTTGAGGATGTCCCCGCGCAGGAACTGCCACACCGCCGACCGCTGCGTGGTTCCCACCATCAGGCACTTGACCCCCAGCGCCTCCGCCGCCTCCGCGATCGAGGCCCCCGCGTTGTGGGCCAGTCGCCAGAGCGGGATGGCCTCCAGCCCCTCGCGCCGGATGTCCGCGACCGCGGCGACCAGCACGTCCAGCGCGTCGTCCGACGGGCCGGTGCGGGGCGGGAAGAACAGCCCCGGGATCTCGTCGACGAAGATGACGTACACCGCGGCGTCGCCGACCCCCTTGGCGCGGCGGGCGGCTTCGCGGCAGAGGTTCCGGTTCGGGCCGCGCAGCGCGATCAGCGTCGTCGACGGATAGGTCGCCTTCAGCGCCAGCGCCTCTGCCAGCGTCACCACCTCGCCGCAGCCGGGCTGGTCGGCGGCGGCGCGCTCGGCGGTGGCGGCGCGCAGAAAACCGAACCGGCCCGAGCGAATCCAGCCTCGCTGGGTGACGAACGCGACCAGCAGCTGCAACCCGGTGACGCCCGCGGCGTACAGGGCGGCCACCGGCTTCGTGAACCAGCTGGTCACCCACGGGATCGCCAGCGCCAGGCTGGCGATGACGCCGTTGACGAAGGCAAGGCCGCGGCGCCGCTCGCGCCAGCGCAGCACCGCCAGGCTGATCGACGTGATGGCGTACGACCCCAGCAAACCGAACGCGAAGACCTTGCCCAGGCGCAACAGATCCGCCCGCGTCGACAGCACCAGCACCAGCGCCGCCAGCGTGATGACCACGATCGCGCCGCGCGGGGTGCCATAGCGGTTGTTGCGCCGGGCGATCATCGCCGGTAGGTAGCCGTGCTCGCTGACCGCCTTGAAGACGTTGTAGCAGCCGATGAAGGCGACGTTCGCGGCGACCAGCAACAGCCCCGCGCCCGACAGCGCCACCGCGGCGAGCAGGCCCATCCCGCCGTACTTCAGCGCGATGGGCGCCAGCAGCGCCGCCTGCGGCGCGATCTCTCCCGCCTGCGCCGCATAGATGGCGACCGTCGTAAGCGGCGGCACGGTCAGAAGCAGCGTGACGATCAGCAGCGTGGCCGTGATGCGGATGACCCGCCGGCGCGGCTCGCGCACGGCGGGGGCCAGCTGCCCCAGCGATTCGAGGCCCGAATACGCCAGCCAGGCCGCCGCGAAGCCGGACGCCATGTGCGGCACGCTGACGTCGCGGATGCGACCGAACGTCGACGTCAGCCCGGCCCACTCCGCCGGGCCGAGGCGCATCAGCACCGCCGCCACCAGGGTCGCCTGGACGCACAGGCCCACCACCGCCAGCACCAGCGCCAGCCGCGCCAGCTCGCGTATGCCGATCCAGTGCAGAAACCCGAGGAACAGGATCGCCGCCACGGACAGGATCTCGATCTCGTGCGGCCAGGGACGCAGCGCCGCGATGTAGTGCAGGGCGCTGACCACCGAGATGCTGATGGTGACCAGATACGCCGAGACCATCAACGCGCCCGAGAGCACGCCCACGCGCGGTCCGAAGGCCTCCACGGCCGCCGCCACGCCGCCGCCGCCGCGCGGATAGCGGTGGGCGATCTCCAGGTGCTCCAGCGCCACGAAGACGAAGGCGATGCTGGCGATGAGGACGTAGAACGGCGCCAGCGGCCCCACCTGCGCGTAGAGGATCCCCGGCACGTAGAAGACCGAGGTGCCGAGATCCGCGAAGACCACGGCCCACGCCAGGAGCGGCCCCAGGTGGCCGACGCCGCGCCCGCCCGCTGGCGCCTCCGGCCCGACGAGGTCAATCTGCGGAACGGGCCGGCCTCTCCCGCTGTCCGCCTCCTCGGTCATGAGCCTCCGTCACCGTCGCACCTTTCCGAGCGCCGATCAAATCGCCGGCCCCAACCAGCATGCGTCGCCGCCGCCGCCCGCGCCACGCCGTTTCTCCTTGAATCGGCGGCGGCGCGCCGGGATGCTGCGCGCCGATGACCCTGCCCGCTCCGCCCAGCTTTTCGGCCCGCCGGGCGCTGCGCATCGGCAGCGCCGCGGAGATGCAAGCTGCCGCGGAGCGCCTGGGCGCCGCCCTGCGGGTCGGCGACGCCGTCGCGCTGGTGGGCCCGCTGGGCGCGGGCAAGACGACCTTCGTCCAGGGGCTGGCGCGCGGGATGGGCGTCACGTCCGATCGTCACGTGGCCAGCCCCACCTTCGCGCTGGTCAACGAACACCCCGGCCGCACGCCGCTGGTCCACGCCGATTTCTATCGCATCGCCGACGCGCGCGAGCTTGGCGAGCTGGGCCTGGACGAGGCGTACGACCGGGCCGCGGTGGCGGTGGAATGGGCCGATCGCTTCCCGTCCGCGCTGGCGGCCGATCGCCTGACCATCACGATCGCCATCGAAGCGGACGGCGCGCGCCAGCTGGCGGCGGAGGCGAGCGGCCCGCGCGCGGCGGTCCTCCTGTCCGCGCTCGACGGCTAGATCATCGGCTAGATCCGGATCTTCTCGAAGTGGACCAGGTCGGCGAAGGCGGTGAAGCGCTGGCGAATCTGGGTCAGATCCAGCCGCCGGAAGCGGTCCAGGCTGAAATCCTCGACGGAGAATGACGCCAGCACCGATCCCAGGATCATCGCCGTGCGGATCGTCGCCGGGCTGGCGTCGTCCTCGTGCGCCAGCCAGCCCATGAAGCCGCCGGCGAAGGAGTCGCCCGCGCCCGTCGGATCGACGACCTCCTCGATCGGGAAGGCCGGCGCCGCGAAGACGCCCGCGCCGTGGAACAAGAGAGCGCCCGCGTCGCCGCGCTTGATGATGACCGCCGCCGGCCCCATGGCGCGGATCGCGCGCGCCGCCGCCGGCAGGTTGGCCTCGCCCGACAGCTGGCGCGCCTCCTCGTCGTTCAGCATCAGCAAGTCCACGCGCTCGAGCAGGCGCAGCAGCTCGGGGCGCTTGCCGCTGATCCAGAAGTTCATGGTGTCGCAGGCGACGAACTTCGGCCGCCCCGCCTGCTCCAGCACGCCCAGCTGCAGGACCGGATCGATGTTGGCCAGAAAGACGTAATCGGAAGCGGCCCACGCCGGCGGCAGCTTGGGGCGAAAGTCCTGAAAGACGTTCAGCTGCGTGTCCAGCGTCGTCCGCGTCGAGAAATCCGGCGCGTAGACACCCGACCAGCGGAACGTCCGCCCCGCCACCCGCTCGAGGCCGCCGAGATCGATCCCCCGGCTTTGCAAGAAAGCCGCGTGCGCGTCGGGAAAGTCGGTCCCCACGACGCCGATCATCCGCGCCGCCGACAGGAATGACGCCGCCACGGAGAAGTAGGACGCCGCCCCGCCCAGGACGTCGGTCCGCTTGCCGGCGCGCGTCTCCACGGTGTCCAGGCCCACGGAACCCACGACCAGCAAGGAACCGCCCGTTCTCGAATGACTCTCGCTCACAGATACCTCCCGTAAAGGACGCGCAGCCGTTCCCGGGCCGCCGCCGGGATGGCATCGCGCGCGGTCATGATCGCGCCCTGGGCGGCGTGCGGGCAAGCGCAGCCGCGCGGCCGGCCGGCGACCTTGGGCAGTGTGCCGCGCACGATCTCCTTGGCGCGGGTGACGTTTGCCGTCAGCACCTCGATCACCGCCGTCGCGGTCACCGCCTCCTCCTCGGCGTGCCAGCAGTCAT
>DATKEU010000268.1:0-33268 GCA_035544495.1 Polyangia bacterium | reverse complement strand
CGAGTTCCACGCGCCGGCGTTCGGCATCGCCCAGCTGAACTGCGCCGACTCGATTCCCGAGCGTCAAACGCGTAGACCTGATGACCCTGACGCGCGCGCCGGGCGACGTGGAGTGCAAGGGCGCGAACCGTTCCAACTCGTCCTGGATCAAGCCCGCGCAGGACCAGGCCATCGCCATGACCGTGGCGATGTTCCCGGGCTTTGTCTTCAACACCCCGAAGCTCGAGGTCAAAGCCTGCTCCGACTTCGGGCTGTGCCCGCACATCAACGCGGCCGCCAACGCGCTGGTGGCGATGGAGAACGCTCAGTTCTTCATCGACAACTGACGGTCACATCACCAAGAGCTCGTTCAGCGCCGCCACTGGGATCCCGACCGTCTCGCCGCTGTACGACGTCAGCTCGTCGCGGAGCTCGACGAACGCTTTCTGGATGAGATAGGTCGTGAGCTCGGCCGCCAGATCCTCGGCCGGCGGCAGGAACGGCGCGGCGGCGCAGGTATCCAGGTACGCGCGCAGGAACGCCGCCGAGATCCAGCGGTGCCAGGCCTCGGCCCAGGGCGCCGCCGCCTCGCGATCCACGTCGCGCACGACCGCGCGGTCCAGCGTCGCCGTCAGCGCGGCGTAGTGAAACGAGCGCAGCATCCCCGCCACGTCGCGCAGGGGCGAGTGCTTGCGCCGCCGATCGGCGAGGCGCTCGCCCGCCGGACCCTCGAAGTCGATGATGACGAAGTCCTTGCCCGTACTCAGCACCTGGTCCAGGTGATAGTCGCCGTGCGTGCGGATGCGCAGGCCGGTCTGCTTGCGCGTCAGCAACGGCTCGAAGGCTTTCAGCGCCCGTTCGGGGTGACCGGCGAGATCGCGCGCCGGCCCCACCACGGACGGCGGCAGCAGCGGCAGGCGGTCGCGCAGAAGGCGCAGCGTCGTGCCGGCCAGGTTGCGCAGCGACTGATACTTCGATCGGCGGTCCAGCGCCACGTACGCCTCGGGCGCGAAGGCGGGCGTCGCGCGATCCGACGCCAGCGCCAGGTGCAGATCCGCCGTGCGCCGCCCCAGCAGGGCCGCCGCCTCGAGATAGCCGCCGATCACCTCGGCCACCAGGGGCGGCGTCTCGGCCGCCGTCGCTTCCAGCAGCCGGCGCGACACCCCGTCAGCGGGCGGCGGCGTGTCGCGGTACCGCGTGAGGGCGCGATCGAAGAACCGGCGCAGCTCCTCGCGCGCGTGGGTCCAGGCGGTGCCTTCGTTGGGGACGTATCCCTCCAGCACCGCCAGCGTCGACGGCTCGTTGCGGCCGCGGCGCAGCTGGAACGCCGCCACCACCGGCGGCGTCAGGCCGGGCGCGCGCTGGTTCAAGAAGCGCGTCACCTCCAACTCGGGGCTGGTGCCGTCCTCGACGCGGCGGAACATCATCAAGAGATAGCGATCGCCATAGCGCAGCGCCGCCGCCGCGTGATCGGTGCTGATGTTGAGCGGCTCCACGTCCAGCGGCTCGATGGGCGAAAACGGGATCGCCTCGACCGAGCTTCCGGCGCCGGCGATGCGCCGCCGCTCGGACAGCGCGCTCAGCAGCCCGCGCGCCGCCGGCGGATCCTCGGCGGCGTCGATCAGCGTCGTCTCGCCCGCCGGCGTGCGCAGCACGGCCAGGATCGCCGCCGCCGCCGGCGTGCGTTCGGGACCGACGGCGCCGAGCGGGATGACGAAGCGGTCCGGCTCGGCGCTGGCGTATTCCACCCGCACGATCAGCAGGTAAACGCCGGGCAGCTCGATGGCCTCCTCGACGTGGACGGCCGTCAGCGTGAGGCGGCGCCGCGCGAACCAGCGGCGCGTGTACAGAAAGCTGGGCAGCGCCTCCTCCAGCGCCGCGCGCCCGCTGCCGTGCAGCAGCGACTGCGTGCTCGCCGCCTCGACCACCGGCGGCCGGTAGCTGGCGACGGCCTCGCTCTCCGCTTGCTGGGGCGGCGCCTCCAGCGACAGCCAGTAGAAGGCGTGCCCGCCCAGCGTCAGCAGGTACGGCGCCTCGCCGATGGGTGGCAGCTCTGACTGACCCATCATCTCGACCGGATGCAACCCCTTCCACTTTGTCAGGTCCAGCTCGACGTACTGGACGAAGCGCGACAGGTTGGCCACGACCAGGATGACCTCGTCGCCTTGCTGGCGCACGAAGGCCAGCACGCGGTGGTTCGACGGGGTCAGAAACTCGATGCTGCCGCGGCCAAAGGCAGCGAACCGCTTGCGCAGGGCGATGAGGCGCTTGGTCCACCACAGCAGCGAGTTGGGGTTGTTCTGCTGGGCCTCGACGTTGACCGATTCATAGTAGTACTCGGGGTCGATGGTGATGGGCAGGATCAGCCGCTGCGGGTTGGCGCGCGAGAAGCCAGCGTTGCGGTCGGCGCTCCACTGCATCGGCGTGCGCACGCCGTTGCGATCACCGAGGAAGATGTTGTCGCCCATGCCGATCTCGTCGCCGTAATAGAGGACCGGCGTCCCCGGCAGCGAGAAAAGCAGGCCGTTCAGGAGCTCCATCTTGCGGCGGTCGTTGCCCATCAGCGGGGCCAGGCGGCGGCGGATGCCCAGGTTGATGCGCATCTCCGAGTCGTGGGCGTACGCGCGGTACATGAAGTCGCGCTCCTCGTCGGTGACCATCTCCAGCGTCAGCTCGTCGTGGTTGCGCAGGAACAGCGCCCACTGGCAGGTTTCTGGAATCGGCGGCGTCTGCGCCATGATGTCGAGGATCGGGAAGCGATCCTCCATGTGAATCGACATGAACATCCGCGGCATGATCGGAAAGTGGAAGTTCATGTGGCACTCGTCGCCGGTGCCGAAGTACGCGGCGGCGTCCTCCGGCCACTGGTTGGCCTCGGCCAGCAGCATGCGGTCCTTGTACTTGCTGTCGACGTGGGCGCGCAGCTTCTTCAGGAACGCGTGCGTGGCGGGCAGGTTCTCGCCGTTGGTCCCCTCCGCCTCGTACAGGTACGGCACGGCGTCCAGGCGCAGGCCGTCGACGCCGCGATCCAGCCAGAAGTCGACCACCGACAGGAGGGCCTCCTGCACCGCCGGGTTCTCGAAGTTGAGATCCGGCTGGTGGGCATAGAACCGGTGCCAGAAATAGGCGCGCGCGACGGCGTCCCACGCCCAGTTCGACGGCTCGAAGTCCTTGAAGATGATGCGCGCGTCGGCGTAGCGATCCGGCGTGTCGCTCCAGACGTAGAAGGCCCGCTCCACCGAGCCCGGGGCCGCCTCGCGCGCGCGGCGAAACCAGGGGTGGCGGTCGGAGGTGTGGTTCAAGACCAGCTCCGTGATGATGCGAATCTTGCGGCGGTGGGCTTCCTCCAGAAGCTGCTCGAAGTCGGCCAGTGTGCCGCAGTCGGGGTGGACGTCGGTGTAATCGGCGATGTCGTATCCGTCGTCGCGCAGGGGCGACGGATAGAACGGCAACAGCCAGATCGCGGTCACCCCGAGATCCTGCAAGTAGTCCAGGCGCGAGGTCACGCCCGCGAAGTCCCCCACGCCGTCGCCGTTGCTGTCCAGGAACGAACGCACGCGCAGCTCGTAGATGACGGCGTCGCGATACCAGGTCGGGTTGTTGCCCAACCGGTCGTCGCGCCCCTGCGGCATGATGTGGCGACGTTTCATCTTCGAACGATGGACAACAAGGTGGGAACCGACTTCACCTTTACAAGAGTCTCCCGACCCGCGCTGGCGTGTCCAAACAAATGGTCGTCGCCGTTTCAGCCAGGAGCGCGCGGCTTTTGCCCGCGCGAGCGCTCAGCCGCGCAGCTCGGTCAGCGGGCCGGTGCAGTACTTCGGATCGCCGAAGGTGCTGGCGGTGATGCCCAGCGCCTGTTGCACGGTGATCCACAGATCGTTCAGGCCGCGGTTGGCCGGGCTCTGCCCCACCGCGATGGCGCCGGAGCCCTCGACCTCTCGTCCGGTGAACGGGTAGACGATGTATTGTCCCAGCTTCATCCCCAGCGCTTTGCCGCCGCCGACGACGGTGACCATGTTCAGCTGGTTGTGCTGCTCGGTCAGCTCGCTGACCCAGACGACCACGGTCTTGTCCAGCACGCCCAGCTTCTGCAGCGCGCTCAGCTGATATGCGAAACGGTTCGCGTACCAGGTGTCGATGGCGACCCAGCGATCGCCGCTGGTGGCGCCAAAGCCGCCGTGGCTGACGCTGTGGTGATCGGGAGAGCCGGTGTTGGCGCCGACGTCGTAGCCCTCGGAGGCGCCCTGCCACTGGATGACGGCCACCCGGCGCGCGGCGCAGGCGAAGCCGGTGGCGATCAGATCCATCCACACCTCGCCGCGCTTCTGCATCTGGTCGACCAGGCCGGGGCCCGATTTGTCGTCGTTCTGCAGCGGCGCCATGGCTGGCAGCCCGCTGATCGTCGTCTTCACCCCGGCGGTGTCGCACGTGGCGGACGCCGGCATCGACATCACCTTCTGCTCGACCGAGCGCAGCGAGTCCAGGTACGCGTCCAGCTGAGCCTTGTCGTTGCTGTTGATGCGCGACCGGAACGACGTGACGTCGTTCTTCACGAAGTCGAGCAGGCTCTGGTTGCGCGCCCGCGCGCGGGCCAGGGCCGCCGTTTGATCGGCGGTATTGGCCATCCCGGTCATGTTGCCGAACAGGTCGCTGAACACGGCCTGGTGGTTCTTGACGAACGGCTCGTTGACCCCCGACGACCGCCACGACAGGTACGTGCGCCAGTGGGGTTGATCGCGATAGGGATCGACGGCCACCACCACCGGGCGCTGGTTGATGGCCATGCCGATCGATTGATCGATCGACGGGCCGTAGCCGGTGAACTGCCCCTTGTCGGTCTCGGCGCCGGGCATGCCCTGACAGGTGAGGATGCGGCAGATGTCCTGGTGGCTGGCGATGAACGTCGGCGTCTTGTTGTTCAGCCCCTTGATGACGGCGACGTTGCTTTGCAGCGGCGCCAGCGGCGCCAGCGAATCGCCCAGCGTCATCACGCCGCCCGCGCTGGTGGCGTCGAAGCAGACGCGGCTGCCGATGGCCCGCTTGTGCCCGTTGGGCGTGAAGAAGATCAGCAGGTTTCCACCGGCCGCCGCGCTGTCGGCCATGCTGCTGCGCAGGCGCCCGAACGGCGAGAGCAGCGCCGCGCCGGCGCCGATGCCGCGCAGCAGGCGGCGGCGCGAGAAACGGACGCGCGTGGACTGCCGGCCGTTCATTGGTGGTACCTCCGGAAGGCGGTCGGCGCGGCGGCGATCGACGAGAATAGCTGGGTCAGTTGCCCGCCGCTGGCGCTGACGTAATCGCCCATGCTGCGGATGGTGCAGGCCTCGTCCTGCAGGCTGATGGGCCGCCCGAAGGCGAACTCGGCGAACTGCTCCGTGAAGCAGTACTGGCCGATGCGGCTCTCGCCGATCTTCTTCACCATGTCGACGGCGCTGGCGAAATCGCCGTTGGCGTCGCCCGCCCCGGCCAGCGTTGCGGTGGTGACGATGGGCTTGCCGCTCGGGTAGGCGGTGCGGAACTTGCCGCCTTCGTCGTAGGCTTCGAACGCCAGGCCCAGCGGCTGAAACACGCTGTGGCAGGCGTCGCAGCTGGGCTTCGACATCTTGAACAGCTCGTAGTTTTCGCGCGCGGTGGCGTCGGCGCCGCCGGGCTGGACCTGGGCGGGATCGCGCTGCACGTCCGGGGGCGGCGGGGGCGGCGTCTCGCACAGCGCGCGCTGGCGCACCAGCAAGCCGCGGTGGATCACCGTCGCCGCCTGCGAAGCCGCCGCCGTCTGCGCCAGCATGCTGGCGCTGGTCAGGAACCCGGCCCGCTGCGCGGGGTCCAGCGCCAGCCGCCCGTCGGCGCCCGGCTGGGCGCTGCCGTAGACGGCGGTCACGGTCGCGTCGGCGTACGTGTACGGCGCCGTCATCAGGTCCTTGAACGTCCCCTTCTGATCCCAGGCCACCTTGGCGAAGAAGCTCTCTGCCTCGGCGAACATCGAGGCGTCAATGCCGGGCGCGACCGGCGCGTCGCCGAGCGCCAGGTACTCGCGCCAGAACGCCGCCAGCTTGTCGCGCGCCGCCGGCAGCGCCGCCAGGCGCGCCGCCTGCGCCTCGCGCGCCGCCGGGTCGCCGAGCTGTCCTTTCTCGACGGCGGCGAACAGCTCGGCGTCGGGCGGGCTGTCGGCGATGGAGTACGACAGCAGCTGGGCGATCTCGCCCTGGGTCAGGTCGACGACGCCCGCCTTGCTGTCGCCGAGCTCGGTGCGAAAGACGAAGTTCGGCGACATCATCATCGCCTTCAGCGCCGACGCCACGGCGGTGACCGGTGGATCCAGCGCCGACTCGCTGGCCAGGAAGGCCGCGTACGACGTCGTCTCGGCGGCGGTCAGCGCGCGCCGGAAGAGCCGGTTGCCATAATCGGCGACGAACATCCGTGCGCACGCGGCGGCGACGGGCGCCGTCCCCAGGCAGGCGTAGGTGGTCATCGCCTTCGTCGCTCCCTGCGTGGCGGCGGCGTCGCCTGCGTCCATGTACGCGCTGGCCAGCTGGAACGTGACCTTGCCGTCGGTGGCGTCGTCGCTGAAGCCGGACACGGGATCGATCGGATCGGCGGGAAAGCCGCTGACGTCGGGCGGCGCGATCCCCAGCGCGGCGGCCACGGTGTTCCTCCACTGCGCGGCCGACAGCCGCCACACGCGCGACGACGGATACGCGGCCGGCGCCCGAGAGCAGTCGGCGGCGGCCAGCGATTCGTACCAGCCGAGGGCGTTGCCGCTGGCGGCGGGCGGGATCGCCTGGCCGTTCCCGCTGCTCGTGCCGGCGCCGGCGCCGGCGCTGCCCGCGCCCGCGTCGGCGATCTGACCCGAGCAGGCACCCACGCCGCAAAGCACGAGCGACAGAAGGCCGATGACTCTGTTCTGCCGCGACATTCGGGGCTCCTTTGACCTGCTTCGCTCTCTTCCAGCAGCGCGCCCGCCCGCAGTGGCCGCCCGCGAAACCCGAACCCGGACCCGAAACCCGAAGTTCACGGAGGGTAACAAAAAATCGAATGTCCGTCGCTGTCCCTGCGCGCGCGCCAGCGCCGCCTTGCGCCGGATCGCGACCGCGGCCCGGCGCGGTGAAGACGCGCCTCGCGGCGGATCTCAGACCGCCTCCCACTGTCGCGACTCGGCCGCGCGCAGGACGGCGTCGATGACGCGCATGTTGGCGACGGCGCTCCGCATGTCGTTTCGCACCGGCGGCCCGCCGCGCACCGCCGCCGAGAACGCTTGCCACTGCAGCGCGTACTGGCTGGCGACGGGAACCTCCAGCACCTCGGCGCGCTCCGCGGCGGTTTCCTTGATCGTGAAGACGGGCGTGGACTGGAATCCGTCGTCGACGAACACCTTGCAGCGGCGGTCGGGCGGCGCGTTGAACGGGATCTCGACCGCGATGTGTCCGTCCGTTCCGAAGACGTGCACGCCCTGAAAGCGGACGTGCTGGGTGCCGATCGTGAACGTCGCCTGACCGCCCTGGAAATCCAGAATCGCCGACGTCAGCCGATCGCAGCCGTTGCCCGGATCGCGCTCGGCGATCGCCGCCACCTGGCGCGGCTCGGCGGCGAAGATCAGGCGCGCGACGTTGATGGCATAGCAGCCGATGTCATAGACGGCGCCGCCGCCCGCCTCCCGCTGGTTGCGGATGTTGGTGGGATCGACGTTGGTGTAAGAAAACGCGATCTGCAGCGCGCGGACGGCGCCGATGCGACCGCTGCCGATCAGCGCCGCCACCGTGTCCCACTGCGGGTGATAGCGGATCATGAACGCCTCGGCGATGATCACCCCGGTCTCGCGTTGCACGGCCGCCAGCGCCTCGGCCTCGGCCGCGGACAGGGCGATCGGTTTTTCGCACAGCACGTGCTTGCCGGCGCGCGCCGCCTGGATCGACCAGGGGACGTGCAGGTGATTGGGCAGCGGATTGTAGACGGCCTCGATCTCGGGGTCGGCCAAGAGATCTTCGTAGCGGCCGTACGCGCGCGGCGCTCCCGCGGCGCGCGCCGCCTCGGCGGCCTTGTCGGGTGTCCGCGAGGCCAGCGCGCGCAGCTCGGCCAGGGGCGCTTGCCGCATGGCCGGGATCGCGGCGCGCAGCGCGAACCGGCTGGCCCCGAGGACACCCCAGCGCACGGGGGCGACGGTCGCAACCTTGTCGGTCAATGGGTTCATGCGCGCATCGTAGCAGCGTCGCGGCGCGACCCGCGCCGTCAGGCCGGCTGGCGCACGTACTGCAAGCCGACGACGCCCGTCGGGTAGGGAACGGCCGACGCCAGCGTGAACCGCGCGAGCGCGCCGTCCGGAAAAAGACGCTTGCCGCCTCCCAGCGCCAGCGGATAGAGGGACAGGTGCAGCTCGTCGACGAGATCGTGCGCGAGCAGCGTGTGCAGAAGCTGGCTGCTCCCGTCGGTGAGGATGCTCTTTCCCGGCTGCGCCTTCAGGGCGCGCACCGCCGCGACGACGTCGTCGCGGATGATGGTGGTGTTGCGCCAGCGCGGCTTTTCCAGCGTCCGCGAGACCACGTACTTGGCGGGCGCGTTCATCATGTCGCCGAAGAAATCGCCCGCCGGCATCGGCTCGAACGCGTCGGCGTGCGTGACGTACGTGCGGCGCCCGAGCAGGAACGCGTCGACGTCCGTCATCATCGCGCCGAAGTGGCGGCCGATGTCGTCGTGCCAGTAGCGTCGCGTCCAGCCGCCGTGGGCGAAGCCGCCGTCGCGATCCTCGTCTTCGCCGCCCGGGGCCTGGATGACCCCGTCAAGGGTGATGAACTCGTGAACGATCAGCTTTCTCATGGGCGTTCTCCTCGTCGTGGTCAGCGGGCGGGCCACCTTGGCCCTTTCGTTACCACGACGACCGGGGCGCGCCCGGATCGACAGCCGGCCCGTTTTTTCTTTGCGCAGGTCCCGCTTCTGACTCACACCGCGGGCTGCTGGGGCGGCTTCGCCGATCCGCGCGCCTCGGTCTCGGCGGGCTGGCGGGCGAGCGCACGCAAGAGACCATCGATGTACTGAAAAAAGAGGTCGACCGCGTAGCCGACCATGAACGCAACAGCGAGCGGCGAAAGCCCGACCGCATGACCTTCTCCGAAGTTGCCGAACAGGCCGATGACGAGACCGCAGATCGCGGCGATCACCAGGCGCGCCGGCCGCTGACCTTGAACACTGAAGGTGCGCTTGCGGCGCTGCTCCACGAAGCTTCGGATCTGGAACGCGCACGCGCCCAGCAACGCATAGAGCAGGGGCAGCACGCAGCTCGTGAAGGCGCCGAAGCTGATGAGCACCATCTCCTCGGTGCTCTGCGCAAACGCCCGCACGTCTTGATAGAGGTTGATCCTCTTGGCGACCTCGGCCGCCACGAAGAGGCCGGTGCTCGGCAGCTCGAATAGCGCCCTGACCTCGTCCTTGTTCCAGCGCCGCGATTTCAGCGGGTCGTTGATGGGCAGGAAGGTGAGCCACTTGAGCTGATTCGCCTTCCGATCGATATCGCGGATGGTCGCGGCGAACTGCTGCAGCTGCTTGGCGACGCTCTCCGGGTACCGCCCCACGTCCCCGCCTCCAGCGACTGCGCCGTCGGTGGGCGCGGACGGGGTGGGCAATCGAATCAGCGTCACGGCCAGCCCGTTCGCCAGCTCGATTTGCTGGCGAATGGATTCACAGGTCGCCGACGCGACGAAGGCGACCATCGAGCAGGGAACGATGATGACGGCTAGCAGGATCGCGACCGATCGTAGCCGGGAGATCGTCTTCAAGGCCTCGCCCTCGCAGAGGCGCAGGCTTTCGCCCGATACCGGTTTCATCCTCGCGGACAGCGTCGTGAGCGCGCCCAGCAGGTCGAGCGCATACTGGTCGTTCCAGCCGCCCGTCGCGGCTCGACGAGCGGCGAGCACCCTGGCTCGCAGATCGCGGTCGATGTCGACCCCCGCTTCGGCCGCGTAGGCCAGCAGGAGCTCCGCGTCCTCGAGCGCGTCTTTCAGGCGGCGCGGTATCACGCCACTCTCTGCATTGCTCTCGGCCGGGGCGGTCGGCGGCGAGGGAGGCGGAATGTTCGGGGTCGAGGTCAGGCGCGACAGGCGGCGCCCATCGGCGCCATTTGCCTCCGGCTGATGCTGCATGTTCGAGCTTTCCATCGGTTCGCCTCCAAGACCGGCTGCCCCCTTCAGCCGGCGACTGAAACCAACGCTACTTTCCAAGAAACGCGGAACGCCAGGATTGTTCCCGCCCCTGGAATCGACCGCCTCACGTCGGGCCGGCATTCAAACAGCGATCGGTCGAGTCGCTCAGCGGCCTTGTGCCAGGACCAGGGGAGCGTCGCCGTCGTTCCGCGCGTGCCACAGCATCTCGTACCCGCGCCGCCCCGAGGTGGCGAGGCAGGCGATCTCTCCCGCGCCGACGACGATCAACTGAACGCGATCGGCCGGCAGCGCCGGACCGGACCCTTCGCGGGTGGCGGCGGTCTCGCAGTCGCCGTCGATATTCGCGCCCGACTTGCGCTCGGTGACGAACACGCGGCCGCCGGCCACCTCGGCGTAGACGTGAATCGCGATGGGGCCGGCGACGATGGCCTTGACCGAGCTGCCGGACGCCGCCAGGTATCCGCGCCGCGCCGCCGCCGGCTCGCTCGAGCGAGCGAGCTGGGCGCCGGCGCAACCAATGGAAAGCATCGGGAGTGACGAGAGTAGAGAGAACGTCCAAAAAGTTTTCATGGTAAGCCTCCTTGCCGCCGACCTTCAGCAAGGCAAATGCCAGCGCGCGACAGCAGTCGGTTCCACAATTTCCAGGGCGCCGGGCAATGCGGTTCGGCGAGGAGGCGCGACCGCCGGTCGAGCTGACCGAAATCGTCGGTCAACTGGCTCGGACAAGCTGTGGAAACATCGTGACTCGCGCCATCGATGCGGTTAATTTGTGCCGCGATGGCGGTGTCCGTGCATGGCACCGCCCTTGCTGTCTGGACCGCGCGGGGGTGATTCCTATGAAGATGATCGCGACTGTCTTGTTCGTTCTCCTGGTCAACGCCTTGGTCAACTTGGGCTGCGCCGAAACGCCGGCCGCCGACCGCGCCACCACGGCAGCCAGCGCCGCCGCGGTTGACCTGGCCAAGCCGGAGGTCCCGGGGCCCGTGGCGGTGTCACCGACGGCAAAGCTGGCGCTCAAGCTGCACGCGGTCGGCGCCCAGATCTACAGCTGCGCGGCGGTCACCGACGATCCGGCCGGCAGCGGAACCACCTATCGCTGGAAGCTGAAGGCGCCCGAGGCGACGTTGTTCGACGCCAGCGGGGCGACGGTGGGCAAGCACTACGCCGGTCCCAAGTGGCAGTACAAGGATGGCAGCGTGCTGGCGGGCGCGAAGGTGGCAGAGGTGAAGGCGCCCGGCCAGGACGACATCGCGTGGCTCTTGCTGAAGGCCGTTTCGCACGAGGGCCAGGGGGTGTTCACCGACGTGACCTTCGCGCAGCGGTTGAACACGTCGAAAGGGAAGGCGCCGGCCGACGGTTGCGACGCCAGCGCCCAGGGCCACGAGGCGCGCGCCGACTATTCGGCCGACTATCTCTTCTATACTGGCGGCGTCTGAGCGGCGCGCGAGTCGCAGCGCCCCGCGGCGGCTATTTGCGCGGCCGCGGGACGCGGTACTCGTTCAAGCGCAGCACCAGCGTGCTGCGCGCGATGCCGAGGAGCGTCGCGGCCCGACTCTGGTTGCCGCCGCACTCGGCGAGGACGCGCAGGATACGCTCGCGTTCGGGCTCGCCCGGGATCTCGGAGGCGATCGCCCCCGGGCCGTCGTCGTCCTCGAAGGCGACCGCGGCCCCCGGCTGCGTCGGCCGTGACGCCATCTCGCGCGCCGCCGGCGTCGACGTCATGATGGCGGTGACCGACATCGAATCCAGCAACAGGTGCTCGGGCCGGATCTCGTCGTCCGTGCACAGCAGAACCGCGCGCTCCATCATGTTGCGCAGCTCGCGCACGTTCCCTGGCCAGACGTACTCTTCCAGGATTCGCTCCGCCTCGGCCGACAGAGCGCCGCCGCCGTGCCGCAGCTGCGCGCCGCCTTCGCCAACAAGGTCGACACGTTCACCATCGACGATCTGTTTCAGAACGAGCCCTGGTGGCGGCCCCACCGATCACGCGTGCTGGTGCTGGTGGGGCCAAACGGCGTCATCATGAGCCGCAACGTCAACGCCACCGACGCCGGCGAGCTGGCCGCGCGCGCGACCGGCGCCAGCGGCGGCGCCGCGCTGGCGCGCGTGGGGCAGGGCGCCTTCATCCTGGCGTCCGCCCCCATCGAGGTCACCGATCGCGTGCCGCGCGTGCTGGTCCTGGGCCTGCCGATCGACCAAGCCTTGCTGCAGTCGTGGTCGGACGCCGCGCACGCCGGCCTGATGCTGTCGCTGGGGCGGGGCGCGCCGGGAGCCGCCTGGGGGTTACCGGCCGAGGCGGGCGCCGGCCTCGTCGGTCGCGAAGGCGAGCGCGTCGTCGGCGACGCGGGCGGCGCCTGGTCGGCCGCCGCGATCGCGCTGGGCCCAGACGCCTGGATCTGGGTGGTGCTGCGCGCTCCCGAGGCGGCAAAGGCTGCGGGCCCGGTGCGGCCGCTTCTGGCGGTGCTGGCCGTCCTGCTGGGATTCAGCGCGCTGGGGTTGGTGCTGATGAAGCACCGGCTGCCGGCGGCGTTCGCAGCCGCGCCCCCGGAGCCGTCGCCGGCCGCCGCCGGTACGCTCGCGCCGCACGTCATTCCCGTCGAGGGCTCGGCGCTGCTGTCGTCGCCCGGATCAGGCGATGACGTCGCCGCACGGCCGTCGGCGACGTTCGCCGCGCAGTCGGTTCAACCGATCGGCGTGGTTCAGCCGCCCCGCCGTCCGAGCACCGTCCTGCCGACGGTGATCGCCAGCGCCGACGGCCAGGTGTTCGGGCGGTACACGGTGCTCGATCGCCTGGGCGCCGGCGGAATGTGCGTCATCTACATGGCGGCGCTGACCGGCCCCGAGGGTTTTCAGCGGACGTTCGTCTTGAAGCGCTTGAAGCCGGAGCTGGCCCTCAATCGAGCGGCCGTCGATCAGTTCATCGACGAGGCAAAGCTCGGTTCGACGCTGGTGCATTCGAACATCGTCCCGGTGTTCGACTTTGGCCGCGTGGGCGATGGTTACTTCATCGCCCAGGAATACATCGTGGGCCGCAACGTCGGCCAGCTGTGCGAGCGCCACGAGGAGCGGGTGGGCGCGCCGCTGGATCTGGCCACCGTCTTTTACATCGCGCACGAGACGCTGCAGGCGCTGGGCGACGCCCACGACAAGACCAACGACGCCGGCGACGCGCTGGAGATCGTGCACCGGGACGTCTCGACGGGAAACGTCCTGGTCAGCCGTCTGGGCGAGGTCAAGCTGATCGACTTCGGCATCGTCAAGGCGGCCGTGCGGGTTTCGAAGACCGACTTCGGCAACGTCAAGGGGAACGCGACCTTCATGTCGCCGGATCAGGCAAGGGGGCTGAACGTCGATCGGCGGGCCGATCTGTTCTCGCTGGGGCTGGTGATGTTTCGCGCGCTGGCCGGCGAGCCGCTTTACTCGGGCGGCACCACCGCCGAGGTTTTCTACGCCGCGGCGACGGGGCCGACTGCGGAGCTGTTCGCGCGCATCGATCGACTGCCGCCGGTGGCGGCGCGCGTGCTCAAGCGGGCGCTGATGCCCGATCCCTCCGATCGCTACGCCACCGCCGAGGATTTCGCCGCTGATCTGCTTCCCCACGTCTCCCCCACCGCCAAGCCCACGCTGGCCACGCTGGTCAACGCCCTCTTCGGCGCCGAGCTGAAGAGCGGCGGCAGCGCCGGGCGCGCCACCGGTTCGTTGCAGCGTGGTGCGGGATGAAGAGCCCCCGCCCGGGGATTGACGGCGGCGGCCCCCAGCCACAGATCTTCTTGGTGGGATACCATGAAAACCTGGCAAGGTTGGTGTTTGGGGTTGGGGATTGTGGCCGCGCTCGGCTGCAAGGCTTCTGGGATCAAGCCGCTCGCCGATAGCGGCGCTGGAGGCGGCGCGATCGTCGGTGCCGGCGCCGGCGGCGGGGCTGGGATCAATGGCGGGGCTGGGATGACCGGCGCGGCCGGGACCAGCGGCGCGGGCGGCGTCACTGGCATCAGCGAGGACAGCGGAGCTGGCGCCGGCGCCGATGGCGGCCCCATCGACGGTCCTGCCTGCGGCGTGCAGAAGTTTCCGCTGGCCAAGGTGCCGCCCGATCTCCTGATCGTCCTCGACAAGTCGGGCTCGATGCGCGACATGCCCGACGGCACGCGCTGCGACACCGGCGATTGCGGGCCGACGTCGAAGTGGACGCAGATGACGGCGGCGATCAATCAGGTCGTCATGTCGACGGACGCCGCCATCCGCTGGGGCATCGAGTTCTATGCCGCCGACGAGTCCTGCGCGGTGGAGACGATGCCGGCGGCGCCGATCGCCGATCGGAACGCCGCCGCCATCGCCATGGCCATCGCCGCCACCATGCCCGAGGGCGGCACGCCGACACGCGCCGCGCTCAGCTCCGCCAGCCTCTACGAGTCGACGCTGCCCGATTCCAACCCCAAGTACATTCTGGTCGCCACCGACGGCCAGCCGAACTGCGTGGCCGGAGCCGCCGACGATCTGGCGCCTGACGACGTGGCCACGATCCAGGCCGTCAGTGACAGCGCCGCCCGTGGGATACCGGTGTTCGTGGTCGGCATTGGCATGATTCCCGAGGCGACGCAGACGCTGACCGCGATGGCCATCGCCGGCGGCGAGGCGCAGGCCGCGGACCCCCGTTACTATCCGGTCGCCAGCACCGCCGATCTGGTCGGCGTCCTCGACACCATCGGCGGCATGATCGGGTCGTGCTCGTTCGGCCTCGGGACAGTGCCGCCGGTTCCGGAGAACATCGCCGTCCTGGCCAATGGCGTGAAGATCCCGCGGGACATCACCCACAATGACGGCTGGGACTATGGCACCGGCCAGATGTCGGTGCAGCTGTTCGGTCATTGGTGTGACGACGCCAAGGCGGGAAGTCTGAAAGACGCGGAGGCGATCTTCGGCTGTCCCGGGGTCGTCATCCAGTGATCGCGTCGCGGGCGACCGCGGGAGAGCGCCGCGGCGTCACTCTCCCACTGCTTCTGGCAGGCCCCATCCGCCGGACCGGACCGCGGCGGGCCGCCCGCGCCTGGTCTTCTCCCGCCGCCAGCGCAGCGTGAAGAGAGTGAAGGGAATGAAATAGAGGAACTCGAGAGCGAGGTGGGAGAGGCCAACGCGGCTGAACAGCGCCAGCCCCAGGGGCGCGTCCGGAATCGGGCGCCACGGCAGGTGAAATCTCTCGGCGGACAGCGGCCAGAAGAAGAGAATGCCCCGGCCGTCCTGCGCGATCCCGTCGAGGATCCCGTGCGTGCCGACGAGCAACGCGGCCAGCACGGCCAGGGTGACGGGGCGCCCGCGGCCGCGCGCCCACAGCCAGACACCGACCAGCGCGCCCACCGCCAGCGCGAAGAGCGGCGTGTGCGTGAACCCGCGGTGTCCGAGGAGGCCGCGATCGGGCGCCCCCAGCGCCAGCCACAGCACGTCGACGTCCGGTAGCCACGCCAGGCCGATGCCGATCAGCGCCTGGCGCCAAGGGCGACGCTGGTCAGATAGGTCTGCGAACAGACGGCCGGAGGCCATTCCCACCGCGATATGCCCGTAACCAGCGATGGGCCGCATTGTGCCCATCGTCGTTGACGATTTTGCGGCGGATTGGCGAAAGTCGAGAGACGATTCAAATGAATCATCATGACACTCAATTAATTTGCGTCACGTTCGAATCAACTGTCAAACATCGGTAACAACCGGCGACAACGAGATGACGTCGGCATTGACGCCACTGTGGGAGCCCCGGCGACTTGGCCCCGGCGGCCGCCGGACTGGGCGTTCGCGTCCGGCGAGCCGTCCGCCCCGATTCCCATTGGCCGATCGCGTCCCCGTTTGCACGAACCAGGAGTCGGACCACGACGCGGGCAGATCCCGTGCAAAAATCGAAGGATCCAGCTAATCTTGGCGCTTCGGACCCCGCTGGCGCGCGGAGATTGCGAGCCCGCCGATCAGGCCGGCAGCGAAATTTCCTGTTGCACAACCCGCGAGTCGTCTAATATTTGCGCTCGTGGTACGCCACATCGCGATTTCGATCGCGCTGTTGAGCGTGTTCAGTTGCTCAGGGCAGGTGGGGGTTGGTGGTGGGTCGTCTGGGGCATTACCCGGTGGCCAGAACCCGACGCAACAGCCGACTCCGGTTTGCACACAGGCGCAAGCACCGGCATTCCATGCCCGGTTACTGTCGCCCAGTCAGTACAACAACGCCGTCCACGATCTCTTCGGTGTGAACGGCAATTTCGCGGCCGACTTTGCCGGCGGGGCCGATACGGAGCTGGACGACCTGGGTGTCGAGCAGCGGGCCAACGCCGCCGCCACCGTCGCCCAGCAGGCGGCGCAGTCGTTCGCCAGCTGGGGGCCGTGCGACCCGGTCAAGGCCGGCGCCGCCGCCTGTGAGCAGCAGGTCATCGACAAGGTCGGCGCCCGCGCCGTTCGCCACCCGCTCTCCGACGCCGAGCGGGTCTCCCTGACGGCGGTGTTCGACGCCGGCGTCAAGGAGAAGGACTTCGCCACCGGCGTCGAATGGTTCGTCTCCGGGCTGCTGCAGCTGCCGGACTTCCTGTACCAGATCGCCAAGCCGGCGCCCGCCGAGCAGCCGGGTCAGATTCGCCCGCTGCCCAGCGCCGACGTCGCCAGCCGCCTCTCGTTCTTCATCTGGGATTCGCTGCCCGACGACGCGCTTCTCTCGGCCGGCACCTCCGGCCAGCTGACCGACAAGGCGCGCCTGCAAACCGAGGTCGATCGCCTGATGCGCGACCAGCGGTTCCTGCGCGGGGCGGGAGCCTTCTACTCCGATTGGCTGACGCTGGATCGCTTCTCGGAGCTCGCGCACGACGACCCGGGTTTCACCTCGGCGGTGGCGCAGTCGCTGCACACGTCGGTGCTGATGACCGCCACCCAGCTGTACACCCAGCCCACCGCCAAGCTGGCCGATCTGCTCGGCGGGCAGACCTACTACCTGGACGGCGCCTTACGGATGTTTTACGGGCTGCCGGCCGGCGCCGCCGACTTCACCCCGGCGACATTCCCGGGCGAGGCGCGGCGCGGCCTTCTGACCCACCCCGGGCTGATGGCGCTGCTGGCGCGCCCCAACGAGACGAACCCCATCGCGCGCGGCCTGTTCGTGCGCCGGGGGCTGCTGTGCCAGGAGATTCCGCCGCCGCCCAACGCGGCCATCCCGGCGCTGCCGCCGATCCAGCCCGGCCTGTCGACGCGCGATCGCCTGGAACAACACACCACCAATGCGACCTGCAAGACCTGTCACGACCTGATCGATCCGCCCGGGTTCGCGTTCGAGAACTGGGATCAGGTCGGGCGCTTCCGGACCATGGACAGCGGCAAGCAGGTCGACACGTCGGTGAACATGGTCCAGGCGGGTGATCTGAACGGGACGTACGCGCAGGGCGACGCCTTCCTGCAACGGGTCGGCGGCAGCGGCGACGTGCAGCGCTGCTTCGCCCAGAAGTATCTCGCCTTCGCCGTGGAGCGCGCGCTGGCCTCCGCCGACGCCTGTTCGCTGCAGCAGGTGCAAGGCGGTTTCGCTTCCTCGGGGGACCTGCGGGCGCTGGTCAGCGCGATCGCCAGCAGCGACTCGTTCCGCCAGCGCCTGACGGAAGGAGTGGCGCCGTGAACGTCCGTCGCTTTTCTCGCTCCCTGACTCGCCGCGATCTGATGAAGCGCCTGGGCGCCGCCGCGCTGGCCCTGCCGTCGCTGGAGCTGTTTGACGGTGAATCGCGCGCTCTGGCGGCGCCCGGCAAATCCAAGTTCGTCGTGTTCGTCTATCAGCCCAACGGCGTGAACGAAGGCGTCTTCTGGCCCACGGGCACCGAGACGAATTTCCAGCTCAGCACCGTCCTGACGGCGTTCGAGCCGTACAAGGACAAGATGCTGATCCTGGGCCCGCAGATGAACGGCAACACGCCGGCCGCCGGGACGGGGATGACGTTCAATCAGCCTCCGCCCCAGCACCAGGCGCCGGTCTGCCTGGCGGCGCGCATCGGCACCGGCTGCACCGGGCACGAGTGCACCGTCACGCCCGGCGGGCACGACGGATACGGCCTGCCGTACAACGATCAGGCCACCGCCGTGAACCGCATCGACGGGCCGTCGATCGATCAGGTCATCGCCATGGCGGTGCAGGGGTCCAGTCCCTTCTCCTCGCTGAACTTCGGCATGCACCCGGTGGGCGGCGACACGCCGTCCGACATCAATTACGCGACGGACGGGACGCCGCTCCGGCGCATGACCTCCGCCGACGAAGTGTGGAACCGCCTCTTCGGCGCCATGATGCCAGCGGCGGGCGGGGCTGCCGGCAACAGCGCCGCCATGCTGCAGGCCCAGGCCGACCTGCGCAAGCACGCGGCCCTGACCGACCTGCTGAACAACCGATTCTCCACGCTGCGCACGCAGGTCAGCGCCTATGATCGCAACATCATCGACCACCACCTGGCGTCGCTGAAGACGTTCGAGGATCGCAAGACGCGCCTTCTGATGGACGGGGCCACGCAGCAGATGCAGTGCGCGCAGCCGACGCGGGCGGCCGTGCCGACCGACGACGCATCGGTCCGCACCGGCGCCGACAGCGAGAAGCTGTCGCCGTTCTTCATGGACATGATCGCCACGGCGCTGTCGTGCAACCTGACCAAGGTGGCGTCGGTGACCTTCGGGTACCCGGGCGGCGGCGGCGCGGGCGGCATGCGCATGCCGTGGCTGGGTTTCACCGATCCGTTGCACGGCGTCTCGCACCACGGCGGCAACCCCGCCATGCTGGACAAGTACCGCCAGATGAACACCTGGATCGCGGGGCAGGTGGCGGGGCTGGTGCAGCGCCTGGCCGCCGTCCCGATGCCGGGCGGCGCCGGCACGCTGCTGGATCAGACGACGGTGTTCTGGTTCAACCGACACGGCGACGGCAACGCGCACGCGAACTTCGCGGTGCCGAACATCATCCTGGGCGGCACCGGCGGCTATTTCCGGACGGGGCGCTACCTGCAGCTGCCGGCCACCAGCCCGACCAAGGTGCTGATCTCCGTCGCCAACGCCATGGGCGTCGACGTGCCGACCTTCGGCCAGAAGGAATTCGCGGACACCGCGCCGATGGCCGGGATCGCGGCATAGGTTCCGCTCGGGGCGCCTCTCGCCGCTCCCCGCAAATGGTCACCGGCGGGTAACGATGCGATCGCGCGCGGCCCCTTCGGCACGGCCAGGTAACGAACCGCTCGGCGACAACCTGCGGCGCTGTGGGCGGGTGGCGCCTCTTTCCGCTGGCGTGATGGTTGCACTTTCAATTCCCAGGAAAGGAGATCCAACATGCACATTCTCTGGTCTCTCATCGTGGGCCTAATCGTGGGCGCCATCGCAAAGCTGCTCATGCCCGGTCGGGATCCCGGGGGCCTCGTCATCACGATGCTGCTCGGTATCGCGGGCTCGCTGCTCGCGAACTTCATCGGACGGGCGCTGGGCTGGTATCACGCGGGGGTGAACGGTCCCGGCATCATCGCCTCGATCATCGGCGCGATGATCTTGCTGGGCATCTACCGCCTGGTGATCGGCCGGCGCGCCGTTGGTCCGCGCCTATAGGAGCTGGCGCTTCGTAACGGGCGCGGCCCTTCGGCGCGCCCGCCACGCCTGCCGACTGCATCCCACAGAGCTCCCGCAGGATAGGGGCGACAGGGCAGCTTGTAAAGCAAGGGCCGCTGGCGACCATGGAGGCATGATCGCAGCGACAGATCGTGGTCGACTTGGGCCACACCGCCACGTCGGGATCGACTTCGGCACGACCAACACGGCCGTCGGTCTCGCCGACGACGGCGGGGACGTGCGACTTGCCTTGCTGCCCGGCGCTGGCGGAGCGTCCGCCACGACCTGGCGGACAGTGCTGTTCTTCGAACCGGACGCGCCGCCGCTGGCGGGCGCGCCGGCGATCGATCGGTTCCTGGCCGTCGATGGCGACGGGCGGCTGGTGCAGTCGATCAAGTCGCACCTGGCCAGCGCGTCGTTCACCCGCACCGGGATCCTGCAGCGCACGTACACGCTGGAAGCGCTCATCGCGCTCTATCTGCAAAAGTTGCGTGCGGCGGCGCCCTGCGATCTGGGCAGCCGCGCCGTGATCGGACGGCCGGTGCGCTACTGGGGTGCGCGTGACGCCGCCGACGAAGCGCGCGCCGTCGCGCGCATGCGGGCGGCGCTGGGACTGGCCGGCTTCGCCGACGTGGTCTTCGAGTACGAGCCGGTGGCGGCGGCGTTGCGCTACGCCTCGACTCTGGACCACGACGAGCTGATCCTGGTCGCCGACTTTGGCGGCGGCACCAGCGACTTTTCTCTGGCGCGCGTGGGGCCGAAGGTGGTGCCGGGCGACAATCGGGCCATCCTGGCCACGCACGGCCTGCCGATCGGCGGCGACAGCTTCGACGCGCGGGTCATCGACGCGCTGGTGGCGCCGGCCCTGGGTCTGGGCACGCATTACCGCGACGAGATGGGAGCGCGCACGCCCGTGCCGGGGGCGCTGTTCGGACGGCTGCGGCGCTGGCACCACCTGTCGTTCCTGAAGGAGCCGGCCACGTTGCATCTGCTGGAACGCCTGCAACACGGCGCCGAAGCCCCCGCGGCGAAGGTCGCGCTGTCGGAATCGCCGCGCGCCAGCCTGGAGGTCGACGATCTGCCGCTGCACCTGCCGATGGAGCGGGCCGGCTTCGACGGCTGGATCGCGCCGGAGCTGGACGCCATCGACGCCGCGGTGACGGGCGTTCTGGACGCGGGCGGCGTCAGCCCAGGCGACGTCGACACCGTGTTCGCCACCGGCGGCTCCTCGCTGGTGCCGGCGGTGCGACAGCGGCTGGCGGCGCGCTTTGGCGACGGGAAGCTGGCCGGCGGCGAGGAGCTGACGTCGGTGGCCTGGGGGCTGGCGGCGCGCGCTCGACAGGTCTTCGGCGCGGCGGCGTGAGCGCCGGCGCTGACGGCCCGATTGCGATCGCGGAGGTCAGCGGGTCACGAGCAACATCACGCCCCACAGGCACAGCGCGACCCCGACGGTCCGCGGCAGCCAGCGCGCGCGTGGCAGAATCTTCTCGAGCGTCACGTACGCCGCGATGACCAGCACCCAGGGGATGCTCATCACGCCGACAGCGAACAGGACGCCCATGAGCGCGAAGCAGCACCCGAGGCAGTTGAGGCCGTTCCGGAGCCCTTCGTTGATCGCGCGCGACGGTCCGGCGTTTCCGGCCAGCAGGGCCGCGAGCGGAGACCGGCAGCGGTGCAGGCACGCGTCCTTGAGCGGGGTGAGCTGGAACAACCCGGCCAGGATCAGAATGCTCGCGCTCAGCGGCACGCTGGCGCTCTTCATCATGGGCGTGAGCAACGCGGCCTCGAGCAACCGCCACTGCAGCAGCGTCGCCAGCGCGCTGAAGCCGGACCAGACGAGCAGGTAGCCGGCCGCGAACGCCGCCGGGTTGCCGCGCGCCCGGGCGTAAAGAGCGATCGCTGGCAGCGCCGACGGCAGCATCATCGCCGCCATCATCAGCGCCCACATGATGAACACGAGGAGAAGGTCGATCGCGCGCCAGCCGACCATCCTGGGCATGAGCAGCATGTCGCCGCCGACGTCCATGTGCCGCATCCCCCAGTCCATGTAGAGCAGATAGCCCCAGGACAGCAGAAGGACGGCGGCCGTCCCGAGCAAGAACGGCACGAGGCCGCGTCTCTGGAGGGACGCCGCGGGCGTGCTCAGCGGCCCGGCGGCCGCTTCAAGACGAGGCATACATGAACGAAGAATAAAATCCGTTCTTGTCGCTGATCCGCCAGTCGAGCCCGTGGTCCTTGTAAGTGACCTGTGTGGACTTGCCGACCACCGCCGGAAAGCCGGGAACGGCGGTGAAGGGATGGTTGGCGATCGTCACGTCGGCATTTCCCTGTCCAGGCAACGCGGCGATCTCCGACTCCGCGATCCCGGGGATCGACAGGTGACGCTTCTTGCCGATCTCGTGATAGTGGATCGGCACGGCGGCGACGCCGAGAACCTGCGCGATGAGGGGCCCCAGCGCCGCCAGGTGGCCTCCGCCCTGTCCCGAGAACACGGCGGCCAGCGCATCACGCTGTTTCTGATCGCCGCGCTCGTCGACGTAGAGCGCGACTTTCCAGCCGCCCTTCAGCATATGGCCCGGCGAATAGACCGCCAGCGCGGCATTCAGCCCGTCGAGCGCGGTGTCGCCAAACTTGCCGCGCGTGATGTGCCACGCCAGGAGCACCGTGCATGAACCTTGCGTGGGCGCGCTGGTGAACACGCACGGGCACGCCGTGTCGCAGTTGCACGCCTCGAAGTAGGTTCCCGAAACAGTCCACTCGGTGGCCATGGCTCTCCTCCAGAGCGCGAAGATATCAGCGACCGCACCCGCCGTCACGGCGCGCAGCTGGCTGGCTGGCTCCTCGGACTTTCTCGACTCGGGTTCGCCCCCGAGTGAATTCCGCGGCGCCCGTGGTCGCGGCGGCGTTCAGTTGGCCAGCAGGTCCTTCACCGCGGCTATCAACGAGGCGCTGCCGACGCTGCGATCGGTTCCGACCGGCAGCCGGCGCAGGTACCAGCGGACGGTCGCCGTGTACGTGGCGCCGGGCATGATCGTCTCGTACGAGCTGTGCTCCTCGAGCTCGATGTACGTGGGCGGATCGTTGCAGAACAGCTCGACGTCGTAGTGTCCGGGCGGCGGCATGCTGGGCGGGACGATGGGCTTGAACGCTTTGACGAACAGGAGATCGCCGTTCGGGTGCGGGGCGACGTGCGCGATGAATCCGCCCTCGGTCTCGGAGCCGGACTTCGACGTTCCCTTGCCGGCCACGTGCGTCTTGTTGTCGTACCAGGTGTAGCCTTGCGCCTGCTGCAGCTGCATCGCCTGCGGCTCGCCGGCGTTGGAGAAGTCGACCCGGGACATGGTGCCGGTCGGGAAGAACGTCAGGCCGCCCGGAAAGACGCGCGTCACCTCCCAGTGTCCCAGCTGATACGGCGCCGCGCCCAGGTTGGTTATCTTGTAATCGATCGTGACGGTCTGCTTGGCCGGGTCGGCGCGGAAGACCTTCGTGACGCTGAACTTCTTGTTGTTCTTCGGCGTCGTGTAGGCGGCGCTGGTCGCGGTGATGACGTCGTCGGCGCCGACCATCGTCGTGTACGGCTGGTTGTCGATGATCGCCGGCGCCGCGAACATGTTCACGACCCAGTCGTCGGCGGGGCTCGGCCACAGCGTGGAGCCGAAATATTGCGGGTTCTCCGTGGCGTCGGTCAGAAGTTCGTCGCCCTGCAGTTGAAAGCTGGTGATGCGGGCGCCCAGCGACGGGCGCACCTTGAACATCAGCGAGCCGAATTCCAGCACGTCCAGGTCGGCGCGCATGATCGGCGGCACCAGGCCCGGGCTGCCGCTGTCGCTGCCCGCGGCGCCATCGCCCGCGTCGGCCGTCGCGCCGTCGGGCGCGCCGGCGCCGCCGCTTCCGGAGGTGGCAGCGCCGCCCGCGCCGCCCCCCGTGCCCATCGTGTTGCCGCCGGCGCCGGGGCCCGCGCCGCCGGAACCGGGCCCGCCGGAGCCGCCCGCCCCGCCGGTGGAGCCGGAGCCTCCGTCCGTGGGCCCGCTCGCGGCGTTGCTCTGACAACCGGTGAGGAGGACATTGGGTTGAATCGCCAGCAGCAGGCCGATGGCGGCGTCGAGGTACCAACGCCTCCGGGATGGCTTCGCGGGTTGCGCGGTGATCATGAGAGCGCAGCTTACCCTCACGCCTCGCCGACGAGGACGTGGATTCGGATGGTCGATTTCGCTGACTGGACCGTCCGGCTGGGCAGCGCTGGCCGCCACTGTCAAACGGTGGCGGATTTGCGCCGCGACAGGATCTCCAGCAGCGCGGGCGCCAGCGTCAGCGCCGCCAGCAAGCAGGTCAGCTCGCCCAGGATCGCCACCAGGCCGAACGATCGAATGCCGGCGTTCGACGAGAGCAGCAACGACGCGTAGCCGACGATGGTGGTCCACGAACAGAGCACCACCGCGCCGCCCGTCGTCACCAGCGCGTGGCGCGCGCTGCCGGAGCCATCGGCGCGTTCGCGCGCCACGACGTTGACCGCATAGTCGACGCTGATCCCCAGCGTGATCGGCAGGGCGACGAAATCGAGAAAGTTGATCCGCAACCCCAGCGCGGCGCCGATGGCGATCATCAACGTGGTCCCGGCCACCACCGCCAGCAGCGTGACCAGCGCGTGACGTCCGACGCCCACGACCAGGAGGACGATCAGCGCCACGCCCGCCAGCGCCACCGCGGTCGCGCGCGGCCCCGCGTGGGCTACGGCGCGCAGCACGTCGGCGAAGACGAAGGCCCCACCGCCCATCGCCGTGCCAGCGGGCAGCGCCAGCGCCCGCACCGAGTCGGCGAAGGCGATCATGTCGCGTCCGTTCCATCCATCGAAGCGCGAGGCCTGGTTGGCGAACAGCAGGCGTCCGCTGCTGCCGTCGCGCTCGCAGTACTTGCGCGCCAGCAGCGTCGGAACATCGGCGTCGGTCAGCGGGCGGATATCGTCGGGGGGGCGCAGCGCGCGCACGTCGTCGGCGTCCGCGTCGTCGAGCGATCGCAGGAGCTTGTCGTCGCAGAGCCGCCGGATCTCGGCCAGCACCGCTTGCTTGCGTTCCTGGTGCAGCGGCACGAGGTCATGAATGGACGAGACCCGGCGAAAGAGGGCCTGACCGCGATCCACGCCAGGTTCGTCCTCGGCGCGGGCGCGCAGGATTCGCTCCGCCTCGTCGGCCGCCGCGTCCGTCGGCGCGCCGACGACGAAGCCGCCCACGAACTGGCGCCCGAACCCCGCGTCGATGCGCTCCATCCAGCGCTGCGCCAGCCGGGCGGCGGCGCTATCAGAGCGCATGCGGTGCCAGTTGTACTCGTACGGATCGGCGCGCAGGTAACGCCAGGTGGCCGCCGCCGCCGCCAGCAGGATCACCGCCGACACCGCCACGACGACGTCGGCGCGGCGCGGAAGCAGCCGGCCGATCCACCGTCCCAGGCGCGGCTCGCGGGCGGCGCGCACCAGGCCGCGCCGCTCCAGCTCCGCCAGCAACGCCGGCAGGACGACGTAGGTCGCCGCCCAGCAGAGCAGCATGCCGATGCCGCCCATCACGCCAAAGTCGCGGAAGCCGCGAAAGTCGGTCACCACCAGGCAGCCGTAGGCGCAGGCCGCGGCCAGCGCGGCGGTCAGCGTGCCGGTGAACGATCCGCCGAGCGCCGTCGCCAGCGCGTCCCGCGGCGCCTCGCCCCGCCGGCGCGCCTCCAGGTGGCGCGCCAGCACCAGGATGGGGTAGTTGATCCCGTTGCCGATCACGATCGCCGACAGGAAGGCGGTGACGCTGTTGAGGCGCCCGATGCCCAGCGCCGCGACGCCGAACGTCGCCATGGTGCCGACTGCCAGCGCGCCGAACAGCGCCAGCAGCGCCGGCAGCGAGCCGAAGTAAAGCAGCATCGACGCTCCGACGATCGCCACCGTCAGCGCGATCGCCAGCCACAGTCCGCGCAGGATCGCCTCGTGCTCGGCGACGGCGATGATCACGTCCTCGGTGATGCCGAAGGAGACGCCGGGCCCCGCCTCGCGCGCGGTGGCGGCGACGGCGTTGTCCAGCGCGGCGAGCAGGCGCTGGCCTTGCGCGGTCGCGGCGGAGGGGAAGGTCGTCTCGACGATCAGAAGCTGCAGGGTGCCGTCGGGCGAGACCAGCTCCGCCGGATGACGGGCAGCCTCCTCGGCGTCGCGCAGGCGCCGCCGCAGGCTGTCCATGCGCGCGCGGTCAGCGGGTTCGGCCTCCGCGTCGGCGTCGCCGGCGTCCAGCGACACGAACAGCGGGTTGGCCTTCAGCTTGGCGTGCCGCAGCCGCGCCGAGAGCACGTCGCGCGCCGCCTCCAGATCGCCGAGGGGCGCGAAGAGGAACCGGTGGTCCCAGGCGAACCGGCGGGCGGCGCCCTGATCGGCGACCACGTCCAGCAGCAGGCCACGATCCAGGCCGCGCAGGCGATCGGCCAGGCGCCGCGTGGCCTGGGCGCGCCGTTCGGGATCGGCGCTGGCGACGACGCACAGGGCCAGCCCCAGCGAGGGCGAGCGGCGCTGAATTTCTTCCAGGTCGCGCACCGATCGGGCCTGCGGCGGCAGCAGGTTCGACAGATCCGTCAGCAGGGGCAGGCGCCGCGCGGCCAGCAGCGAGCCGGCCACCACCAGCGCCACGGCCACCGCCAGGATCGTCCGCCGCCGCCGATCGACCCACGCGACATAGGAGGCGGCGCGGCGGCGGGTCGTGGTGGGCGAGCGGTCCACTGGACGTCGACACGGATATCACGGTGGCGCCGGCGCGAGCGTGATCTTTTGGCGTCGGCGCGGTGTAACTTCAGGCGCGCGGCGGCGCCGCAATCGAATCGAGGCACGATGGACAGGCTGCGGAATGGGTGGCGTCTCCTGTGGACGAAAGCGCTGGCCGGCGCGATCTTCGTCGGGCGGCTGTTCACGGTGCTGCTGGCGGTGCCGATCGTGTGGGGGGCGCGCGCGGTGAACGGGCTGCGGCGGCGCCTGGCGCGACCGGCCCCGCGGGTGCCGGCGCGGGCGCGCCCGCGCGTGCTGCTGATCGGCGGCACCATCAACCACACCACGCAGGTCGAGCAGATCGCCGCCGAGCTGCCCGAGTGCGAGACCGTCTTCACCTGGTACTACGGCGACCAGCCGCTGGAGCTGATGCGCCGGCTGCGCTGGCTGGAGAGCACGGCGCTGGGCGGCAAGCTGCGGGCGCGCTGCCTGCGTTACCTGCAGGATCGAAATCTGCCCCTGGATCTCGGCGGCACGCGCGGCGATTACGATCTGGCGGTCACCTGTTCGGACCTGGCGATCCCCGAGAACATCCGCGGGCGCCCGATCGTCCTGGTTCAAGAAGGGATGACGGATCCCGAGGATCTGATCTTCCACATCATCAAGCGGCTGCGCCTGCCCCCCTGGCTGGCGACCACCTCTTCGACGACCGGGCTCAGCCACGCCTACCAGCGCTTCTGCGTCGCCAGCGACGGGTATCGCGAGCTGTTCATCGGGAAGGGAGTGCCCGCCGAGAAGATCGTCGTCACCGGGATCCCGAACTTCGACGACTGTGGGCGGTTCCTGAAGAACGATTTTCCACACCGCGGGTACGTCCTGGTTTGCAGCTCCGACATTCGCGAGACGGCGCGCTGGGAAGACCGGCCGGGTTTCATCCGGAAGGTGCAGGCCATCGCCGCCGGCCGGCCCGTCATCTGGAAAGTTCACCCCAACGAGAACGTGGCCCGCGCGCGCGCCGAGCTCGGGCGCCTGGCCCCGGGGGCGCTGCTCCTCGACGGGGGCAGCGCGGAAGAGATGATCGCCAACTGCGACGTGCTGATCACGCAGTACTCGTCGACGGCGTACGTGGGCCTGGCGCTGGGGAAAGAGGTTCACTCGTTCTTCGACGTCGCCGAGCTCGCCCGCCTGTGCCCGATTCAAAACGGGCGCACCAGCGCCCGGCGGATCGCGGACGTCTGTCGCCAGCTTCTCGGTTTGCCGATGCTGGCGCCGTCGCCGGAACGCCACCGAACCGAGCCAGCGCTGCCACGAACGTAACGAGACGGCCAACCCCGTCGTCAAAAACACACGAGGGTATTGCCGTCCTGGCACAGGGTCTCGGTGTATTGAATTCCGAGGCCTGATGAGTCGTCGGGGCAGCCGTTGACCAAGCAGCTTCATGCTTTGACAGTCGACGTGCGCGGCGCCGCTGGGCGCGCGCCGTTGCGCTTCGTGGTGCGCCTGTTGCTGGTCGCGCTGGCGCTGTTCGGTCTTTCGCGCCTGGTGCGCCCGGGCGACCTGCAGCGAGGCCTGGGCATGGTCCGCGACGTCGGCTGGCCGCTGCTGCTGGTCTTGCTGCCGACGGCGGCGGCGATGATGCTGGACGCGGCCGGCTGGCGCCAGATCCTGGCGGCGCTGGGCTTCGGCGTGCGCTGGCTGCGCATGGTCGAGCTCCGGCTCTCCGTCGAGGCGATCGTCCTCGCCATGCCGGGGGGCTCGGTGGCGGGGGAGGCGGCGAAGGTCGCCCTTCTGGATCGGCGCGCGGACGTGCCGCTGCCGGCGGGGGCCGCCAGCCTGGCGCTGACCAAGCTGTTGCTGACCGCGGGCGACGCCGCGTACCTGCTGTTCGCGGCGCTGGTCATGGTGGCGGCCGGCGTCGGGTCCGAATCGCTGACGTTGCGTCTGGCGCTGGCGGGGGCCGCGTTCACCGGCGTGGCCGCCTTCGTCCTGCGACACCTGCTGCGCCGGTCGCAGCCGGCGACCCGACTGGTGCGCGCGCTCGACCGCCTGCCCAGCGCGCGCCTGCGCGGCTGGATCCGCGCGCGCGGGGAGCGGTTCGGGGCGCTGGACGTCGCGACCCGGCGTTACTTCGCGCAGCCGGCCGCGACGCGGGCGAGATGCTTCGCTCCTTTTCTTCTCGAGTGGTTCACGGAGGGGCTGGAGACATTCCTCATCCTGCGCTGCCTGGGGCAGTCGCTGGGCCTGGGACCGACGCTGGCTTTCGACGGCGTGGGGTCGCTCTTGCGCGCGGTGGTGGTCGTCGTGCCGGCGGGGCTGGGCGTGCAGGACGCGGCGCAGATCATCTTGCTGCGGCAGCTGGGCGTCGCCGACCCGATCGGGACCGGGGCCGCGTTCGTGTTCACCAAGCGAACGAAGGAGCTGTTCTGGATCATCGTCGGGCTGGCGTTCCTGGGGATCCGCAGAGATCTCTGGCGCCGTCCGGGCGGATGGCCGGCGCGCATTCAGGCGGACGCGCTGGCGGCGAAAGGGAGGGGCGCATGAAGATCGTGGGTGTCATCCAGGCGCGCGTCGGATCGACGCGCTTGCCGGGCAAGGTGCTGCTGCCTCTGCTCGGGCGGCCGGTGCTGGAGCGGATGCTGGAGCGGGTGGCGCGGGCCACCACGCTGGACGAGATCGTCGTCGCCACCACGCGCCTGGCGACCGACGATTCGATCCGCATGCTGGCGCGGTCGCTGGGTGTGCGCTGCGTGTCGGGCCACCCGGCGGATTTGCTGGATCGCCACCGCGACGCCGCCGTGGCGACCCGGGCCGACGCGCTGGTGAAGATCCCCTCCGACTGTCCGCTGATCGATCCCGCCGTCATCGATCAGACGGTCGGGTTCTTTCGCGATGGGCACCCTCGGTTCCAGTTCGTCAGCAACCTGCAACCGCCGACCTGGCCCGACGGCAACGACGTCGAGGTCTTCACGCGCGACCTGCTGGAAGAGGCCTGGCGGGAGGCCAGCCGCCCCTTCGAACGCGAGCACACCACGCCGTTCATGTGGGATCAGCCGGAGCGTTTCCGCGTGGCGTGCGTGAAGTGGGCGACGGGGCGGGATCTGTCGGCCAGCCACCGGCTGACGCTGGACTACGTCGAGGACTACACGCTGATCAGCACCGTCTTCCAGGCCTTGCATCGCTCGGAGGCGCGCTGCTTCACCGTCGAGGACATCGTCGCTTTCCTGGACAGTCACCCGGAGGTCAAGGCCCTCAACGCCGGGCGCCTCGGCAGCTCCTGGATGAACGAGCACGTCCGCGACCTGCGGACGCTGCGTGATCACGCGCCGCACGCGGAGGGCCACTCGCCGTCTCTTGATGCCGGAGCGCTCCGATGACCGCCATGGCCGCGATGACCGACACCGCCTTCGCGCCGCTGCGGGAACAGGCGCGCCGGGTGCGCGCGCACGCCATCCGCATGGCGACGGGCGGCGGGTGTTTTCTCGGCGCGTCGCTGTCGTGCGCCGACCTGCTGGTGTTTCTGTACGATCGCGTGCTGCGCGTCGCGCCGGATCGCCTGAGCGATCCGGACCGCGACTACCTGCTGCTGTCGAAGGGGCACGACGTGCCCGCGCTGTACGGCACGCTGGCCGAGCGCGGCTACTTCCCGACGGAGCGTCTGGCGCGCCACCTGGACATGGCGGATCACTTTTACTGGCACCCCAACCGCGCCATCCCCGGCGTCGAGTTTCACTCCGGCTCGCTCGGCCACCTCCTGTCCGTGGGGATGGGCATCGCCCTCGACGCGCGGCTGCGCGGCGGGCCCTCGCGCGTGTTCGTGCTGGTCGGCGACGGCGAGCTGAACGAGGGATCGATGTGGGAGGCAGCGCTGGTGGCCCGGGCCAAGCGCCTCGACAACCTGGTGATGATCGTCGATCGAAACGAGTTCCAGGCCAATCTGGCGACGGAAGCGCTGATCCCGCTGGAGCCGCTCGGCGACAAGCTGCGCAGCTTCGGCTTCGGCGTCGCCGAGATCGACGGCCACGACTTCGCGGCGCTGTCGGGCGCGTTCGCCAACCTGCCTCGCGTGCCGGATCGGCCGACGGCGATCATCGCCCGCACGGTTCGCAACAAGGGTCTGCCCAGCATCGAAGGGCGGGCCGATCGCTGGTTCGTGGACCTGCAACCCGACGAGGTGGAGATGCTGCTCGGCGAGCTGGAGGAGAACGCGCGCGCCGCCGTGTTGCGGACGGAACCGCAGGTGGTGCGATGAACGGCGCCGGCCTGGATTCCGCGGCGACGTACGAGAGCACGCTGGATGCGATGCTGGCCGCCGACCCGCGCCTCCTGGTGCTGACCGCAGAGAACCGGGCCGCCATCCGCAACCTGCCGGCGCGGATCGGCGCGCGCTTCATCGACGTCGGGATCTGCGAGCAAACGATGATCGGCATGGCCGCCGGTCTGGCGCTGCGCGGCCGCGTGCCGGTGGTGCACGCGCTGGCCACGTTCCTCACGCTGCGCGCCTTCGAGTTCATCCGCACCGACGTCGGCATCGCCGGCCTGCCGGTGAAGCTGGTGGGCGGCGTGCCCGGATTTCTGTCGGAGGCGAACGGCCCCACGCACCAGGCGATCGAGGACGTCGCCCTGATGCGGACCATCCCGGGCATGGAGATCTTCTGCCCCGCCGACAACGGCGAGCTCCTGGCCGGGTTGCCGGCGGTGCTGGCCAGCCCGGCGCCCACTTACATCCGCTTCAACGCCCGCCCGTCGGCGCTGTCGCACGTGCCGTTCGCGATCGGGCGGGCCGAGGTGCTGTCGGTGGGGCGCGATCTCGGTGTCATCGCCGCCGGGTTCCTGGTGCCGTACGCGGCGGAGGCCTGCGCGTCGCTGCGCCGGTCCGGCATCGCGCCTCGCCTGGTCAACCTGCGCATGCTGGCGCCCGTCGACGAGGAGGCGATCCTGGTGGCGGCGGAGAGCTGCCCGCTGCTGGTCACCGTCGAGGATCACCTGCTGGTGGGCGGGCTTTACGCCGCCGTCACCGAGGTGCTGCAGCGTCACCGGATCAGCGTGCCGGTGATGCCGCTGGGTCTGGACGCGCGCTGGTTCCGCCCCGGCCGCCTGGCCGACGTGCTGGAGCACGAGGGGTTCAGCGCGCCTCGTCTGGCCGAGCGCCTGCGTCAGGCGCTGCAGCAGCATCGCGGGCGGGTGCGCGTCACCGTCGCGCGCGAGCGCGAGCGCGAGCGTGAGAGCGCGCGCGAGGGGCAGCACGAGGGGAGCGACCAATGGCCAACCACGTGATCTTCAACGACCAGTATCCATCGATCGCGTCTTCGGACGCGCTCTACGCGCGGGCGGCCGGGTTGATCCCGGGAGCGACGCAGACGCTGGCCAAGGGCGTGGGCCAGCACGTGCGCGGCGTGGCGCCGAAGTTCCTGCGCGCGGGGCGCGGCGCGCACGTGGTCGACGTCGACGAGAACGAGTACCTGGACCTGACGATGGCCGTGGGGCCGCTGGTGCTCGGCTACCGGCACCCGGCCGTCGACAAGGCGATCCGCGCCCAGCTAGATTCGGGGATCACCTTCTCGCTGCCGCACCCGCTGGAGGTCGAAGTGGCCGAGCTGGTGCGGGAGATGGTCCCGGGCGCCGAGCGCGTCCGCTTCGCCAAGAACGGCTGCGACGTGACCACGGCGGCGGTGCGGCTGGCGCGCGCCTTCACCGGCCGCGATCGCGTGCTGTGCTGCGGGTATCACGGCTGGCACGACTGGTACATCGCGGTCACGGATCGCGGCCGCGGCGTCCCCGCCGACGTGGCGGCGCTGACCCACACGTTCGCGTACAACGACCTCGACTCCGTGGCGGCGGCGCTGGACGACGAGACGGCGTGCGTGATCCTGGAGCCGACGACGTTCGAGGCGCCGCGCGACGATTTTCTGGCGCGGCTGAAAGCGCTGTGCGCGGAGCGCGGCGCGCTGCTGATCTTCGACGAGATGTGGACCGGCTTTCGGCTGGCGCTGGGCGGGGCGCAGGCGCGGTTCGGCGTCACCGCCGACCTCGCTTGCTTCTCGAAGGCGGTGGCCAACGGCATGCCGCTGTCGGTGCTGACCGGGCGCGCGGACGTCATGCGTCTCCTGGAACGAGACGTCTTCTTCTTCTCGACCTTCGGCGGCGAGGCGCTGTCGCTGGCGGCGGCGCAGGCGACGCTGCGCACGCTGCGCGACGAGTCCGTGCCGCAGTACCTGGACGAGCTCGGGACCGAGCTGCGCGATGAGTACAACCAGCAGGCCGCCGAGCTGGGCGTGCCGTTCACCCGCTGCGTCGGCTTCGGCTGCCGCACGCTGGTCTCGTTCGCGCCCGAGGGCGTGGCCGCCGGCAGCGATCCGTTGATCATGAAGTCATTCGTGCAGCAGGAGCTGGTGAAGCGCGGCGTCCTGTGGGGCGGGTTCCACAACCTCTCCGCGGCCCACACCGCGTACGACGTCGACTATCTGCTGAAGGCGTATCGCGACGTGCTGCCGCTGTTGCGGGCGGCGCTGGAGGAGAACCGGTTGCCGCAGAGCCTGCGCGGCGAGCCCGTCGAGCCGGTGTTTCGCCGCACCGGCGCGTTCAACGTCAAGCCCAAGGGAACGCCGACCTCGACGCCGGCGCCGACGCCGGCGCCGGCTCCGGCGGCGCGCGCGGGCGAGGTCGCGGTGGCCGCCAAGAAAGATCCGACCGCCCGGAAGGACGGCAATGTCCGCGCCTGATCGCGCGCTGGCGGCCGGGGCACCGTTCTCGCTCGCCGGGCGCGTCGCGGTCGTGACGGGCGCGGCGGGTCTCCTGGGACGGCAGCACGGACGGGCGCTGGCGGCGGCCGGCGCCGCGGTGATCGCCA
>DATKEU010000267.1:0-6197 GCA_035544495.1 Polyangia bacterium | reverse complement strand
GCGGCGACAGGAACTCGTTCTCGTCCAGCATGAAGCCCAGCGCCCTGACCAGCCGATCGCGCGACGGGATCGCCAGCAGCATGTGCCCGTGCCCGTGGTCGTCCGTCTTCTGCGACACGCGCTCGGCCAGATCGGGACGGTTCTGCAGGAACCACTGCAGCCGCCGCTTGAACGCCGGCAGCGCGTCGACCGTCTCGCTCTCCAGGATCTCGACGGCGATCAGTGGCAAGAGGCCGACCAGCGAGCGGACGCGCAGGGGAAACTCGCGCTCGTCGACGTGCAGCTGGTCATAGTAAAAGCCGTCCTCCGGATCCCACAGGCCGTTGCCGCCCAGCGCGTTCATGGCGTCGGTGATGTGGATGAAGTGCTCGAAGAACTTCGACGCCATGTCCTCGTACGAGGGATCGTGGCGCGCCAGCTCGAGGGCGATCGACAGCATCGTCGCGCAGTAGAACGCCATCCAGGCCGTGCCGTCCGCCTGCTCGAGGTGGCCCCCCGTGGGCAGCGGCCGCGAGCGATCGAAGACGCCGATGTTGTCCAGGCCCAGGAACCCGCCCGAGAACAGGTTCTTCCCCTCGGCGTCCTTGCGGTTCACCCACCAGGTGAAGTTCAGCAGCAGCTTCTGGAAGACGCGGGCCAGGAACGTGCGATCGCGGTGGCCGTGCTCGTCGACCGCGATCTTGTAGACGCGCCAGGCGGCCCAGGCGTGAACGGGCGGGTTGACGTCGCCGAACGCGAACTCATACGCCGGCAGCTGGCCGTTCGGGTGCATGTACCACTCGCGGGTCAGAAGCAGCAGCTGTTCCTTGGCGAAGTGCGGGTCGATGCGCGCGAACGGGACCATGTGGAACGCCAGATCCCACGCCGCGTACCAGGGGTACTCCCACTTGTCCGGCATCGACAGCACGTCGCGGTTGTAAAGGTGCGTCCACTCGCCGTTGCGGCCAGCGAGGCGCGCCGGCTCGGGCGTGGGGTGCGCGGGGTCGCCCTGCAGCCAGGCGCGCACGTCGTAGTGATAGAACTGCTTCGACCAGAGCAGCCCGGCGTAACCCTGCCGCACGGCCGACGCCTCGTCGGGCAGCAGGGGCGCCGTCTTCGAGCGGTAGAAGGCGTCGGCCTCGGCGATGCGCCGGGCGAAGAGCGCGTCGAAGTCGGCGAATGGGCGACCATCGGCGCGACCATCGGCGCGGGCGTCGGCGCTCACCTCCGAGCGCGCGGTCAGGCGCAGGCGCACCGTCGCCGTGCCTCCGGCCGCGACCGTCAGGCGGAACAGCGCCGCCGCCTTGGTCCCGCGCCGCGCCGGGTTCACCGCCGCCGCGTCGCCACCGACGACGTGGGCGTCAAAGGCGTCCTTCACGTATGGCGAGGCGTTGGGCGCGCCGAATAGCCGCTCGGTGTTGGTCTCGTTCTCGGTGAAGATCAGCTCGCCGCGCGCGGCCCCCGACTGATCGACGGCCAGCCGGTAGTGCCCCAGCAGCGGATGCTGGACGTCTATCTCGTCGTCGCCCTCCGCGGCCATAACCGGACGCGGGCAATACCCCTCGCCCTGCCGCCCCCAGCTCCACAGGTTGCGAAACCACAGCGTGGGCAGAAGCGCCAGCGGCGCCCCCTGCGGCCCGCGGTTGGCGACGGTGATGCGAATCAGGATGTCGTCCGGCGAGGCCTTGGCGTACTCGGCCACCACGTCGAAATAGCGGTGGTCGTCGAACACGCCGGTGTCGCCCAGCTCGAACTCCGGTTCGTGCTTGCCGCGGCGGCGGTTCTCCTCGACCAGCCAGGCGTACGGAAACGCGCGCTGCGGGTACTTGTACAGCGCCTTCATGTACGAATGCGTGGGCGTCGAATCGAGATAGAAGTAGTGCTCCTTGACGTCCTCGCCGTGGTTCCCCTCCGGCCCGGTCAGTCCGAACAGGCGCTCTTTCAGGATCGGGTCGGCGCCGTTCCACAGCGCCAGCGCGAAGCACAGCCGGCCCTGGCGATCGCAGATGCCGAGCAGGCCGTCCTCGCCCCAGCGGTACGCGCGGCTGCGGGCATGGTCGTGCGGGAAATAGGTCCAGCACTCTCCGGTGCCCGAGTAATCCTCGCGCACCGTGCCCCACTGTCGCTCGGCCAGGTAGGGACCGAAGCGCTTCCAGTTCTTCTGCCGGTGGCTGTCGGCCTCCAGACGCTGCCGCTCGGCATCGTCCGCGACGCTGCCGTCGTCGCGATTCCCGGCCGATGATTCGCGAGCCATGCGGACCTTACGCTACCACCCGGCGGCGGTTACGCTGATTCATCACGGATGGTGCAATCGGCTGCAGTGTTGCCGCCGACCGGCGAATGGTCGCGGTGGCGCTTGGCCTGGGGACGGGGTGCGGTCCGATGCCCGACGACGGCGCCGAGGAGACCGAGAAGGCCGCCTGCACCGGCCGCCGATCGACGTTCCCCCGGTCACCGGCGGTGTCGCGCCGGTGGACGTCCGCTACGGCGACCTGGTCCTCGACGGAACGATGCGCAACCTCGATGCCACGACGTACAACTGGGTCGCCACCTGCAACACGTACACGGTTGCCATCGACATCTTTCACCAGACCCAGACGGAGCAACAGCACACGGGCGTCTTCACAAACGACGTCGCCAGCGTTCGCACGCAGTGCTTGACCTGGACCAGCCCCATCACGACCCGGACGCTCGGCCATCAACCCGACCCGCTGATTCAGGGCAAGACGCTGCAGGGGCTGATCAGCGGGCGGCAGCTGTTGTCGGAGGATCCGGCGAAGTCGCTGGGCAACTGCTCCTTCTGCCACTACAAGGGGTCGGGTCACCATTACAGCCCGGACGTTTCCAGGTTCCCCTCTCGATATCTTCCCAACCACAACGCTCCCCTCGTCGATCCTTACGCCGTTATCGGCGACGCCTCGTGGGCGCCTCCGTACGGCGGCTCGGGGCCCGACTTCTACAACTGGACCGCCGCGTTCCAGCGCGCGATGCCCTATGGCAGTTTGAAGCCGGCCTCCCTGCGCGAGGCGCTGCAGAAGTGGGTCGACGACGGCGCCTACTGAACGTCGGTTGCGCTGATCTCCGGCGTAACGGCCGCCTCCCGGTGTCGTAGAACACCGGCTGGAGCTGCCCCGATGCCGGACCCAACCCTCGCCTTCGCCCTCGCTGCTTCGTCGTGTTGACGCTGCCGCGGTTCTTCGCGCTGGTGGTCGGCGCGCTGGCGCTGCTGGCGGCGGCGGTGCTGCTGGTGGCCGTGCGTGCCGCCAACCAGGCCGTGTTCCGCGTGGGCGAGTCGGCGCGCCAGGAGACCGCCGCCCGCATCGGCGCCGCGCTGGAGTCCGACCTCGGCGCCGCCGAACGCGCCGTCGCCGACTTCGAGCAGGCGCTGGCCCTGGACGTGGCCAGCGCCCGCGACCCCGCCGGCCTGCGCCGGGCGCTGACCGCCGAGCTGATCGCCCTGCGCAACCTGACGGAGCTGACGCTGACCTCCGGCACCTTCGAAGGCTACGACGACGCCGGCAACATGGTGCTCGGGCGCCTGGGCCGGCGGCAGGTGGCGGTCTTTCGCGATCGCGACGGACGGATCGACGCGCGCGCGCTGCTCGACGTGATCGCCGACGGGCCGGATGATCCCACGCGCCACGACACCTTCCGCACCGCCGCCCACCAGGAATGGCGCGGCCGCGGCGTCTGGAGCGATCTGGCCTACAGCGAGCGCGACGCCGCCCTGCCCGCCCCCGCGCGCCGCAAGGTGATGACGGTGCAGAAGGCGATCTTCGACGGGCGCGGGCGTTTCGCGGGCGTGCTGCGCGCCGGGATCGTCAGCGACACGCTGGATCGTTTCGCCGCCGCCAAGGCGGACGGCGATCCCCACCGCCTGTTCATCTGCGACAGCGCCGGCCGCCTGGTCACCCGCCTGCAGCCCGCCGACGTCTATGGCCCGGTCGACGACGACGGGCGCCCCGACCCCGACGGCGATCTGCGCGTGTTACCGGCCAGGCTGCCGGACGCTGTCGCCGCCGCGCTGGGGATCGCGCGCCGGGGCGTCGTCGGCGGCACGCGCGTCGACGTGGGCGGCGTGCCCTATCTGGTGACGATCGCGCCCGTCGCCGAGGGGCGCGCCCAGCAGTGGCGCGCCGGCATCGTCGTGCCGGAGAGCGCGTACGTCGGCGATCTCGGCCGGGCGCGCGATCGGCTGCTGGCCTTGCTGGCGTTGATCGTGCTGGTGATCGCCGGCGCCGCCATCGCCGGCGCGCGCGCGGTGGGCGCGGGGATGCGGGCGCTCGGCGCCGCCACCGACGGGATGCGCCGCTTCGTCTTCGACGCCGGCCCGGTGCGCGCCCCCTTCGCCGTGGTGCGCGCGGCCCTGGCCTGCGTCGAGCGGGCGAAGACGGCCCTGCGCGCGATGGTCAAGTATGTCCCCGTCGGCCTGGTGCGCCGCCTCTACGAGAGCGGGCGCGACCCCGCGCTGGGCGCCGAGCTGACCGACGTCTCGTTGATGTTCACCGACATCGCGGACTTCACCTCGCACGCCGAGCGGCTGCCGCCGTCGCGGCTGGCCGATGCGCTGGGGCGCTATCTGCAGGCGGCTACCGCCGCCGTCGAGGCGATGGGCGGCACCGTCGACAAGTACATCGGCGACGCGCTGATGGTGATCTTCAACGCGCCCGATCCCGTCCCCGACCACGCGGCCGCCGCGTGCCGGGCGGCGCTGGCCTGCGCCGCCGCCACGGACGAGGTGGCGCGCTCGCCGTTCTGGCAGCAGGCGGGGCTGTCTCCCTGGCGCACGCGCTTCGGCTTGCACGCCGATCGGGTCATGGTCGGCCACTTCGGCGCGCCCGATCGCCTGAGCTACACCGCCATGGGCGACGGCGTGAACCTGGCGTCGCGCCTCGAGGGGCTGAACAAGATCTACGGCACCACCATCCTGGCCAGCGAGACGATCCGCGCGCGCGCCGGCAGCGCGTTCCTGTTCCGGCGTGTCGATCGCGTGGCGGTCAAGGGACGCGGACAGTCGATCGAGATCTGCGAGCTTGTGGGCGCGGCCAGCGATCCGCGGGCGGCGGCCCGCCAGGCGGCGCTGGCGCCGTACGAGCGCGCGCTGGCGGCGGCGCAGCGGCGCCAGTTCCAGCAGGCGCTCGAGCTCCTGGCGGCGCTGCCCGACGATGGCCCCAGCGCCGTTCTGACCGGCCGCTGCCGGCACTGGATGCGCGTGCCGCCACCGCCCGAATGGGACGGCACCTGGGTGGCGACCCAGAAATGACGCCGCCACGTAACCGCCAGCCGCCGGCGGACGTAGGCTGGAACGATGGCGAGGCGGGCGCGATGAAGAAACGGATCCTGATCGTGGGCGGCGGGTTCGCGGGCGTGTACACGGCGCAGGCGCTGGAGCGGCGGCTCGCGCGGCGTGACGACGTCGAGATCCTGCTCTTCAGCCGCGACAACTACTTCGTCTTTCAGCCGATGCTGCCCGAGGTGATCTCGGGGACGATCGGCCTCACCGACGTCGTCAGCCCCCTGCGCAGGCTGCTCCGGCGCACGCAGGTGGTCGTGCGCGACGTGGAGTCGATCGACGTCGCCGCCCGCACCGTCACCGCCGCGCCCGGCTTTCGCTCGCACGCGCACGTCGAGCCGTACGACCACCTGGTGCTGGCGCCCGGAACCGTCACCGACTTCCGCGGCCTGCCGGGCCTGCCGGAGCACGCGCTGCCGTTCAAGAACCTGGCCGACGCGCTGGATCTCCGGGCGCGCGTCATTCACGCGCTGGAAGAGGCCGACGTCGAGGACGACGATCCGGCCTTGCGCCGGCAGCTGCTGACGTTCGTCGTGGCGGGCGGCGGCTTCTCCGGCGTCGAGGTGGTGGCCGAGCTGAACGACTTCGTCCGCGACGTCGCGCGCCTGTACCGCCGCATCGACCCGCGCGACATCCGCGTGGTGCTGGTGCACGGCCAGAACGAGATCCTGCCCGAGGTGTCGCCCAAGCTGCGCGCCTTCGCCGCCAAGATCCTGCGCCGCCGCGGGGTCGAGCTGGTGCTGAACCAGCGCCTGCAGGCCGCCACCGCCGAGGCCGCCATCCTGGCCGACGGCACGGTGATTCCGACGCGCACGCTGGTGTCCACTATTCCGTCGTCGCCCCACCCGCTGGTCGACGCGCTGCCGCTGCCGAAGACGAAGAACGGCCGCTTGATCGTCGATGGTCACCTGCGCGTGCAGGGCCA
>DATKEU010000266.1:0-27722 GCA_035544495.1 Polyangia bacterium | reverse complement strand
CGCCGTGACCATGTCGCCCACCATGCGGGCGATGCGATCGCTGTGCGATTGTCCCAGCACGGCCAGGATCCCCGCCGGCACCTCGCCCGCGCTGACCACGCGGCCGCGGATGGCGTCGTCCAGGTCGTGGTTGACGTAGGCGACGATGTCGCTGATGCGGACGATCTGCCCCTCCAGCGTCATCGCCATCAAGTTGGCGTTGTCGGAGATGATGTGCCCCTTGCCCTTCGAGTGCTTGAGGATGCCGTCGCGCACCTCGAGGCTGAGGTTCAGACCGCGGCCGTCGCGCTCGAGCACGTCGACCACGCGCAGCGACTGCTTGACGTGATGGAAGCCGTCGGGCATCAGCTTCGCCAGCACCTTCTCGCCGGCGTGGCCGAACGGCGTGTGGCCGAGGTCGTGGCCCATGACGATGGCCTCGGTCAGCGATTCGTTCAGGCGCAGGGCGCGCGTGACGGTGCGGGCGATCTGCGCGACCTCCAGCGTGTGCGTGATGCGCGTGCGATAGTGGTCGCCCTCCGGGGCGAGAAAGACCTGCGTCTTGCCGGCCAGGCGGCGGAACGCCTTCGAGTGGATGATGCGATCGCGATCGTGCTGGAAGATGGGGCGCGCGGGGTCGGGTGGCTCCGGGTGGGCGCGGCCCCGGCTGGCCCGGCTCTTCTGGGCGAAGGGGGACAGCACCGCCTCCTCGTCGGCCTCCAGCTGTTCGCGGATGGTCATCGCCGGCTCTTCCTGGTGCGTTTGCCCGGGCCCTTGGGCTTGCCCTTGGCGTGTCCCTTGTCGCGGGCGCCAGCTGCCGGCGAGCGATCGCCGCCGGCGCGGCCCGCGCGCGCGGCCTTTTCGGCGCGCCCGCGCCCGGCGCGCGCCCGCTCGCCGTCGCTGCCGTGGCGGCGCTCTTTTTCACGCCGGCGGCCGTGGCGTGCTCCCTCGCCGTCGGACGTGACGTGCTCGCCGCGGCGGCGTTCCGCCTCGCGGTGCTCGTGCAGGGCGAAGTCGACCTTGCGCCGCACGACGCTGACCGACTGGACCTCGACCTTGACCGGATCGCCGAGCGCGAAGGTCCGCCCGGAACGCCGCCCCACCAGGCGCGAGGCCGCCTCGTCGAAGGTGTAGTAGTCGTCGGAGAGCGCCTCCATGCGCACCAGCCCCTCGACGAACGGCTGGTCGATGACCACGAACACCCCGAAGCCGGCCACGCCCGATATCACGCCGTCGAACACGTCGCCGATGCGATCGCGCAGGAAAAACGCGCGGTAGAGATCGACGACCTCGCGCTCGACCTCCATCGCTTGCCGCTCGGCGAAGGAGGCGTCCGCCGCCATCTTCTGCAGCGCCGCCCGCTCCGGCACCGGCGCCTCGCGCGGCGATCTCCACCCGCCCGACGGTTTGCGCAGCCCGGCCAGGCGACTCTTCAGCAAGCGGTGATCGATGAGGTCGGGATAGCGGCGGATCGGCGAGGTGAAGTGCAGGTAATCCCGCGACGCCAGGCCGAAGTGGCCGATGTTCACCACGTCGTACGTCGCCTGCTTCAGCGAGCGCAGCATCTGGAACGACAGCGCCTTCTCGGCCGGATGGCCCTTCAGGCGATCGAGCACGCGGTGCAGGCCCTTGGGCGTGCGGGCGTCGTCGACGTTGATGGCGATGCCATAGTGCTCGGCCAGGATCGCGAACTCCTCCATGCGGCCGCGATCGGGGGCGTCGTGGATGCGCCAGAGTGCGTCCTCGCCGCGCTCGCGGAAGCTGGCTGCCACCGCCTCGTTGGCGGCGAGCATGAACTCCTCGATCATCGAGTAGGCCTGGCGCTCGCCGGGATCGCGGCGTGACTTGCGGATGTCGCGCACCAGGCGCGGATCGTCGTGGTCCAGCTCGACGACCGGCTCGGGGAGATCGAAGTTCAGCGCCCCGCGGGCGACGCGCGCCGCGTTCAGCTGGCGAGCCAGGCTGTCCATCGCCCGCAGCGCCGGCAGCAGCGGCTCGTACTTCTTGCGCTTGCCGCGCGTATCACCGGCCAGCGCCGCCGCCACGCCCGGATAGTCGAGGCGCGCGCGCGAGTGAATGACCGCCGCGCTGAAGTCGCTCTCGACGATGGCCGCGTGCCGATCGAGGTCGATGCGCACCACCATCGCCAGCCGGTCCTGCTCTGGCACCAGCGAGCAGATGTTGGCGGACAGCGGCTCCGGCAGCATGGGGATGGCGCGGTTCGGCAGGTAGATGCTGCAGCCGCGCTTGCGGGCCTCGATGTCGACGGGCGTCCCCTCGCGCACGTAGTGCGAGACATCCGCCACCGCCACCCACAGGCGCGTGCCGCCGCCGGGCAGGCGTTCGATGGCCACGGCGTCGTCGAAGTCGCGCGCCGTCTCCGGATCGATGGTGGTGAACGGGATGTGGCGCAGGTCGGCGCGATCGACGATGTCCTCGGGCCGCACGACGTCGGGCAGATGCGCCGCCTGGCGCGCCACCTCGTCGGGAAACTCCTCGGTGACGTCGGCGCAGGCCAGCACCTTCTCGACCTCGGTGCGCGGGTCGTCGGGATCGCCCAGGACCTTCAGCACGGCGGCGGCCATCGGGCCGTCGGGGACGTCGGGATAACGGGTGATCTCCGCGACCACCGCCTGGCCGATCAGCGTCAGGGCCACGTGGCCCTCCAGGCTGACGGCGCCGGTGATGCGCGGATCGTCGGGTTGGAGGATGAGGTGCTTGCCGGCGCGCGCGAGCTGGCCGGTGATTTTGGCGCGCCCGCGCGCGAGGACGCGCAGCACGCGCCCTTCAAAGCCGCGCAGGCCCTGCCAGGACTCGATCTCGACGGTGTCGGCGTCCATGGCGGCGCCGCGGTTGCGGGCCGAGACGTGGACATCCTCCGATTTGTCGTCGGGGACGACGAAGCCGTAGCCGACGGGGTGGATCTTGATCCGCCCGGTCAGCTTGCGCGCATGGGCGCGCGGAGTGGGAATGCGTACTGCAGAATCTTCAATGCTCAATCGGTATCCGTTTCTTTGTGTGTTGGGTGTGTTTCGGTTGATTAGTTGATTGGTTGTTGGTCTGTTCGTTTGTCGTTTTTACTTTGTCGTTTGGTTTGTTGCTATCAGTGGCCCGCCGGCGTCGCCGGCGCGCGCAGGGCATACATCTTCTTGTCGTCCGAGCCGACGAAGATGGTGCCGTCCGCGGCCAGCGCCGGGGAGCTGTCGACGTCGCCGCCGAGCTCGACCGACCAGCGCAGCTGGCCGTCGGGTTCGAGCGCATAGAGGCGATCGTCCTGCGAGCCGAACAGCACGGCGCCGCGCGCGTCGATGAGCGCCGAGGAGAGGATGCGATCGCCGGTGCGGAACGTCCAGTCCAGCGTGCCGTCGACGCGGACCGCGTAAAAGAGACTGTCGAACGAGCCGACGTAGACGGCGCCGGCGCCCACGGCGGCCGAGGCGCGGATGTCGCCGCCCGTGTTCAGGGCCCAGCGCAAGCTCCCGTCCGGGCCCAGCGCGTAGAGCTTGCGATCGTCCGAACCGACATAGATGGTGCCGTCGTCGCCGATGGCGGGGCTGGATTCGACGTCGCCGCCGGTGCGAAAGTCCCAGCGCTTCTGCCCGTTGGCGCCGATGGCGTAGACCAGATCGTCCTGCGATCCGGCGATCACCGTGCCGTCCGACATGACGGCGGGCGCCGACGAGACGTGGCCGCCGGTGGCGAAGCGCCAGCGCAGGGTGCCGTCGGGGTTGATGGCGTAGACGCCGTCGCCGCCGGTATAGATGATGCCGTCGGGGCCGACGGTGGGCCCGGCATCGACGTCGCAGCGGCTGGCCTCGCGCCCGACGCCCACGCGCTGCGGGCAGGCCCCCACCTGGAACACCCAGCGTGGCTTGTCGCCGCCCGGCGCGATGGCGTACAGGTGATCGTCGTCGGAGCCGATGTACACGCCGCCATCGCGCGCGATGGCCGGCGAGCTGAAGATGATGTCCCCGGTCAGGTGCGACCAGCGCAGCGTCCCGTCGTGGGCCACGCTGTAGACGCGCCCGTCGTGCGATCCGAACAGCACGGAGCCGTCGTCGGCCACGGCGGGCGACGAGGTGATCGCGGCGCCGGTGGGGAACGTCCACCAGACCGACGGCTTCTTGTCCGGCAGGGCGAATGGCGAGCGGCCGCGGTGGTTGACGCCCAGGCGGAACATCGGCAGCGCCGGCTCGTTGACCGGTGTGGGCAGCGCCGCGGCGCCGAGGGACGCTGGAGCACCGGCCGCGGACGCCCGCACGCGCGCGGCGCCGGGCGCCGGCGGCCAGACGCAGCGGCCGGTCTCGCAGATCCGATCCAGGCGGCAGTCGCGATCGGCCCCGCACGGCGTGCCGCTGGTGGCGCACGACAGCGCGGTCAGGGCGGCAAGCCCCACCGGCACCCACGCACGCCCCCAGACAACATCACCAAACCGTTTCGCGGCCGCTCGCGGCGAGCCACACGAAATAACAATTCTTCCGATGGGCCCAAGAGTAGGGCAATTTGGAAAACCTGCAAGGACGCAGTCGCGGGCGCGCGGCGGCCACCCGGGCGGCGCCGGCGCCAGGGTTCTCTGGTATTGTGCTTCAATGCGGTTTTTCGCCTTCGCGATCGTCTTCGTGCTGTTGCTGGGCGCGGAGGCGAGCTGTCGGCGGAACAGGTTACCCTCGGCCGCCCCCGCGCCCGTCGCGAGCAAGCCCGCGCCGCCGGCCACGCCCGCGAACGCGCCCGGGCCAACGCCAGCGCCAGCGACGGCTGCTTCGGACCCGAACGCCGCGGCCACCGACAAGCGCGCCATCCGCCACGTCATCATCATCAGCGAGGACGGCCTGCGCCCCGACGCGCTGATGGACGTGCACCCGCCCGTGCACGACGCGATCATGCGCAAGGGATCGTGGTCGATGGTGGCGCGCACGATCCGCCACGCCTCCACGCTGCCGTCGCACGCGGCGATGCTGTCGGGGTTCGACATGGCCCAGCACGGCCTCAGCTGGAACACCTGGAAACCCGAGCGCGGCTACATCCTGGTGCCGACGATCTTCGACGCCGCCGAGCACGCGGGCGCGCACTCGGCCGCCTTCGTCGGCAAGCGCAAGCTGGAGCACATCACGCGCCCCGGCTCCGTCGACGTCTTCTCGCGCCCCGGCTTCTTCTGCAAGAAGGTCGTCGAGGTAGCCGCCCGCTACTTCGTCGAGAAGAAACCCCAGGTCGAGTTCGTCCACTTCTCCGACCCCGACGAGCGCGGCCATGCCATCGGCTGGATGTCGGATCCGCAAATGGAGGCCATCCGCCACACCGATCGCTGCCTGGGGACGCTGGTCGACGCCGTCTCCGCGGCGGGGCTCGACGACGAGACGCTGTTCATCCTGTCGTCGGATCACGGCGGGCACGGGCGCAACCACTCCGGCGCGATCAAGGAGGATCTGCTGATCCCCTGGATCACCTGGGGCCCGGGCGTCCGCTCCGGCCACCGCATCCACAGCCCGATCAGCACCGTCGACACCGCGGCGACCGCCCTGTGGGCGCTCGGCTACCCCAATCCGCCCGGGCTGCAGGGGCACCCGGTGCTGGAGGCGTTCGAGTCGCCGGCCCCGGCGGCGACCGTCACCCGCTGATCGACCCGCTCAGAACTTGCGGACCGGCGGCTCGCCCGGCGACAGCGCTGGCGGACCCTTGGGCAGCGTCCGGCGCACGCGCGCGAGGTTGAGGTCGAGCTCGCTCACCTTGCGCACCATGACGGGCACGCGCGTCCCCGAACGCAGCGATCGGCGCTGGGGCGGATCGCGGCCCGACTCCGACGGGGCGGTTCGATCCAGGCGCCGCGACAGGCGCCCCACCACGTCCACCACGTCGCCGGGCGCGATGTTGATCTCGGCGCCGAAGACCTCGCGGTCGTCGAGGCGCAAGCGGGTGAGGAAGGGGTGGTCCAGCTCGAGCAGCGTCGTGCTGTGGAACTGGACGCGCGCTTCGGCGGGGAACGGATCCAGCAGCATGCCGCCCGTGACCTCGACCCAGATCGGCTCGTCGGTGCCGTCGTCGAGCAGGAAATCCACGGCCGACTCGTGGAAAAAGTCGTTCGCCAGCCAGGCGCCCTTGCGAAAGCGGGCCAGCGACCACACCGCCTCCCGGCCGGTCAGCGCCGAGGCCGCCGTTCGCCGCGCCACCACCACGCCGCGCACGGCGACCGCGTGGCGATCGGCGATGCCGCGCAGCTCGGAGACGCGATAGCGCCGGCGCGCCACGATCAGGCGGTGCAGCCGATTGGCCAGGCGCACGCCCAGCGGGCCCGAGACGGCGGACAGCACGGCCGCAGCAGCAGCCGCCGCCACCGCGACGCCCAGCTCGTCCCCGGCCATCGCGAAAACACCCCATGCCGCCATGCCCGCCGCGCTGGCCGAGGTGGCCGCCGTCGCCAGGCGCACGCCGCGCGGAAACGAGATCCAGCGCGCGATCGGGCCCCCGGTGCGGCGCATGGCGACGGGCTCGCCCTCCGCGGCGGGGCCCGAGCGCGTGAAGGCGTCCAGGCCGCGCGCGAACAGGGCGGAAAGCCGCTGGATCAGGCGGGCGGCCACGGTGGGCTGCCCGCCCGGCGCGCCGGGCGGGCGATCGAGCGCGCCGGGGCGGTCCCAGTCCGCCAGCTCATCGCGCTCGGGAACGACCAGTTCGTCCACACGGCACCGCCACCTCGATTGTCACACGCCGTTTCGCCGAATGCATGCGGGAAGCGGCGGCGCGCGCGCCGCGCCAGCAGGAATCCTTGGCGCCGCTCATTTTGCGTTACAATCGCCAGCCCCTCATGGTGGATGACGACGGGTCCGCGCGGCCGTTGGAAGCGCTGCGGAACGCGGCGCGCGGCGGCCAGGAACGTTTCCTGGTCGGCCTGTCGGATCCAACCGAGCGGCGCCGGTTCGCCGCCGCGCTGGCCAGCGAGGGCTACGTGCTGGAGGTAGGCACCAACGAGCAGGCGATCGCGCGCCTGGCCGACGAATCGTTCGACCTGGCGATCATGGATCGCGACCTGGACGATCCCGCGGCGCCGCCCGACCTGCTGGCCGCCTCGCGCGAGGTGCGGCCGTTCAGCGACATCGTGCTGGTGGCGTCCAGCGACCCGTCACCCTGCGGCGAGGCCTTCGCGCGTGGCGCCGCCGCCGTGCTGCCGCGGCCGCTGCCGGAGGTCGAGGCGCTGCTGCGCGCCCATGTCAAGCGCCTGGTGGGGTTCCGGCGCGCCCGCACGCGCGGCCTTCTCATCATGAATGCGTTCGCCGGGAATCGCGACGAGCTGGCGCGGACCGAGCCGGCGCTGACGGCCGAGCTGGACGCGATGGTGGCGCAGGCGCAGCGCGACCCGGCCATCGTCGTCATGGGCGACGACGAGCTGCAGGCGGCCGCCGGGGCGCGCGCGCAGGGCCAGAGCCCGGACGCGGTCGTCGTCAGCCTGGAGCCGCGCCAGCGCCTGGACCCGCGCCTGGCCGAGGTGCGGGCTCGCGCCACCGGCGCGGCGGTGGTGGTGGTCGACGGCGCGCCGTCGGTGGACCGGCTGCGCGACGCGCTTTACGGCGGCGTGCGCGCGTACCTGCCGCGGGCGGCGCTGGGCCTGCTCGGGCGCGTGGTGGCCTCGACGGCCAAGCGGCGCCAGGGCGAGGCCATCGGCGTCCGGCTGATCGAGTTTCTGGCCAAGGTCGGCATCCTGACCAACCACGACACGGAGCGCACGCCCGCCCCCCACCGCGACGTCGACATCCGCCTGATCGCGGACACCACCATGCCGCGCGCCCGCACGCCGGTGATCCCGACCGGCCACGAGGTGCTGGTGGTCGACGACGAGGCGGTGGTGCTGACCGTGCTGCGCGAGGCGCTGCGGCGCGGGGGTTTCCGGGTCACCACCGCGGCCTCCGCCGAGGAGGCGATCGACCTCATGCAGAAGCGGCGCTTCGATCTGGTGCTGACCGACAAGAACCTGCCGGGCGCGTCGGGGCTGGAGGTGCTGCGCCAGGCGCGCCTGCTGACGCCGGCGCCGGCCATCGTCCTCATCACCGGCTACAGCTCGTACGACACCGCGGTCGCGGCGCTGGACATCGGCGCCCACGACTACATCGAGAAACCGATCAGCGACGTCGAGGATCTGCGCTTTCGGATCAGACGGGCGCTCTCGCGGCGCGACGAGCAGCTGGCCCGCCCGCGCCTCACGCGCACGACCACAGGATCCGGGGGGCGCATCCTGCTGGTCGAGGCGGAGGGGACGCGCCGCCAGTTGCTCGCCGATTTTCTCGGCAGGTCGTATCAGGTGACGGCGGCCAAGGACGGCGACGAGGCGCTGGAGCTGATCAAGCACCAGCCCTACGACCTGGTGCTGTCCGACCGCCACCTGAGCGGGTCGTCGGGGGTGCGCGTGATCGAGCAGGCGCAGCGGTTGCTTCCCCACTGCGCCTCCGTTCTTTACACCGCGTATCCGTCGTACGAATCGGTGAAGGAAGCGTTCGCGGTCGGTGTGGACGCTTACCTTGTGCGGCCCGGCGACGATCTGAAAAAATTGGGCGACAAGGTCGCAGAAGCTCTCGGCGCGCGCGGGGGAATCCTGTTAGGGTGATGCGGCCGCGCGTGGTCGCGGCGAGTGACCGGCGTCCATGCGCATAGCGTTCACCCACAACCTGCGCCTGACCGACAGCGAAGAAGAGGCCGAGTTCGATTCGGCCGACACCGTCAACGCCATCGCCGAGGGGCTGCGCGCCGGCGGGCACGAGGTGGAGAAGATCGAGGTGACCGGCCCCGCCTCGCGGCTGGCGGCGCGCATCGAATCGTACGGACCGGATCTGATCTTCAACACCGCCGAGGGGCGGCGCGGCCGGGCGCGCGAGGCGTTCTACCCGGCGCTGTTCGAGGAGCTGGGGTTTCCCTACACGGGCTCGGACGCCTACGTCCTGACGGTGACGCTGGACAAGTGGCTGACCAAGCTGGTGCTGGGGCGGCAGGGGATCGACATGCCGCGCGGGCGGCTGCTGACGCCGGACGACGCGCGCCGCGTGCGCGACCCCGGCACGCTGGGGCTGGCGCTGCCGGTGATCGTCAAGCCGAACTACGAGGGATCGTCGAAGGGGATCGGCGACGACGCGGTGGTGCGCGACGCGCGCGCGCTGCCCGAGGCGCTGGCGCGCGCGCTGCGCGCGTACCCGAACGGCGTCCTGGTCGAAGAGTTCGTGGCCGGCAGCGACGTGACGGTGCCGTTTCTCGAGGGGCGCGGCGACGACGGCATCCTGCTGCCGGTCGACTACGTCGTCGATCCCAGCGCGCGCAGCCGGTTCAACATCTACGACTACCGGCTGAAGTCGGCCGACTCCAGCAAGGTGCAGGTGCGCTGCCCGCCCGATCTGCCGCGCGACGTGGTGGCGCGGCTGCGCGCCATTTCGAAGCAGGCGGTGCGGACGATCGGGATCCGCGACGTGGGGCGCATCGACTTCCGGCTGGGCGAGGACGGGCGCATTCACCTGCTGGAGGTGAACGCGCTGCCGTCGCTGGAGCGCGGGTCGAGCCTGTTCGGGGCGACGGCGCGCGAGGGGCTGACGTACGCCGAGACGCTGGCCGGGATCGTCGAGAGCGCGGCCGTGCGCCAAAAGCTGGTGGAAAAGCCGGGCACGCGGCGGCGGCGGCCCGCGGAGCCGCTGCGCATCGGGTTCACCTTCAACGTCAAGCGCGTCGACCCCAAGGGCGGCAACGACGCCGAGGCGGAGTACGACGCGCCCGAGACCATCGAGGCGATTCGCGACGCGCTGGAGAGCTATGGCCACCAGGTGCTGCCGCTCGAGGCGACGGCCGAGCTGCCGCGCCAGCTGATGGAGACGCCGGTCGATCTGGTCTTCAACATCGCGGAGGGCGTCGAAGGGCGCAACCGCGAGGCGGCGGTCCCGGCGCTGTGCGAGCTGCTGGGGATCCCGTACAGCGGGTCGGACGCGGCGACGCTGTCGATCGCGCTGGACAAGGCGCTGTCGAAGCGGGTGCTGATGCAGCACGGGATCCTGACGGCGGAGTTCCAGCTGATGGAGACCGGGCGCGAGCGGCTGTCGCCCAAGCTGAAGTTCCCGCTGATCGTCAAGCCCAACCAGGAGGGATCGTCGAAGGGGGTCAGCGCGTCGGCGTCGGTGGTCGACGACGACGCCGCCCTGCGCGCGGTGGTGCGCGAGCTGATCGAGAAATACCGCCAGCCGGCGCTGATCGAGGTCTACATCCCGGGGCGCGAGTTCACGGTCGGGCTGCTCGGCGATCGGCGGCCGCGCGTGCTGCCGCCCATGGAGATCCTGTTTCTCGACAAGGCCAACCCGCGGCCGGTGTACGACTTTCAGATCAAGCAGGAATGGGAGAAGCACGTCACCTATCAGTGCCCGGCCCAGCTGACGCCGGTCGAGCTCAAGGCCATCGAGCGCGTGGCGCGCGAGACCTTCGACGCGCTCGACTGCCGCGACGTCTCGCGCGTGGACATGCGCATGACGCCCAAGGGTGAGCTGTACGTGATCGAGGTGAACCCGCTGCCGGGGCTGACGCCCGGGTACTCGGACCTGTGCCTGATCGCGGCGGCGGCGGGGATCGAGTACCGGACGCTGATCGGCGAGATTTTGGAAGGCGGCTTGAAGCGCCTGCGCGAAAAGCGCCGCGAGGCCCGGGCGGCGGAGCGGGCGTCGGTGTTCGGGCTGGTGCGGCCCGCGACGGCGACGACGGCGGCAGCGACGGCGACGGCGGGCGCGGCGGCCGGCAATGGAAACGGCGGCGGCAACGGCGGCCACAACAACGGAAACGGCGGCGGCAACGGCGGCGGCAACGGCAACGGCAACGGCGGCGCCAGCGGCAACGGCGCCGGCGGCGCCAGCGCCAGCGGCAACGCCACCGCCGTCGCCCCGAACGCACCCACCGGCGCGCCGGACTCGACGCCGACCACACCGACGCCGACCGAGTAATGAGGCGGCGGCTGCGCGACCTGGGATTCTCCGTCGGGCGATTCCCGGTCGGCCCGCACAACGCCATCACCGACGTGGGCGGCGTGCGCGTCGGCCACACGACGCTGATCGCCGGCGACGGGCCGCTGGAGGTCGGCGAGGGCCCGGTCCGCACCGGCGTCACCGCCATCGTCCCCACCGAGGCGGTGATCGACAACCGCGTGCTGGCCGGCAGCTTCGTGCTGAACGGCGCCGGCGAGGTCTCGGGGCTCACGCAGGTGGCGGAGTGGGGCTTCCTCGAAACGCCGATCCTGCTGACCAACACGCTGGCGGTCGGGAAGGTGTCCGACGCGGCCGTGAAGTGGATGACGCGCCAGTCTCCCGGCATCGGCGTCGACCAGGACGTCATCATCCCCATCGTCGGCGAGTGCGACGATTCCTGGCTGAACGACGCCGTCGGCCGCCACGTTCGATCCGAGCATGTCTACCGGGCGATCGAGCAGGCGGCGGGAGGGCCAGTTGGCGAAGGCTCGGTCGGGGCCGGCACCGGGCTCATCACCTGCGACTTCAAGGCGGGGATCGGCACCAGCTCGCGCCGCGTGGAGACGCAGGCGGCGTCGGCGCCGGCGGCGCTGCCGGGGGAGTCGTACACGCTGGGGATCCTCGTCCAGTCGAACTTCGGGATCATGCGCTCGCTGCGCGTGAACGGCGCGCCGGTCGGCGAGGTGCTGGAGCGCGCCTTCACCGAGCCGCGGCGCGAGCGCAACGCCGGGTCGATCATCACCATCATCGCCACCGACGCGCCGCTGCTGTCGTCGCAGCTGGTCCGCCTGTGCAAGCGGGCCGCGCTGGGGATCGGCCGCATCGGCTCGTTCGCCGCGCACGGGTCGGGCGAGATCATCGTCGCCTTCTCGACGGCGAACAAGGTGCCGCGCCAGACGTCGCGCATGACGGCGCGCCTGGACGTCCTGCTGGACGAGGCGTGCGATCCCCTGTACGAGGCGGTGGTGGAGGGGACGGAGGAGGCCATCCTGAACGCGCTGTGCATGGCCGACGAGATGCGCGGCCAGTCCGGGCACCTGGCTCCGGCGCTGCCCCTCGATCGGCTGGCGCAGATCCTGCGCGCCCACGAGGCGGCTTTCGCGTCACAATCCAGTGCGCCCACCGAACCGGGGGGCGCGGGCGGGTCTTCCCCGCCTGCCTCCTGACCTCACCTTCTCAGCCAACTGTCGTCATGCGCATCTGCTTCGTCGTCGCCGACGTCCGCACCCAGCAGCCAAGCTATGCCGGCGTCTACCTGGCGCTGGCGGCGCAGCGGCGCGGCCACGACGTCCGCTTCGTCTCCGTCGAGAACCTGTCTTTTCTCGACGACAACAACGTGCTGGCCACGACCACGCGCGTGCGCACCGGCGAGTACCAGAACACCGCCGAGTACGCCGCCGCGCTGGCATCCGACGAGGCGGTCAGCGAAGAAGACACGCTGGGCAGCTTCGACGTGGTCTTCCTTCGCTATAACCCGGTGCGCGAGGCCGCGGGCGGGCCGGCGGCGCCCATCATCGACTTCGGCTGGCGGTTGCGCCTGGGCGGCACGCTGGTGGTCAACGACCCGGAGGGGCTGCGCCGCGCCGGCAGCCGCATGTACCTGGCCGAGTTCCCGGCCGACGTGCGCACGAAGAGCTTGGTCTCGCGCTCGAAGGCCCGGCTCAAGGAGTTCCTGCGCGCCCTGGACGGGCCCGCGGTGCTCAAGCCCCTGGCCCCGCGCGGCGGCGAGCGGGTGTTCTACCTGCGCCGGCGCCAGGTCTCGAACCTGAACCAGATCATCAGCACGCTGACCAAGGACGGCTACGCCATCGCGCAGGAGTACCTGCCCGAGGTCGAGCAGGGCGAGAAGCGCCTTTTGCTGCTGAACGCGGAGCCGATCCGCGACGGCGATCGGGTGGCGATCTACCGGCGGCGCAGCACCATCGGCGGCAACGGCGACGGCACCCCGTCGACCGCCCTGCGCGGCAAGTGCGAGTTCGGCGCGGTCGAGGCCCGCATCTGCGACATCATGCGCCCCAAGCTGCTGGCCGACGGGCTTTACTTCGTCGGCGTCGACATCGTGGGCGACAAGATCCTCGAGCTGAACGTCTTCACGCCGGGTGGCATCCACTCGATCCACGAGCTTTATGGCATGGACGTGGGGGACATCATCATCCGCGACCTCGAACGGCGCGTGCGCCTGCGCGCCGCCTACCGCACGACCTTCGATCCGGAAGCCGCCGACGTGGTGTAGCGGTCGCGCGAAGGCGCGTGCCGGTGAATACCGGGACACGCTCCTGACGCGCGCGTTCCGGCCTGGTCCCGCGTGCTAACGTCGCCCGGCTCATGAAACACCCACGTCTTCTCGACGCAGCATTGCTGGCCGCCGCGATCGTCGTCGGAAAGCCGCGCGCCGCCCTGGCCGACGAGCTGATCAGCGCGCCGCCCGCCGCCGAAAGCCCGCGCGCCACCGGCGCCGTCGCCGGCTCCCTGACCGTGCTGTTGCCGTTCATGGCGGGCAGCCTGTTGCTGGCCGACGACGATCGGCCCGGGCGCCAGCACGCCGGCGTCTACGTCATGGCGGCCGGGTTCGCGGCGGCGCCCTGGGTCGCCGAGGTCGCGAACCGGCGCTGGAAGCGGGCGGTGGGGTTCGGCCTTCTCTCGCTGGCGACGTCGGCGGCGACGGTGATCGCGATGGAGGAACGCGACCCGTTCGACCCCACGCTGCCCAATCGCAAGCGGCTCCCCTTCGGGGTCCTGCTGACGTCGGCATTCTTCGCCGCGGCGGCCGGCGTGATCGACAGCTTCGTCACCGGCCCGCGGGAGCGGCGGCCGTGACGGCGCGCGGGCGGCTCTGCGCGCTGGCGCTCTGCCTGGCGACGCTGGCCTCGGCCGCCGGGTGCGTGGTGGTCCCGCAGAACCGCCGCAAGCGCCTGGCCGATCCGATGATGCGCTTCGACACCGACGCACTCGATGCGCACCGGAAACAAAAGTTTTACAGCACCCGTGAAGGCGCGGCCGGCGGTGACGGCACGCCCGCGGGCGGTGGCTGCGGCTGCCAGTGATCGCCGCCCTGACCCTTCTGCTGGCCGCGGTCGACGCGGCCGCGGTGCCTGCGCCCGCCGCGCTCCCCGCGCCGGCCGGCGCCGGCGACGCGCTGCCGGCCGCGCCGCCCGCCTACCGGATCGAATCGGCGGCCGTCCGCTACACCCACTTCGCGCAGACCGGCAGCAAGGGTTATCAATCGGCCGCCGGCCCGCCCGGCGGCCCCGGGCTGGAGGACGCCACCATCGAGCAGCCGCAGGCCGAGGTGGTGGCGAAGCTCGGCGATCGCCTGACCGAGCGGCTCTGGGTCCCCGTCGACATCATCACCGCGGCCTCGCCCGATCACTCGCGCTTCGGCAAGCCGATCGACGCGCCCGTCGACGCCATCAGCACGCCGTCGCGCGTGAACAGCGCCGAGACGCTGGACACGCTGACGACGTACCGGTGGAGCGCGGTGACCGACGTCTCCTTCCGCGCCGCCTTTCACATCGAGGAGCCGTTTCAATCGTGGTCGCTGGGCCTTGGCATCACGCGCTCGCTGGCCGAGGACAACGCGGTCATCGGCGCCAGCGTGAATCAGGTGATGGACTGGTTCGATCGCTTCAACCTGAACGGCACGCGGAAAAGCCGCGGCAGCCGCTCGACCACGAACGTCAACCTGACGCTGACGCAGCTCTTGTCGCCGACGACCATCGGCGCGCTCTCGTACGGCGGCACGGTGCAGACCGGCACGCTGATCAACACCTGGAGCAGCGTCCTTCTCGCCGACGGCAACCGCGGCGAGGAGCGCCTGCCCCGCCTGCGCCAGCGCCACGCCCTGGCCGGGCGCCTGGCGCAGTGGCTGCCGTGGCAGGGGGCGCTGAAGCTCTCTTACCGCGCGTACCTCGACGACTGGGGCATCGCCGCCCAGACAGTCGAGGCCGAACTGGCGCAGCGGGTGCTCCCCTGGCTGCACGTGCGCGCCACCGGTCGCTTTCACCACCAGACCGCCACGCGCTATTTCACCACCGCCGCCGATCCGGCCGACACCACCGGCTTCCGCACCGCAGACAGCGATCTCGATGGATTCGACGCGCGAACGATCGGCGGCGCCATCGTCGTCGATTGGCCTTTGACACGCTGGGGCCAGGACGTGCACGCTGATATCGGGTATGAACGGTACTCTCGCAGCAACGGCTTGCGCGTCGACATCGGCACATGCGCGTTAGGGATTCGGTTCTAATCCTGCTGCCCTGCCTGGCTTCGCTCTCGTGCGCCGGTCAGGTCCGATCCACGCCGGCGCCGGTCGCGCGGGCCGCCCCGGGTGGCGGCGCCGACTTTCGCGACGTGCTGCTCGGCGATCTGACCGGTCGGCCGCAGCGGTTCGGCGATGCGCTGGGGCGGCGGCCGGCGCTGGTAAGCTTCTGGGCTCCCTGGTGCGAGTCGTGCGTGCGCGAGGCGCCAGCGCTGCAGCGCTTGTCGCGGCAGGCGGGCGCGTGCGGCGCCGCCGTGCTGGGCGTGGCGGTCGGCGAAAACCGCCAGAGCGTCGAACGGTTCACGCACGATCGGCGCATCGATTTCCAGCAATTGACCGACCCCGACTTTCACCTGGCCGACGCGCTGGGGCAGCGCCGCATCCCGGCCACGCTGGTCCTGGACGCCCAGCAGGCGATCGTCTACACGGGCGAGGCGCTGGACCTGGCCGCCATCGGCGCGCTGAAGCGCGCCATCGCCAGCGCCCGTCCTACAGTAACGGCAGGCGCCGCCGCACCGGCCGCCGCCGCCCCCGCCGGGGAGTGTCCCCTGCGCTGAAAACACCAGGATTCGGCGCGGCCGCTGGCCAGATGTGATGTAATCAGAGCGCTGTGGCCAATCAGGACCCGCCCCCTCGCCCGCCCATCCCGCTGAAGATGCGAACGGAGGAGTTCTCGATCCCGAACCCGGCCTTCCTGCCCGGTCCGATCCTGACCCTGTCGCCCGAGGAGATCGCCCGCTTCTTCGTGCGCGTGCGCCGCGAGCAGGACGAGACCGAGCGCTGGGATGTCCGCCTCGACGCCGCCCTGCGGGAGATTCTGGAACGCGCCAACGATTTCGTACCGTCCGAGTCGGGCGGGATCCTCCTCGACGACCCGCGCGCCAAGCTGGCGGGGTCGCCGGCGCCGCGCCTGACCTTCATCGCCGCCTTCGGGCCCGGCGGCGAGAGCCTGCTGGGCAAGCGGATCCCCAGCGATCGCGGGTTCGCCGGGCAGATCTATCGCTCGGGGCGCCCCTTCCAGACCGACCAGATGGCCGCCGACGATCCGATGGTGCTGGCCGCCGCCGGCTGCGAGCTGCACACGCTGATCGGCGTGCCGGTCATCGTCGGTGAATCGATCTGCGGCGTGCTGTACCTGGCCAACCGGCGCTCGGGCGGGCCGTACGTGCCGCGCGACAAGGAGCTGCTGCGCATCTTCGCCGCGTACATGTCGTCGTCGATCCAGAACGCGCTGGACGCCATCCGCGCCCGCGCCCTGGCGCGCGTCGACGACCTGACCGGCCTCTTCAACAGCCGTTACTTCCACACCCGGCTCGAGGACGAGATCGTGCGCGCCGATCGCGATAACAGCGAGCTGTCGATGCTGTTCATCGATCTCGACCGCTTCAAGACCGTCAACGATCGCTTCGGTCACCTGGCCGGCAGCTGGACGCTGCAGAAGGTGGCGCGCCTGCTGGCCGAGAACGCGCCGCCCGGCGCGGTGCTGGCCCGTTACGGCGGGGACGAGTTCGTGGTGGCGCTGCCGGGCGCGAATCTGCAGCGCGCGCGGCAGACGGCCGACACCCTTCGCCAGATCATCCACGACACGACGTTCTTCGACGCCGCGTCGGGATCGAGCGACACGACGTCGCTGCCGCGCATCTCGGCGTCGATCGGCGTGGCGTCGTACCGCGAGCACCTGGCGCCCGGCGGCACGCAGCAGCGGCGCGAGAACATCTTCCTGCGCCTGGCCGATTCGGCGATGTACCGCGCGAAGGCCAACGGCCGCGACCGGGTCGAGAACGCCGAGCCCGAGGAGTAAAAAATACGAGCCCCGAAGCCGGGAGGCCGCGGAGCTCGTGGTCGGGAGCGATCGGGTGGCGGAAGGGCGGTGGTCGGGAGCTACTCTTCGAGCGCCGGCACGCCGGCGACGGACATGATGCGGGCGGCCAGCGAGGGTGCGCTGACCTGATACTGACCGGCGCCGACCAGGCGGCGCAGCAGGTCGACCCGCTCGGCGCGGGTCATGGCGGACGGCGCGACGACCGAGCCAGTCCGGGAGATCTCCCGGGTCATGGTCTTGGCGCGCGGCGAGGAGAGTGGCGGACGGCGGTGGCTGATGTGCCGGGTGGTGTCTCGCATACCCACACCCATCGGACGGGTGCGCGAAAATCTTAAGTGCGAAAAATCAGAAAAAACGCCGTCGCGAAATGCGACGTGATCTTCGTGGCTTGAGGGCTTGCGGCCGAGCTGAGCGCCTCACGCCGCCGCTTCGGTGGCCAGCTCGTCCATCTCTTCGCGCAGGCGTTTGGTCGCCTCACCGTGGATCTGGCAGACGCGCGATTCGGTCACGCCCAGCACGGCGCCAATCTCCTTGAGGTTCAAGTTCTCGCAGTAGTACAGCGACAGCACCTGCTGCATCTTCTCCGGCAGATCCTCGATGCCTTCCACCAGGCGCGCCATCATCTCGCGGCGCGACGCCTGCTCGAAGGGATCGGCGGCCTGCAGATCGCCCGTGCGCTCGAGCAGGTCGGGGCCGGCGTCGTCGATGCCGACCACCGACGAACCGGACAGCTTCTGCTGGCGCGCGTACAGCTCGTCGACGCCGACGCCCAGGCGCCGCGCGATCTCCTCCTGGTCGGGCGTCCGGCCAAGCTGCGCCTCCAGGCGGCGGGTGGCGTCGCGCAGCTCGTTCGACAGGCGGCGCATGTCCCGCGACAGCGTGTCGCGCGAGCGCAGGTCGTCCAGCATGGCGCCGCGGATGCGGAACTCGGCGAAGGCCTCGAAGCGATCGACGCGCTTGGGATCGAAGCGCTCGGCCGCCTCCATCAACCCGATGACGCCCGACGAGATCAGGTCGTCGATCTCGACGTGCGCGGGCAGGCGGCGCGCCAGCCGGCGAGCGACCTTCTCGATGTAGGGAAAGAACTTCGCGGCGTACTCGTTTCGGCGGGCGATCAGATCTTTCTGACTCGGCTTGCGTGACTTGTTCGCCTTCTTACGTTTCTTCGCGGCCATGCGCGGGATCAACAGCACTTGGCGTGCCACGTTCGTGGCAGGTGGCCGGCCGCGAAAAACCGCGCGCTTGGATTTCGGCGTCGCCTTCGACCGTCATCTGGTTGGCGGTCGGCGGATCGCGCGGCCGTCAACCGGATGACGGTCGCGCGTGTCCTCTCCGTCGGAAATGCCGCGTCCCTCCGACGGAGAATGTGTGCTCGTTGTGATGCCTGTGGGCCGTCAGGCCACGTTCCGGCGACGGAGTTTCTCGACCAGCGTCGTGCGGTTCATCCCGAGCAGCTCCGCCGCGCGGTTCTTGTTTCCGCCCGTGCGCTCCAGCGCCTGCCCGATCAGCTTCTCTTCCAGCTGGAGCAGGAGGACGCGCAGATCGACGCCGCCCGACGGCAGATCCAGCGTGCCGCCCTCGAGGTCGATGACGCTGGTGCGCAGCTGCGCCGGCAGATCGTCCATCTGCACCATGTGATTGGCGGCGACGACGACCAGACGTTCGATCAGGTTCTCCAGCTCGCGCACGTTGCCCGGCCAGTCGTAGGCGCACAGGCGCTGCATGACATCCAGCGCGAAGCCAGGGACGCTGCGCCCCTCGCGGGCGTTCATCTCGTTGCGGAAGTGCTCGGCCAGGGCCGGAATGTCCTGGCGGCGGTCTCTCAAGGGCGGGATCTCGATGGGGATGACGTCCAGGCGATAGAAGAGATCCTCGCGGAAGCTGCCGTCGTGGATCATCGCCTCCAGGTTGCGGTGCGTGGCGGCGACGACGCGTACGTCGATGGGGATCGAGTCCGTGCCGCCCACCGGCGTCACCTGGCGCTCCTGCAGCGTGCGCAGCAGCTTCGCTTGCAGGTTGCGTGGCATGTCGCCGATCTCGTCGAAGAACAGCGTGCCGCGCTGGGCGGCCAGGAACCGCCCCGAGCGCGAGCGGTCGGCGCCGGTGAAGGCGCCGCGCACGTGTCCGAACAGCTCGGACTCGGCCAGCGAGTCGGGGATGGCGGCCATGTTGACGGCGACGAAGGGACCGGCGCGGCGCTGGCTGGCGCCGTGAATCAGGCGGGCGATGACCTCCTTGCCGGTGCCGGTCTCGCCACGAATCAGCACGCTGGCGTCGGTGTCCGCCACCTGGTCGACGCGATCGAGCACCAGCTTCATCGCCGGGTGCTCGCCGATCACGGCGGCGCCGGGCGTCTGGCGCGCGCGGCTGGACGTCGTCGACTGTGCGTTCAGCAGGCGCACCAGCGACTGCTCCAGCACCGAGACGTGGAAGGGTTTGACCAGCACGTCGGCGGCGCCGGCGCGCAGGGCGGCCACCGCTTCGGAGACGGCGCCGTGCGACGTCAGCGCGACGACGGCGACGGGCGGGCGCGCGCCGCGCAGGGCGGCCAGCAGCGCTGGTCCTTCGGGAAGCTGCAGATCGGTGATGCAGAGATCGAAGCTGTCCGCCGCGGCGCGGGCGATCGCCTCCCGCGCCGTCGCCGCCACGATCGCCTCGTGCCCCAGCGTCTTGACCAGACGCAGAAGCCCCGCGTGGATCGAGGGGTCGTTCTCGACGAGGAGGATCTTCTTGCCCATTGCCAGACTGTTTCATCGGCGGCGCGATGGGGCCCTTGAGCGCGACCGCTGTTGCCAAGATCGCAACAGCGTTCAAGAAAACACCCCCAGGCGCCCTGATTCCGGGGACGCTGAGGCGGCGCGGATCAGCTTTTTGCGACCGCGATCATGCCGTTGGCCGCCAGGGCGGCGCGCAGCGCGGGACCCACGGAGTCGGCCAGGGCGGCGTTCGCATAGCCCACCCAGGCGCAGGGGGAAAAGACGTCGAGGGGCGGGTTCAAGCGCGCGCCCGCGGGATCGGTCACCACGACGCCGGCCTCGCGGGCGATGAGCTCCGTGCAGAGGTCATAGGGGTGGCAGCAGAGGCCCAGCGCCTGCCCGCGCGCGGCCAGCAGCGGCTCGCACAGCGGGCGCAGGTCGGCGGTCCAGCGATCGTGGCCCGCCATCAGCTCGAAGAGCTGGCCGCCCGTGGAGATGTACTGGTCCTCGAAGGTCAGGGCCACGCCCGCGCGCGGCGGGCCGAGCAGCGCCACCGCCACCGCGTCGTCGACGGCGCCGAGCTCCGCGCGCGCGCCCGGGAAGAAGCGCGCCAGGCCGCCGAAGCCCTGGGCGATGGTGGCGGCGCGCGACGGACGCAGGCCCAGCGGCGTGCGCGCCCCGGTCAGGCGGTTCCATCGCTCGGCGCCGGCGCCGCCGCCCGCGGTCGCCCACAGCGTGTCGCAGAGGTGCTGCTTGACGAGCGGGATCTCCGTCTGCACCGCCAGGGCGATGTCGGCCAGCGCGGGCGGGCGCGCGCCCGCGGGATCGAAGGCGGCCACGCCGGTGAGGATCCAGGCCGGACGCTTCTGATACATGAGGCCGCGCGTCCCGTCGATCGGATCGACGATGACGGCGATCTCGACGCCGGCGAGGGACGTGCCGGCGGGCAGGATCCGGCGGCCGTCGCGGCCCAGTCCCTCCGCGATCAGCAGGCACGGCCATTCGGTGGCCAGCGTGGTGAAGCGGTCGAGCAGCACCGCCTCCGAGACCCGATCGATGGCGAAGACGGTGTCGCCGGCCTCTTCTCCGACGGCGGCGGCCAGCTGATCGACGGCCGACGCCTCGCACGCGACCAGCACGGCGTCGCGGATGTCGTCGTGGATCTCGCGCAGGCGCGCCAGCAGCGCGGCCGGATTGCGCAGCGGGCGCGGGGGCGCGGGCGGCGCGGTCACGGGAGCGTCACTAGACTGCCTCGGCGCGCGGGTACGAGCCCAGCACCTTCACCGTCTCGCAGATCTGCTTGGCCGCCGCCAGCGCGTCGGCGACCTTGGGATCGCGCTCGTGCCCGTCGACGTCGACGAAGAAGACGTACTCCCAGGCGCGGCGGCGCGAGGGGCGGCTCTCGATCTTGCTCATGTTGAGGCCGCGCTGCGCGAAGACACCCAGCGCGCGATAGAGGATCCCCGGCTCGTCGCGCGTGATGAGCAGGATCGACGTCTTGTCGCGGCCGGTGGGCTCGGCCTGCTTTTTTCCGAGGACGAAGAAGCGGGTCATGTTGTGGGCCAGGTCCTCGATCTTCCGGCGCAGCACCGTCAAGCCGTAGATCTTGGCGGCCACCTCCGACGCCACGGCGGCGCCGCGCGCGTCGTCCAGCGCGCGCTGGGCGGCGTCGGCGGTCGAGCGCGATTCGACGATGGTGGCGCGCTGGAGATTGGCGGCCAGCCAGCGCCGGCACTGCCCGGCGGCCACGGGGATGGAGTAGACGCGCTCGATCTCGCCCAGCTCGACGCCGGGCCGCGCCAGCAGGCAGAGGACGATCTCGAGGGCAATCTCGGCGCTGATCTTGAGATCGCTCTCGACGAAGCTGTCCAGCGTGTGGTTGATGCCGCCCTCGGTGGAGTTTTCGACCGGGACCACGCCGAAGTCGACGGCGCCGCTCGCCACCTCGTCGAAGACGCCGGCAATGGTGCCGGTGGGCAGCGCGCGCGCCGACTGTCCGAACTGGCGCTTGACCGCCATGAACGAGAAGCTCCCCTCGGGGCCGAGGTAGGCCACGCGCACCGTCTTCTCCAGCGACAGGCAGGCGCTGAAGATCTCCTGGAACACCGTGCGGATCGCCTCGGTGGGAAACGGGCCGCCGTTCGCGGCCGACAGGCGATCGGTGATCTGGCGCTCGCGCGACGGCACGTAGAACGGCACCTGCAGCTTTTCCTTCAGCACCGCCACGTTGCCGACCAGGGCGGCGCGCTGGTTCAAAAGGCGCAGGAGCTCGTCGTCGGTGCGATCGATCTCGGCTCGCAGGCTCGCCAGCTGGGCATCGGGCTCGGTGGCTCCGTCCTTGGCCATCGCCGCCGAGCTTACTACACTAGCCGCATGAAGCTGGCGACGGTGCGGGATGGCAGCCGCGACGGCGCGCTGGCGGTGGTGTCGGCGGACGGGCGCTGGCTGACGCGGGCGGCGGACGTGGCGCCGACGCTGCAGGCGGCGCTGGACGACTGGCGGGCGATCGAGCCGCGCCTGCGCGCCCGGGCGCACGCCCTGGAGACGGGGACAGTCGAGCGCGAGATGGTCGATCCGCCGCGACTGGGGCCGCCGCTGCCGCGCGCGTTCGAGTGGGTCGACGGTTCGGCTTATCTGAACCACGTCATCCTGGTGCGCAGGGCGCGCGGCGCCGAGCCGCCCGAGACGCTGCGAAGCGATCCGCTCGTGTACCAGGGCGGGTCGGGCGCGCTGCTGGGGCCGTGCGACGACATCCCGCTGGCCGATGAAACCTGGGGCCTCGATTTCGAGAGCGAGGTCGCGGTCGTCCTCGGCGACGTCGCGCCGGGGACCAGCGTGGCGGCGGCCGGGGCGTGCGTGCGGCTGATCCTCCTCGCCAACGACATCACGCTGCGCAACCTGATCCCGGCGGAGCTGGGCAAGGGCTTCGGGTTCTTCCAGTCGAAGCCGGCGACGGCGTTCTCGCCGTTCGCGGTGACGCCCGACGAGCTCGGGGCGACCTGGCGCGATGGCCGCGTGCACCGGCGCGTGCGCACCACGCACAACGGCGCGCTGGTCGGGGACACCGACGCCGGGCCGGAGATGCACTTCTCGTTCTTCGACCTCATCGCCCACATCGCGCGCACGCGCGCCTTCACGGCCGGCACCATCCTGGGTGGCGGCACCGTGTCGAACGCGGACCGTGCGCGCGGCGTCTCCTGCCTGGCCGAGCGGCGGGCCATCGAGACGATCGACGGCGGCGCCCCGCGCACGCCGTTCATGAAAGCCGGCGACACGGTGAGCATCGATATGCTGGACGACGACGGGCGCAGCATCTGCGGGCGCATCGCCCAGAAGGTCGTCAGGACCCGCTGAGGAGACAAGCATGAAGCTCTATGGTTACTGGCGCAGCTCGTCCGCGTGGCGCGTGCGCATCGCTCTCGGCCTCAAGAACATCCCCCACGAATACGAGGTCGTGCGGCTGGCGCGGGGAAACGGCGAGCAGAACAGCCAGGGCTACGTCGCGAAGAACCCGCAGGGGCAGGTCCCGCTGCTGGAGCTGGACGTCCGGCCGGGCGAATCGGCGCCGCGCCGGATCGCGCAGTCGATGGCGATCATCGAGTACCTGGAGGAGGCGTTCCCGGCGCCGGCGCTCTTGCCCGGCGATCCGTGGCTGCGCGCGCGCACCCGCCAGCTGGCCGAGGCGGTGAATTCAGGCATCCAGCCGTATCAAAACACGCCGCTGCTCGACTACGTCAAGGACGTGCTCGCCCGCGACGAGATAGCGACAGCGCGGCACTTCATCGAGCGCGGACTGCGCGCGCTGGAGACGCTGGCCGCCGAGACCGCCGGGACGTTCCTGGTCGGCGACGCGCCGACGCTGGCGGATGTCTACCTGGTCCCGCAGCTCTACGGCTCGCGCCGCTTCGGCGCCGACGTGACTGCGTTTCCGACGCTGCTGCGCGTGGAGGCGGCCTGCGCGGCCCTGCCCGCCTTCCACGTCGCGCACGCCGACCAGCAGGCGGACAGGCCACGCGAGGGTTAAAATAGAGGCATGGCGAAGCGTGAACCGCTGGGCATCGTCAAGCTGGAGGCCTTGCACTACTACGTTCACGACCTTCAGCGAACGCGCCGGTTCTTCGTCGACAAGCTGGACTTCGTCGAGCTCGGACACAGCAGCCCGGAGATGGACCGCGAGGGGCGCCAGCATGCGGCGGCGTTCCAGGCGGGCGACGCCGTCTTCGTCATCCACCAGCCGGTGGGCGCAGGCGGGCGCGCCTGGCGTTACCTGCGCAAGCACCCGGAGGGCGTGGGCACGCTGGTCTTCCAGGTCGAGGACATCGACCGCGCCTTCCAGCTGCTGGATCAGCGCGGCGGCACCTTCATCACCGACGTCCAGCGCTTCCGCGACGAGGGCGGAACGCTGGCGATGTTCTCCATCACCACGCCCTTCGGTGACACCACCTTTCGATTCACCGAGCGCAAGGGCTACCGCTCGCTGTTTCCGGGGATGATCCCCGCGGACAGCGCCGGCGCGAGCGCCGGCACCAGCGCCCCCGGCGGCAACCGGTTCGGCTTTTCGCACATCGATCACGTCACCTCGAACTTCCAGACCATGAAGCCGGCGCTGCTGTGGATGGAGCACGTCCTCGGCCTGGAACAGCTCTGGGAGATCACCTTCCACACCAACGACGTGGCGGAGGCGCGCGGGCCGCAGGCGCACGGGTCGGGGCTGAAGTCGGTCGTGATGTGGGATCCGCGGTCCGGCGTGAAGTTCGCCAACAACGAGCCGTTCCGGCCGTTCTTCAAGGAGTCGCAGATCAACATCTTCGCCGAGGACAACCGCGGCGACGGCGTCCAGCACTCGGCGCTGGCGGTCCGCGACATCGTCGGCGCCGTGCGCGACCTGCGCGCTGGCGGCGTCGAGTTCATGGCCACGCCCGACACGTACTACGACGTGCTGCCGGCGCGCCTGCAGACCATCGGCGTGGGCGGCATCGACGAGGAGATCGAGACGCTGCGGCGCCTGCAGATCCTGGTCGACGGCGAGAAGCCGCGGCAGTACCTGTTGCAGATCTTCTTGAAGGAGGCGGCCGGCCTTTATCACGACCCCGAGGCGGGCCCGTTCTTCTTCGAGATCATCCAGCGCAAGGGCGACCAGGGATTCGGCGCCGGGAATTTCCGCGCCCTCTTCGAGGCCATCGAGCGCGACCAGCAAGCGCATCGCTCGACGGTGATGTAAGGGGAGGGAGCGCGCCGTGCTGGATCGCATGACCGCCGGCCAGATCCCGGCCAAGCCGCACACCGCTCTGCGCGACGGCGAAGGCCACCTGCGCCACGAGGAGTGCCTGACCCGCGACGGCTTCGACGGGCCGTTCACGATCCTGTATCACCAGAACCGCCCGCACACGCAGGCGGTGACCCGGGCCGCCCACGGCTGGACGCTTCCGGCGCCCGCGACCGGACAACCCGGGCCCCCTCCCCTGGCGCGCCGGCACTACCGCTCGCAGGATCTGCCGCGGCGGGGCGGCCCGCCCTGCGACGCGCGCGTGCCGCTGCTGTTCAACGACGACGTCGTCCTGGGCGTCGTCGGTCCCGACGACGACGATCCGGTCCTGTTCGCCAACGGCGACGGTGACGATCTCTTCTTCGTCCTCGAGGGCGGGGGCACGCTGCGCACGCCGCTGGGCGAGCTGGCCTTCGAGGCGCGCGACTACGTGTTCGTCCCGAGGGGCCTGCCGCATCGGTTCCTGCCGGCGAAGACGCCGCAGTACTGGCTGAGCATCGAGTGCGCGGCCGGCTTCGGCTTGCCCCGGCAGTGGCGCAATGACATCGGCCAGCTGCGCATGGACGCGCCGTTCTCGCACCGCGACTTTCGCCGGCCGATCTTTCGCGGGCCCACCGACGACGGCGTGAGGAACCTGGTGGTGAAGCGCCGGGGCGCCTTTCACGGCTTTCGTTACGAGGACGCGCCCCTGGATGTCGTCGGCTGGGACGGCGCCGTCTACCCGTGGGTGTTTCCCATCCTCAACTTTCAGCCGCGCGTGGGGATGGTCCACCTGCCGCCCACCTGGCACGGCACCTTCGCGGCGCGCGGGGCGCTGATCTGCAGCTTCGTGCCGCGGCCGCTGGACTTCCACCCGCAGGCCATCCCCTGTCCCTATCCGCACTCGTCGGTCAACTGTGACGAGTTCATCTTCTACTGCGACGGAAACTTCACGTCACGCAAAGGCGTCGGCCCGGGCAGCATCTCGCACCACCCAGCCGGCATCGCCCACGGCCCTCACCCGGGCGCCTACGAGAACAGCATCGGCGCGCGCAGCACGAACGAGCTGGCGGTCATGCTGGACACGTACCAGCCGCTGCAACCGACCGACGCCGCGCTGGCGATCGAGGATCCGGCGTACCACGACAGCTTCCGCTGACGCCCGCCTTGAATTCCGGCGCGATCGCCTCAAATTCTGCTTGTAGGGGCACATGAACAAACTTCGCGGAGCTCTGATCGGCGCGGCCTGCCTGGTGGCGTGGGCGTCGGCGTCGCTCGTTGGATGCAAGCGGGCCTCCGACCGCGGTGGCACAGTCGCCGAGGATCTCAAAGACATCGGCAAGGCGACCGAGAAGACGGCGAAGGACATCGGCCATGCAACGGCTCAGGGCATGGAGAACGCCAAGAACACCGCTGACGTGGGAACCCAGGACGCCTGGATCACCACCAAGGTCAAGAGCGAGCTGACCGGCGCGGGCTTCGATCCGCTGCACGTGCACGTCGACACGAACGCCAAGGTCGTCACGCTCTCGGGGCCGATCGACTCGCCAGCCAAGGCCGAGAAGGCGGTGACCTTGGCCAGGTCCGTGAGCGGCGTCGCCGAGGTCAGGAATCGCCTGTTCGTGAACCCGTCGCCGCGCTAGACGAGCGCAAGACGCGCTGGTCTTCGAAAAGTCGTCCGGCGCGGCGTCTCGTGGTGCTTTTGGGCGAATTGCGATATGCGAGAAGGCATGTCGCGTATGACTCGCGGACAATCCCCCCTCCTGCTCTTGACGCCCGCGCTGGCGGCGCTCTCCTGCTCCCAGCCGTTCATCGGCGACACCGGCATCCGGCGGTTCGGCTTCGATCTGTGGGACGTGCACTGTCCCAGCGGCCTGCGGGTCGTGTTCGAAAAGGACAGCGCCGCCGGCGCGATCGGCGTCGTCACCGTGGTCGGCGTCGGCTCGGCGGAAGATCCGCCCGGCAAGGAAGGGCTGGCCCACCTGGTCGAGCACCTGGCCTTTCGCGCTCGCCATCGCCAGGGCCCGACGGTGTGGGACCAGATGGAACGGCTGGGCGCCACCGACCTCAACGCGGGCACCACCTTCGAGGCCACGACCTATCACGAGTTCGCCGCCAAATCGCGACTGGATGCCATCCTGCAGCTGGAAGGCGACCGCTTCACCAATCCCCTGGAGGCCGTCGACGAGCCGACGTTCACCGTCGAGCGCGAGGTGGTGCGCAACGAGCTGCGACAGCGCAATGAGACCGGCTTTACGGGACAAGCCCTGAACTGGATCCAGGCGGCTGTTTTCCCCGCCGATCATCCCTATCACCACGGCGTGGCCGGCACGCACCAGAGCCTGTCGGCCATCACCCTCGACGACGCGCGCCGGTTCGCGGCCCAGCACTATCGCCCCGACAACATGACGATGCTGGTGATCGGCGACGTCTCCCTCGACGGCGTCGAGGACTTTGTCCGGGCCCACTGGCCGCCCGCGCTGTATGGCGATCCGCGGAAGCCGGTGTCTCCCCCGGCGTCGCGCGTTCCGAACCCGGCACCCGCGGTACCCCAGGTGAAGCCGGCTGGCCTCGAGCGCCATCAGGCGGCGGTGTCCAATCCGGAGGCCTGGGTCGCGTGGTCGATCCCCGGCGGATTCGGTCGCGACAAGTTCATCGCCGCGTTCTGGGCCGCCCTGGTCGCAGGCAACTTCAACCAGGGCCGCTTCACCGACGATCCCGACATTGTCGACGTTTCGTTTCACCCCATCGACGGCCC
>DATKEU010000265.1:0-6504 GCA_035544495.1 Polyangia bacterium | reverse complement strand
GCTCCGATCACTCAATCATTCATCCTTCTGCCAGGCACATATCACACCATCGCGCGCTCGACGCAGGCAGGTTTCAAGCCGGATTTCGTTCAGACCACGGTCAAGTTCGGAAACGATCACTTCGACGGGCCGTCGATCGTTTGCAAGAACATCGTCATCGCCGACTTTACGTACGAAAGGACCGATCTCCTCTCTGGTCATACGATGAGCGTCGACCCTGTCCACTTGAACGCCAGCGAATACGCCTTGCCGGGCAGCTGGTGCCACTCGAACGTCGGATTCAACACCAGTGGCGGTGCCACCGACTACGGAACGCCCAATCTGTTGAATCCGCACTGTCCAGCCGGAACGTTCTAGGTTCAGTTCGAGATGCGATGGCCGTTGGATTCAACCGGACGGCGGAGCAGCGTCCCGATCAGCGCGACCGCGGCCAGGGCGATGACGGCCAGGCCGTATGTGCGGGCAGTCGGCAGCAAGCCGCCTCCGTGCACCACCCCCAGTCCCGCCAGCACCGCTGGCGATCCCATGGCCAGATAGGCGACGACATACAGGACCGACAGCACGCCCGCGCGCTCGGACGCGGGCGCGGGGAGGATGACGCTGCGGATGGCGCCCTGGAATGTGTTGCCGAACCCGGCGCCCGCCACCACCGCCCCGATGAACAGCACGGTGGCCGAGGCGCGTGAGATCGCCACCAGCGTGATCGCCACGCCGGCCATCAGGGTCGTCGCTCCGACCAGCGTCATGAAACGCGGCGAGCGCCGGTGACTGACCATCACCGCCAGGGCGCCGCTGGCCGCCAGAACGGCCAGCACCAGTCCGCCCGGCGCCGCCGAGTTCGAGCGTAGCAGGTAGCGGACCAGCGCCGGCCCCAGCGAGCCGTAGAACCCGACCAGCGACCAGGCGGCGACGAGGGCCGGGACCGCCAGCGCCATTGCCGCGCGGCTTTGCGCCGGTAGATTGAAACGCGGTCGCAGCGTGGCCAGGGCTCCCGGGCGTGGTGTCGTCGACTCCCGCACCGCGCGAAGGCCGATCGCCTGCGCGACGAAGATCGCGCCCAGAACGGCGTAGACCAGGATAGTCGGCGCCGGCAGGTACGTCACCATCAGCCCCGAAGCCAGGGCGCCCGTCGCCGTGCCCAGCATCGGTCCGACGGCGTTCGCGACAGCGCCCTTGGCGCGATCGAGGTCGAGCAGCCCCGCTCCGACTGCCCCCGCCGCCGCGCCGGTCGAGAGCCCCTGGACCACGCGCGCGGCGATCAGCGTGTCGACGCCCTGGGCGGTCGCGAACAGCAGCATGGTGAAGGCCTGGACCAGCGTGGCGATGAGCAGGACGGGCCGGCGCCCGAGGTGATCGGAGAGGCGGCCGAACACCAGCAGCGCCACCAGCACCGCCAGCGCGTACACGCCGAACACGACCGTCACGGTGACGGGCGAGAACCCCCAGCGCGCCTGATACGTGCCGTAGAGCGAGGTCGGCGCGCTGGAGCCAGCCAGGAAGAAGACGATGATCGACGCGTAGAGATAGAACGCGGCGGTCCGGGACAGACCGGCGGGAAGCGGGCGCGCGGCGGGGCCAGGCTGCTGGACGCGAAAAAATGGGACGGGGAGGACGGCTGGGGTCGGCATCGGGTTGTCTCCTGCGCGATGTTCGCCATGTGAACAGACAGGTCTGTCTGGTGGGTTGACAATAAACAGACAGGTCTGTACAGTCAAGCCATGTCGAGCGAAAAAGTGGAGGGCTCGGCGCGCGAGCGGTTGCTGGCGGCGGCGAACGAGCTCTTCTATCAAGAGGGGATTCACACGGTCGGGATCGACCGCGTGATCGAGCGTGCCGGCGTCGCCAAGGCGTCGCTGTACAGCGCGTTCGGCAGCAAGGACGAGCTGGTGCGCGAGTACCTGCGCGGGCGCGCGGCCATCCGGCAGCAGCGGATCTCGGAGCGGATCGCGCGGGCCGCCGAGCCGCGCCAGCGGATCCTGGCCGTGTTCGACCTTCTGGGCGAGCTGGCGACCGAGCCGACGTTTCGCGGCTGCGCGTTCGTGAACGCCAGGGCGGAGGGTCCGCGCGAGGCGACCAAGGTCAGCCGGGTGTGCGACGACATGCGAGCCTGGCTGCGACGCCTGTTCACCGGGCTGGCGCGCGACGCCGGCGCGGCCGAGCCCGAACGACTGGGCGGCGAGCTGGTGCTGCTCTACGACGGCGCGACGGTCGGGGCGAGCATGGACCACGATCCGGGACGCGCGCGGGTGGCGCGGGCCATCGCCTCGCGGCTGCTCGACGCGGCGGTGTCCGGCGATGGGCGCCGTCGGCGCGTGCCCGCGCGCACCGGCGGATCGTAGGACCTTTTCCGGTCAGGCCTTGGCCGCCGTCTGGGCCGCTAGCACGGCTGGCTGTGCGTCGTGAGGTCGGTCAGGGCTTCTTAGCCGCCGCCAGGGCGGCGAATTCCTCTTTGCCGAAGGCGGTGCCGGCGATCCCCCAGCCACCCTCGGCGGCCTCGGTGAGCAGCACCCAGGTGCGGCGCGCCTGGGTCGGGTCGCCGCAAGCTTCGGCGACGATGCGTGTGGCGTCGCTGACGAGCTGCTTCTGCCCGGCGCGGCTCAGCGCGCCCGGCGGCGTGAGCACCTGGACCCGCACTGTCCGCGCCGAACCTTGCGCCGCCGTGTTGACCGCCTCCGCGGGCATTCGATGGATATAGGCGCCCGTGTTGTTCGTGTGCGTGGGCCCCGGGTTCGCCACCCCCTCGGCGCGCAACAGCGCGGCGGTCAGCTCCTCGGCCAGCTTGCGGTCGGCCCCCGCCGGAAACAGGTCGGCGGCGGCATAGACGTCGATCATCGGCATGGTGCGCGAGAGTGTACGGGCGGGGCAGGCGCCGGTCTTGTCGGGGACGCTCGTATTTTGGCTTCTCTTGCGGTCTTCTTGCTCAGTGTTCGCCCTTGATCACGAAGAACGAGCCACGGATCGTGCCGGCCAGCTTCGATTTCTGCTTGGCGAACTTGAATCGCGACGCGAGCTCGGCGGGCACCTCCATGCCGTCGGAGAGCTTGAAGCCAACGGCCCGCTTCTTGGGATCGTCGACCGTGTACATCACGTTGATCGAGAGCCCGCTCTCGTAGAACACGTAGGCCATCCGGATGTTCTGGACCTGAAAGCGCGTGGCTTCGAGGGGGCGGGACTTGATGACGATGTCCCGCTCTTCCTTGAGGATGCCGTGCACCCAGTCGATCGTCTCCTTCGCCCGGCTGGCCGGCTCGACGGCGAAGTCATGGTCGTACTTGTTCTTGAAGTAGCGCGCCTCGTTGGCCCGCAGACCCGCGAGCGCAGCTGCCACGGGCGATGACTCCAGACCGGCCGTCGACACCGCGTTGAAATCCACGACTTGGGCCATCGCTGCAGAAGATCGCGTCCCGACCGGAGACGTGTCAATAGAGGCCGCGACGCCCACGGGAGGGCGCGACTCTGATCCCTAGATCGAGTAACCTCGGCCACAGTGAGCGAATATGGTCAGCAGGCCGCGGGGCGGGTGCTGGACGAGCTCCCCTTCGGGATCTGGGTGGGTCGGGCGCCGGGCGGCGAGGTCCTCTACACGAACCGGGCCTTCCGCGAGATCCTGGGGAGCCAGCCGCCGGCGGACACCCACCTCGGCGACCTCCCGGACGCCTACGGCATCCACGATCGCCAGGGCCGGCCCGTCGCGCCCGAGGATCTGGCGGTCAGCAGGGCCATCGCGACCGGCATGCCGGTCATTCGTGACGACCTGGTCATCCACCGGCCCGACGGCGAGCGCATCTACGTGCGGGTCTTCGCGAACCCGATTCGTGACGCCAGCGGCGCCATCGCGCACGTCGTCCTCGCGGTGACCGACGTGACGGCCGAGGTGCGCGCCCTCGTCGAGCGCGCCGAGATCGAGAAGCACATGGCCGTCGCCATTCACCACGCGCCCGTGCTGTTCTTCATCATGGACGCCGACGGCGTGCTGACCGTCGCCGACGGCGCGTTGCGCGAGCCGCTCGAGCGCGGGCGGCCCCAGATGGTGGGGAGGTCGCTGCTCGAGGCGTACAAGGATCACCCCACGGTTCCGGGGTTCATCCGGCGCGGCCTCGCCGGAGAGACCGTGTCGTACTCGGTTGACGTGCGGGGGATGATACTCGACGTCTGGCTGGGGCCCATGCGCGACGCCGTGGGTACGCTGGTGGGCGCGATCGGCGTCTGCACCGACGTCACGGAGACGCGGCGCCTGCAGTCGCGCATCATTCAGGGCGACCGAATTCACGCCATGGGGACCGTCGCCGCGAGCGTCGCCCACGAGATCAACAACCCGCTGACCTACGTGCTCGGTGGATTGACGGAGGCCGAGCACGGTCTCGACAATCTCGGCCGCGAGCTCGAACAGCTGGTCGGTGCGGGCGCGGGGGCAGAGGCCGTCGCGGCGGCGGCGCGGACCGGGCTCGAGCGCCTGCGCGAGATCCTGGGCCCGGCGCTCGGGGGCACGAAGCGGATCCGCGAGGTGACGCGCGAGCTCAGCACCTTCACGCGTCCGGACGACGAGGCGCTCGTGCCCCTGGATGTGGCCAGCGTCGTGCGTTCGGTCCTCAAGCTCGTCCGCAAGGAGATCGAGGCGCGGGCCCAGCTGATCGAGGAGATCGGTCCGAGCCCGCACGTCCTCGCGAACGAGCCGCGCCTCGTGCAGGTCCTGGTCAACCTGCTGATGAACGCGTGGCAGGCGCTGCCCGCGCCTGATCCGACCAGCCACGCGATCGGCGTGCGCACGTCGACCGGGGCCGGCGAGGCCGTCATCGAGATCTGGGACAGCGGTCCAGGCGTGCCGGCGCCGTTGCGCGAGCGCATCTTCGAGCCCTTCGTCACGACGAAGGACGTGGGGACGGGCACGGGGCTTGGACTCTTTGTCTGCCGGAACATCGTCGATTCGTTCAAGGGTCGGATCACGGTTGACGACGCGCCCGGCGGCGGCGCGCTCTTCCGCGTCTGCTTGCCCGCGGCGCCGAGCCCGGCGCGGGTGGCGCCGGCCGCCACCGCCGCGGCGGTCCCACGGGCGGGCGGCCGGCGTGCGCGCATCCTGCTGGTCGACGACGACGCGGCGGTTGGCCGCGCTTTGGCCAAGCAGCTCGCGGCGAGCTACGAGGTGCGCGCGGTCATCGATGGGCGCGAGGGGCTGGAGGCCGTCCTGGCCGACGCCGCGATCGATCTCGTCTACTGCGACCTCATGATGCAAGGCTGCACGGGCCTGGAGGTCGAGGCGGAGCTCCGCCGCCGCGCGCCCGAGTGCCTGTCGAAGCTGGTCTTCATGACGGGCGGCGCCTTCACGCGCGAGGCCCGCGCGTTCCTGGACGCCCACCCCGGCGCGTGGGTCGAGAAGCCCTTCGACATCGTCGCCGACGCCCGCCGCCGGCTGGGCTGAGCGCCGGCCCCGACGAGGGCCGCGAACTCCCCTCAGTCTCGAGCGCTGGCGCCAGAGTGCGTCCTGCTACGCCGGCGCCGGGCAAGACCAAGCATGGCGACCAGCGCGAGTCCGCCCGGTACGCCGCCGCTTCCCGTGGAATCAGGGTTCACGTGGCACGCACAACCCGCGTGCGAATCGGAGGGCGCGTCCACGCCGGCATCGTTGTTCACGACGGCTGTGGCATCGGGCGCCGGCACGCCCGCGTCGCTCGAGCTGGCCGAGGCGCTGTCGGGATTGTCGGAGGCGCTGTCCAAGCTGGCACCCGCGCTGCTGTCGGAGCCGCTGGAACTGTCGGTGACCCCCGCGTCAGTCTGTGCGCCGAGATCGCAACTCTGCGGGCCAGGCGCGGTCAGTGTCGTGCCATCGATGCAGGTGGGAGCCGCGCCCGCGCCCCCTTGAATATCCACTTTGATTGTCGCCTTGCCGCCATCCAGTGACACGAGCGTGATGCTCACGCCGCCGGCGGGGTCGGTGAAGGTCTGGCCCATCGCCAGCCCGTCGAACGCAGGCGTGCGCGGATCCATGTCCAGCAGATAGGACCAGCTGTTGCGGACCGTGCGAGACGGGACGTCGTCGGCGGCGTACACGAGGACCGTGGGCTTGAGGTTCGAATCGAAAATACCCAGGGGCTCACGAAGCTCGACATAGTAGTTCTTCAGGTCAACCGTCAGCGACTTTGCCGGATCCAGAACGGTACGCTTCGCGGGCGGCATCGGAATTTGAAGCGTCTGAATCCCTCCGCACGGGCCGGCCTCGATCGGCAGCAACGTAAACGTACCGCTGGACGTCACCCTGACTCCATTGCAGCCATCGAGCCATCCTTCGTACCACTTTTCATACACGTCCAGATCGTGGCAACCGTGCCCCATGGGCGTGTACGGGTTGCCGTATTCGCTGACCACGCACGTGCCGGGATCATTCGCGAACGAAGCGTTCGGGCAGGTGAGGGTCGAAGCGTGCATCAATCCGATGTTGTGCCCCGGCTCCTGGTAAAGAAGGACGCATCCATTTGCACCGTTGAGCCAGGTGTCGGTCGCGGGATTGTT
>DATKEU010000264.1:0-2189 GCA_035544495.1 Polyangia bacterium | reverse complement strand
CAGTTGCCCTCGATGTCCAGGCGGGGTGATGAGGCGCGGCCGTCGGCCTCGCCCGTCAGGCCGCCCGCGACCTTGCCCAGCGTCGCGCGCGCGTCGTCGCGCAGCAGGGCGGAATCGAAGTCGAAGAAGATCGACGCCGGGTCTCGAGAAGCTCGGACGGGCTCGGCCGTCTCGGCGGGGGCCGCGGCCGGAGGCTTCGCCGGGGGCGCGTCGGCGCGGGCGGCCAGGGCAGGCCCCGCCTGTTGCGCGGGCGGGGGCGCCTTGTGCGAACAGCCCGTGGCCCACACCGCCACCAGCAACGTCACGAACGAATACGACCACCACCTATGTGAGCCACGGGCTTTCATGTCACATCCTCCGCTTGCTTGGCCGAGGGCGCCGGCACCTCGACGAACGACCAGTAGCGGCTGCGCAGCTGGCGCAGCCTTTCGAAAGGCGCCGGCGCGCAGATGTCCACCAGGTACTGGAGCTTGCGCAACATCGCGGCCGCGCCACCCCGGGGCAGGGCGGCCGGCTCGGCCTCGACGGTGGCTCGACGGGCGGCGCAGTGGACGTGGCCGACGACGATGCCCTGTCCGTCGACCTGCGCGTCCGGGTGAAAGCGCGCCTCGAGAATCCGCATGCCGTGGGCGTGATCGCAAACGGCGTACCGTTCGAAAGCCCTGTCCGGCCGCGGTCCCGGCGCCCGGTGGCGGCAAGGGAACGAACGGCGGCGGCGATCGGCGTACGAAACTTTTACGGACCAGTCGTGCGGCGCCGGCCGCCGGCTATAAAGTTTCTTTACAGAAAGTTTTTTTCGTCCGATGGGAAAGAAACTTTCTCGCTGGCGCCGATCGATCGCGCCAACTGGCCGATTTTGCGAGGGCACGTCGTTTGCTCGGTGACAGCGCGCTGATGCTGGATCGCCTGATCGATTTCGCCGTCCACCGGCGCGCCCTGACGCTGGTGCTGGGCGCCGCCTTCGTGGTCTTCGGCGTGCTGACCTTCCGCAAGCTGAAGATCGAAGCCTTCCCCGACGTGACCAACGTGCAGGTGATGGTCATTTCGCTGTACCCCGGGCAGGCGGCCGAGGAGGTCGAGCGCAAGGTCACCATCCCCGTCGAGCGCGCGCTGGTCGGCATCCCGCGCCTCCTGGTCCAGCGATCGATCACCTCGTTCGGCCTGTCGCAGGTGATCCTGACCTTCGACGACGACGCGGACATCTACTTCGCCCGCCAGCAGGTGATCGAGCGCCTGCCCGACGCCGAGGTCCCCGACGGTGTCGAGCCGCACCTTGGCCCCAACGACACGCCGGTCGGCCAGATCTACCAGTACACGCTGGAGAGCGATCACCACACGCCCAGCGAGCTGCGCAGCTGGCAGGAGTGGGTGGTCGCCAAGCACCTGATGCGCGCGCCCGGCGTGGCCGACGTGGTCAGCTTCGGCGGCTTCATCAAGGAGTACCATGTGCTCGCCGATCCGGGCCGGCTGCGCAGCCAGGAGCTGGATCTGAAGGATCTGACCGACGCCATCGCCGCCTCCAACGCGGCCACGTCGGGCGGTTATCTGGAACGCGGCGAGAGCGAGTTCGTGGTGCGCGCGCGCGGGTACCTGCGCAACGCCCGCGACATCGGCAACGTGGTCATCCGCTCGCGCGCTGGCACGCCGGTGCTGGTGCGCAACGTGGCGACCGTCGTCGAGGCGTACACGCCGCCCCGGGGCGCGGTCGCGCGCGGCGAGGCCATCGATTCGATCGAGGGGACGATCCTGCTCCGGCGCGGCGAGAACCCGAAGGACGTCCTCGAGGCCGTTCACCACGCCATCGACGTCGTCAACCGCGACGTCCTGCCGCAGGGGATGCGCATCGTCCCGTTCTATGACCGCACGCGGCTGGTCGACACCACGCTGCACACGGTGGCCCACAACATGCTGGAGGGCGCGGTGCTGGTGGTGCTGGTGCTGTGGCTGTTCCTGCGGGCGGTGCGCGGCTCGCTGGCCGTGGCGGTCACCATGCCGCTGGCGCTGCTGGCCTCGTTCGTCGGGCTCTATTACGCCGGCGTGCCCGCCAACCTGCTGTCGATGGGCGCGATCGACTTCGGCATCCTGCTCGACGGCGCGGTGATCCTGGTCGAGAACGCCTACCGCCACCTGGCGGAGGAGCAGCCGCCACCCGAGGAGGTCCCCGAGGTGGTGGCCCGCGCGGCCAAGGA
>DATKEU010000263.1:0-7394 GCA_035544495.1 Polyangia bacterium | reverse complement strand
GCGCCTCCCGGCTGGCCCGCAACGCCGCCGCCATCGCCGTCGTCCGCGCGACGCGCGCCCCCGCCCCAGCCCGCCGCACCGTCACGCGCGACCGCATCGGCGACGCTCGCCCCCGCCTGGAGGCCGAGCGAGATGGACGGGTGCGCATGCTATGAGGATCGCCCGCCGACGGAGGTTGTCAATTTCGTTGATCACCCGAGACCGATCGTCCGCCGCCGGCGCGGACCGAGGCCAGCCACTAATACTAGCGAAACGTTCCGGCGAGGGCCGTGCGGACGACGCCCGCTTCCCCGGTCAGCGCCAGGACGGCCGTGTCGTGACAGAGGTGCGCCGCCGCCGCCATTTCATCGCGCGCGATGGTCCCCAGCGCGGCCAAGGACCGGGCGCCCCCGTCGACGGGCCAGTCCATGTTCCATTCGTGAAGCAATTCGCGCGCGAACTCCAGGCTGTTGGCCAGTCCCAGCGCACGCGCGGTCAACAGGTTCCAGCGCCGTCGATCCAGCGCGAGCGGCGACCCGCCGATCGCGGTCTCGCCGGCCTCACCGCCCTCGTCGGCCGAGGGCCATCTCCCCTTCTCCAGCATGTCGAGCACGTTCTTGAGCTCCGCCAGCGTGTCCCTCAACGACGTGTTCGCGACCATTCCGCCGGCGCGTACGTACGAAACGCCGCCTCGGGCCTCATGATGATCCGCGCGAAAACCGTACGTCGCGCCCAGACGTTCGCGCAGCACATCGTGGAAGTAGACACTCAGCGACAGGCTGAAGAGATCCTGCCAGGCGACATTGTCGACCGTCGCGGCGGGCAGACGGCAGGCCAGCTGGACCTGCGCTTGCGGCGCGCCCGGCCACGCCGTGACCGTGACGACCGGCTGCGGGTGCAGCGGAATGGGCGGGGGCCCGTCGCCGGTCGTGGGCGGCGATCCTTTCTCCCAACCGCCGAACGCGACGGCGATGCGGTCCAGCGTTTGTTTCGCGTCGACGTCACCGGCCACCACCACGGCGGCATTGCTGGCGGACTGGTGGCGGCGGCTCCACGCCAGGGCCGCCGCGCCGCTGATGTCTTCCAGATCGCCAATGGTGGGGACGGCGCCGCGGCGGTGGTCGGGAAAAAGAGCGGCCTGCAGTTTCCGTTCGCCGGCAAAGACCGGGCTTGCCTCGCTGCCGCGCCGGCGCGCGCGGTACTGGGCCGCCGGCGGATCGTCGGGCCAGAGCACCCAGTCGATCTCTTGCAGCTGGGCGGCGAAGTCCAGGATGTGCGGCAACAGCCAGCGCCCGGCCTGATAGGCGCGCCAGGTGCTGTCCGGCCCGAAGACGTTGGACTGATGAGCGACGCCGCAACGAGCGAGCGAACCACACTGCAGATCGGTCGCCGCGAAGACACCGGCGACGTCGGTGACCTCGACGACGCCGGGCGGACTCTCCGTCGCGGAGCCCCCGTGGAAGCCCACCAGCGTCGTCACGCCGGAGAACGCCGGATTCGTCGCCACGATGGCCAGAAGCCCGTTGTCGAGAGCGCGCGTCTCGATCCGGACGTTTGTCGCGGTCAGCGCGGCCAGCTCCGCCGCGGCCTCGGGAAATGGATGGGGCGTCACCGGACCGGCAGCCGGCCGCGCGAGTTCGCCGGCCGGCGCCGCGGCGGGAAGTGGCCGCGCGTCGGTCTGCGGGGTCAGCAGGACGGCGCGCGCCCGCGCGCTCGCGAACCGGCTGCGAATGAAGTCGCCGGCCAGCAAGGGATCGAAATCGATCAGAAGCTTGGACAGATCGTGGCGCCACGCCGCCGGATCACCGACGGCGTGCGCGGAGAGCGACCATCGGGCCGCCCTGTTCTGGAGGTTGTCGTCGGCGAACATCGCCAGGTTGTGCATGAACACCCGCCGCAGATCGATCGACGACAGCCGTGACAGGCGCTCGGAACCAAGCGCTTGCACATGCTCCAGGATCGCGCGCGCGGCGTGCATCGAACTGCCTTCCGCCGAAAACAACGCCCGACAAACGAAGAGCGAGCCACGCCGGCCTTTCACCGTCTGCACGCTGATGTGCGTGATCTCCGGCGCGTCGGTGCGAAACCGATCGGTGTCGAACTCCGCCCGGGCGCCGTCCTCCAGGAGGCCGATCAGCGCGCGATTGTCGTCGGCGAACACCGAGGGCAGCGGCCAGCCGATCCAGAGCTCGGGGACCGGCGTCCGTCCCGCCTCGCGAACGATCTTGAAAGGGGCGGGTGCCTGGACGGCAGCGATCGGACCGTCTGACCAACCGGGACGGATGTCGCCCGATCTTTGGGTCAAAGGCGCCGGAAGGTCGGCTTCGATCGTCGCGCGCGCGTCCGCCGGCAGGTCGCCGTCCAGCATGAAGGTGAAGCTGGCGGGCCGATAGTGCTGCGCCACGAACTGGCGCGCGTCGGGAAGGGTAATGGTGGCGGGCGTCGCCGCGCTGGCAAAAGCCCGCTGGTACGGGTCCTCTGGCGTGTATGTCTCGGCGAAGAGACGCTGGAGGGCGCGACCCGCGCCGTGGCTCTCGTGGCGTTCCCAGTCCTCGTTGCGGACGATGTCGAGCTCTCGCCGGAACGTGGCCTCGTCGACTCCGCTCAAGGGATCGCCGGCCAGGGCGATCTCGGCCGCCAGCGCCTGGCGCCACGCCGATCGATGCACGAAGACCGTGAGCAGGGTGTGGTCCAAAGACGTTTCGGCATTGAACACCGCGCCCAGGTTCTCCAGCCGTTGCCGCAGCGTCGGCTGATCGGCCAGGGCCGCGCTCTGGAAGATCAGGTGCTCGACCAGATGGGCGAGGCCGTCTTTTCCGGGCGGATCCCCGGCGGATCCGACGTCCACGACCAGCGACACGCCGACGATCGGTTGTCGCTGGTCGGTGTTGAGAAACACCCGCATGCCGCTCGGAGCGGCGATCGGCGCCGACAGAGTCCGGTCGGCGGGTGATTCTTCCATGCGCACGGGCGCGAAGTTGGCGCACGCAAGGAACGGCAAAACGACGAGAGAACGCCGCGGGCCAGCCATGCGCGGAGAATAGTTGATGAACGACGTCTTATGACGGCGAACGCCGCGGCCGCATCCAGACCTGGCCGCCGTCGCGCATGAGGCGCCGCAGCTCGGTGGTGAGGATGCGGAGGCGATCGTACGTGGCGCGATCGAAGCGCGCGGGCGCTGGCTCCGGCGATTCGGCCGTCGAGGCGACGCTGTCGTCGCCGGCGTTGGCGGCGTCGATCAGCTGTCCGGCGCGAAAGCGCAGCCGGCGCGCGCGGGCGTCGCCGGGCTCGCGATAGACGACGTCGCTGTCGAAGAGCAGGCGCAGCCAGCGCGACCGGCGATAGGTGAGGTACGCCTGGGCGGCGGCGCGTTCCAGGTGGCGGGCGACGCGCTCGGGATCCCAGTCGCGCGTCTCGGGCGCCTCGCTCTCGGGCTCCGCCGCCTTCTCGAACGCCCGCGAGGCCAGCAGCTCGGCGGCCAGCCGCAACAGGCGGGCGCGCGCCGGTCCGTCGGAGGCGGACAGCGCGGCGGCGTGGCGGGCGAGAAACGTCGCCCAGCCGGCGGCGAACACCGCCTCGTCGGGCGTCCACAGCGCCGACGTCCCCACCGCCGCCGCGCGCGCGGCGGCAACGGTGGGCGGACAGCCGGATAGCAGCGCGATCTGCGCCCGCAGCGCGGCGAGCGAAAACTCCGACGGCAGCGGCCCGATGCCGTGGCTCTCGTCGGGAGCCTGGGTGGCGCTGGCGAAGGCGGCGTCGCTGAACCAGACGCGCGGGTCGGGCGCCACCAGCGCCACGTTGTACGGCGGGCGCAACGCCTTGATGGTCTCGTTCTCCAGCAGCGCCGCCTCCAGCGCGCTGGCGGCGACGTCGGCGCGGATGTCGCTCACCTGCGTCAGCATCTCGACGGACAGCTCGCGGCTGGGGCGGCCGGCGAAATGACTGGCCACGCGCTTTCTCAGGCTGGCGGCCTTGCCCACGTACAGGAGATCGCCGTTGGCGCGCAGAAATCGGTAGACCCCCGGCTGGTCCGGCAGGGATCGGTATTGCGCCGCCGCGATCGGATAACGGCGGCGGCGGCGCGACCGCGACGGCGACGGCGGCGATTCGGGCGACGCGGCGCCGGCCGCGGGCTGTGCCAGCCAGTCTTTCAACTGCGCCCATTCGACGATCCCGCGCGCCGCCAGCGCCTCGCACAGCCGCCCCCACACGAACGCCGTCCCCTGCACATGCCCGAGCGATCGCCGGGTCAGGTCGACGCCGCCGCCCAGGAACCCGGCCAGCGCGCGCAGCGATCGGCGCGGCAGATCCGGATACAGCCGCCGCGCGATGGCGTGCACGCAGACCGCGTCCAGCGGGAATGGGCGCTCGGGCGCGAAGCGCGCCGCCCACTCGCGCAGGAAGGCCAGCTCGAAGCGCGCGTAGTGGATCGCCGTCGGCATCTCGGCGGCGAACGCCGTCGCCGCGCGCAGCCGCTGCCAGGCTTCGTGATCCTCGATCGCCTCCGCCCGCGCCACCGCCGGGTCGTACCCCGTCAGCTTCGCCACCTGCCACGGCACGTTCCGCCCCGCCGGCAACTGGATCCAGCGCGCCTCCGCCCCCACCATCTCCGCCCGGCTGGCGCGCGCCACACCCCACCCCAGCTCCAGCACGACGCCGAAAGCGGGGCTGGCGCCCGTCGTCTGCGCATCGACGATCAGGACGTCCATGTCCACCAGCCGCGGCACGGCTGATAGCTTTCATGATCAGCCGCCGATGGGCCAGCGCGCGCGGCGCGCGAGCTGGTCTGGAAGATCGAGCCTAAGGCGCGTGAGCCTTGGCTCCGCCGAATCCGCAGCCCTGCTTTCCGGCCTGGAACTGCGCGCCCGGCCCCGAGCAGATGCCGCACGGAAGCGCGCAGCAACCCGAAGCGCAATCGGCGGCGCCGAGGCACTGGCCGCCGATGAACTGCCGGCCCGCGCCATTGCCGACGTTCTTCTCGCCTGCCGGGTCGAACTTCGGACCGCCGACGCAGGCCTTGCCCTGCCCGGCATCGACGGCGGCGGGCGGAGCGGCCGGGTCGACCACCGCCGGCGGGGCGGCGTCGGTGGGCGGGCGCGCGGCCTTTCGATCGCCGAAACCGCCGAACCCGCAGCCCTGCTTCCCCGCCTGGAACTGCGCGCCCGGCCCCGAGCAGATGCCGCACGGGAGCGCGCAGCAGCCCGAAGCGCAGTCCGCCGCGTGCAGGCACTGACCGCCGATGAACTGCCGGCCCACGCCGTTGCCGACGTTCTTTTCACCGGCGGCGTCGAACTTCGGTCCGCCGGCGCACGCATGCTTGGCCGCGATGGCCGTCTGTTCCGCATCACCGTCGCCAGGGCTGTCGCCGCATCCGGCCAGCCAGGACCCGCTGGTCAAATAGGCCAGGGCGAAGACCGTGGCCAGGTGAAACGATCTGGTCACGGAAACGACGAGCGGGGACAGACGAGGCATCGAGCCTCCTTTTCAGTCGGTGGTGCCCGCCGATCACCAGAGTGTTTCAAGAAACGACGAGGGACGACGCGCGGCCCCAGATGCGTCGCTCCGGCTAGCCCGAGATCAGATACCGCCGCGACGGATCGACCGTCACCTCGGGGCCCAGCGCCGTGCGGCCGATCAGCATCGGGAACAGCATTTCGCCCCGGTTGGTCAGCGTGACGGCGATGCGCTTCTTCAGCGGGCCGAGCTGCAGCGCCGTCTCGATCACCGGGCGGCGTTCCATGCGGCCCGAGGTGTCGCGAACCACCACGTACTCGCGCACGGCGGCCCGCACCTTCAGCGACTTGGCGCCGCGCACGCCGCTCGGCACGACGATCTCCAGGATCGGCCGCCGCCCCGGACCGCCGCTGGTGTCGACCGTGCGCATGCGCGACACGTGCAGCGCGCTGCTGCGCGCGCCGGTGTCGATCTTCGCCTTCAAGCGCACGATCCCCAGATTCGGCAGCATGACGTTCTCGACCCAGCCGACGTGCAGCTTGGACGTCGCGCTCGCCGCCCGCCCGCGCGCGCCGGCGCCGGCCTCGACGGCCGCGCTGGCCAGCGCCCGCCGCCGCGCCGCTGCCCGCGAGAGCGGTCCCAGCAGGAACAGGCGCGCCCCCGCCCGCTCCGCCGTGCGGATGGTCGACTCCAGGATCAGGCCGTCACGCGGGGCGGTGATCTCCACGGTGCGCCCCCCGACCGGCGGAATCACGCGCGCCAGCACCGCGCCCTTGTGAACGTACTGGCCGGCGGCGGCGCTGGACTGGACCAGGCCCCCTTGCGCCGCGCGCACCACCAGCGCCGTGTCGATCATCGCCGGCGCCGGCGCCACCACGCGCGGCACGGCGCGCGCCTTCGTGTCGTCCTCCGCGCTCGCCTGAAAAACCCCCGCTGCCATCAGCACGGCGCGCACGGCCGCCACCAGATCCTCGGCCTCGCCCGACTCCGCGCCCGGCGCTCCCGCGGCGCGCAGCTCGAGCGCGATGGCCCCGGCGGCGGCGGCGGCGGCCAGCAGCGACGGCGGCCGCGGCGGCGCAGCCACGGCCGCCACCGCGCCGCTCTGGAGGGCGATGCGCCGCGTGCGCAGATCGGTCAGGTCCGCGCGCACCGTCAGGGCGCCGCGCCGGCCCGGCGCCGGCGATCCCAGCATCACCACCACCGATGCGCCGACGACCAGCTCGGAGTACAGCGTGAAGGCGTCGCGCGCGGCGCGCTTGCCGCCGGCGTCGCCGGGAAACTCCCAGCCCGCGCGCGGCCGGCCGCCCGGCGCGAACTGCCCGCCCGCGCGCAGCACCGGCACGACGACGACGCTGCCGGCGATCACGGCGGGATCGATCTCATCGACCAGCGCGCTGGCCGCCAGGGCCGCCGTCGCCTCGAAGCCGCGCGTCGCCGCCACCACGCTGACGCGCGGGCCGGCCTTCTGTCCCACGGCGCCCCACGCCGGGACATCGCGCCGCTCGCCGCGGGCCCTCGCCTTCGCCTCGGCCCGGGCGGCTGCACCAGCGTCCGCGGTCCCGGCGCCATCGCCGGCGGCCGCCTTGGCAACGCCGGAACCGAGCGCGATGCGAACAGCACGCGATTCGCCCGGGGCGATGGTGATGCCCCCGACGCGAATTCCCCGGGCGGGCGGTTCGACCAGCATGACGATGGCTGTGCGACCGCGGCGGCTACTTGCCGGTGCCGAATTTGGCCACTTGGGCCTGCAGTTTGGTGAGCGCGTCTTTGTCCAGATCGATCATGCGGATGCCGATGCGCAGCTCTTGCTTGGCGGCGACCTTGCCCTTGGCCTTGACCACGATCTGACCTTGTTCGTCGAGAATCTCCACTTTGAATTGCGTGCCAAGCGCGATGTCAGTTTCGGCCGGAATGAACATACCGCCCATGCGCACGTTCAACAGCGGGTTGTAGGTGAAGTA
>DATKEU010000262.1:0-15240 GCA_035544495.1 Polyangia bacterium | reverse complement strand
GCTGGCTCACGACCTGCCAGGCGGCACGAACCCCAACACTGGCATGCCGTTTCTGGGAGACGAGCTGCGCAGTTTTCGGGGCCTCTTCGCCAACGCGGTTTACGACTATTACGGGACCGCGCTCGCGGTGGGCGGCGGCAGCGCGTCCGTCCAGGAGACCGTCTCCGACGCGCTCACGGCCAGCACCAGCTTGCTGCGGCAGAACATCGAGTATCACCTGGTCTTGACCAGGCGAATCTACGCGGTGACCCTGAGCGCCGAGTTCATGCACTGGAAGTCGGAGTGGTACCGCGGCGAGAGCCAGACCGTGAACTTCATCGGCGCCGGCTCGACGTTCGTCTGGTAGCGCTGGTCGATCGAGGCGTGTCGCCAGGCCCACCGACGTCTACGCCCGCGCCGACACCACGAACGCGGCGGCGTCCATCCAGACGCCGCGCGAGCTGACGAACGGCGCCAGCGCCCCGGCCAGCGCCTCGTCCAGCGCCGGTCCCAGGCTGGCCGGCGCGTCCGCCATCGCGCGCGCCGCCGGTCCGATCTGCCGGCCATAGGCCACCGCCTCCTCCAGCGACATCGCGCCGCCGACGTGCAGCGGCTGTTCCCACGGCTCGACGTCCACGTCGGCGAAGCCGGCGTCTCCCAGCAGCGCCCGCACGCGATCGGCGTCGGCCAGCGAGAACGGACCCGGGCGATCGGGCTGCAACAGATCGGGCGAGGCGCTCGGCGGCAAAAGCCGCATCACCGCGCGCAGCGGCAGCTCGGCCCACGGGTTGCGCGCCATCGCCTGCCAGCAGACGAACGCCAGCTGGCCCCGCGGGCGCAGCGCCGCCCGGAGGCGCGTGAACGCCGCGCGGGCGTCGGCGAAGAACATCATGCCGAACCGTGAGTACAGCGCATCGAAGCGCCCGTCTGAAAACGGCGGGCGCTGCCCGTCGCCGTACACCAGCGAGATCTGCTCCCGGCGCCCGGCCGTCCGCTCGCGCGCGCGTCTCAGCATCGCCACCGAAACGTCGAGGCCGACCACCGCGCCCGCCGGCGCCACCCGATCGGCCAGCTGTCCCAGCGTCTGGCCGCACCCGCAGCCGACGTCCAGCACGCGCTGGCCGGGCAGGAGCGCCAGGCGCGCCATCGCGGCCCGGCCCGGCGGATCGATCTGGGCGTCGGTCTGCTCCTGCAGGCGAACCCAGGCCGCGGCGGCGCGATCGCCGAACACCGGGTTCGGCGCCGATTGCGACGGGGGTGCGTCCATGCGGCTTTTATAGCGCGCCGTCGTAAGATCGAGTCATGTCGACATCCACATCCACATCGTCATCGTCGCCGCCGATCATCAAGGACGTGTCGGCGGCCGCCTTCGCCACCGACGTGCTGGAACGCTCGCGCGCGCTGCCGGTGGTGGTCGATTTCTGGGCCGCCTGGTGCGCGCCCTGCCGCGTGCTGGGTCCGATCCTGGAAGCGGAGGTGAAGGCGCTGGACGGAAAGCTGGAGCTGGCCAAGGTCGATACCGACGCCGACCCGACGCTGGCCGCCGAATATGGCATCCAGGGCATCCCGGCGGTGAAAGCGTTCCGCGACGGTCGCGTCGTCAGCGAATTCGTGGGGGCGCGTCCCGCGGCTTTCATCCGCTCGTGGCTGGCCGCGCTGGTGCCATCGCCCGCGCTGCAGGAGCTGGAGCGCGCGGAGCAGGCCGCGCGCGCCGGCGATCGCGCCGGCGCCGAGCCGGTCCTGCGCCGCCTGCTGGTCGACGCCGACGGCGAGCCGGCGCTGGACCGGCAGGTGGGCGCCCGCGCGCTGGCGGCCCTCGTGCGCGTGCTGCTGGACGCCGACGATCTCGCCGGCGCCGAACAGCTGCTCGGCCATCTGGACGCGCGCGGCGACGCCGCCGAGCTGGCCGAACCGCTGCGCGCCCGCCTGCGCCTCCTGCAGACCGCGGCCGCCGCCGGCGGTCGCGCGGGCGCCGAGGCGGCGCTGGCCCGCGATCCCTCCGACCGCGAGGCGCGCTATGCCCTCGGCGCCGCGCTGGCCGCGGCCGGCGAGACCGAGGCGGCGCTGCAGCAGTTTCTGGATCTGGCCGCGGCGGCGCGCCGGGCGCGCGGCGACGACGCGCGCCGGGCCATGCTGGCGATCTTCGATCAGCTGGGGGCCGACAGCGACCTCGCGCGCGATTACCGCCGCCGCTTGCAGATCGTCAGCTGATCACGCCGCCCGCGTCCGTCACGACGTGAGGACGACGTCGAACAGCCGGATGCCATAGTCCTCCGCCAGATCGTATGAGCGGCCGTGAAGGCGGCCAACTCCATCTGCGATGATCATCTTGCGCGCCAGCACGTCCCCGGCCAGCTCCGGCTTGCAGACGGCGGAGCGCCGGCGGGCGATCGACCGCATGCGCGCCAGCTCCAGGGCGTCGCGATCGAGCCCGTTCATCGTCTCGCAGTCGCGCTGGATCTGCGCCTGGACCAGCGGCCCGATGGGGCCGTTTTGCACCACGATGTCGAACATCAGCGCGACCCCGCGCTCGGACCACAGGCTGTACTCGCGGCACAGCGCCTGCGCCGCCTGAAAGCGCCGATCCGCGAACGCCACCTGCAGCGCGCGGCACTCCGGCCGGCGGCCGAGGGCGCGGAACATCCCGTTCCACGGTTCGTCCAGCTGCCGCAGCGCCGAGTGCTGGATCGAGCGGGCCCAGGTCAGCTGCTCGGCGATGGGCGCGCGCAGGACGGCGCGCAACACGCCCGCGTTCTCGTGAAAGACGTCGTCGATGCAAGCCGGCTCGCCCGCGTCCAGCGCGCGCAGAAATTCGCCCAGGGTGCCGCTCCCCAGCGTCAACCGGATGGCGCCGAAGCTGATGCCCTGTCCGTCGAAGTCCCCCGTCACCGCGGCAAAGCAATCCGGCGGCGCGGCCCCCGTCTCGATGGCGCCGGTCAGCGCCAGGCAGCGATCGGGGAGCGGCTGGCGCGTCACGGCGGGCGCCGGCGCGGCGTCGGACCCGAACAGCGCCCTCCAGGTCCGATCGCCGACCACGCCGTCGGTGTCCAGTCCCAGCGAGCGCTGAAAGCTCACCACCGCCGCGTCGGTGCCACCCCCGAACGTCGCGTCCAGGGGACCGGCGTAATGGCCCAGTCTCGCCAGCCGGCGCTGGATCTCCAGCACCTCCGGGCCCGCGGAACCGACGCGGTAGCTGGCCATGTGCGCGCTTTTCCTCCCGGACCCAAACGAGCCGGAGGCGATCTATTCCCGGGGGCCGCTCGCCCACGCGCGCAAACGATGCGCGCGGTGCGGCGAACCGCACGCGGCGCGCTATTGGAGACTGTCGCTAGCGCAATCGCTAGCGCTCGTCGAAGAAGCGGACCTCGCCGGTCGCGAGGTCCAGCTCCGCGCCGACCACCAAGAGGTCGTCCCTCTCGGCCAGCCGTTCGATGACCTCGGACCCGTGGCGCAGGTGATTGACCGACGCGCGCACGTTCGCGCGCATCGCCTCCCGTCGCAGGCGCACCGGATCGCGCCCGAGCTCGGTCGCCACCAGCCCCTCGATGCCGGGGCGAACGCGGTTGACGATGGACAGCACGTTGCGTGACTCCGGCCCGTGCTGGCCAGTGACCGCCTCGATTGCGGCCTCGATGGCGCCACAGCCGGTGTGGCCCATGACGACGACCAGGCGGGTGCCAAAGCGCTCGGCGCCGAATTCCACGCTGCCGATCTGCGACGGCGCGACGATGTTGCCGGCGACGCGGATGACGAACAGATCGCCCAGGCCCTGATCGAACACGATCTCGGCCGGCGCGCGCGAGTCGGAGCAGCCGAGGACGATCGCGAACGGCGATTGCACGCCGAGATCACCGCGCCGACTGTGGCTGATCATCGAATCGACGCTGCGGACGTTCTGGACGTAACGATCATTGCCGGCTCGCAATCGGGCGAGCGCCTCGCGCGCGGGCAGGTTCGATGGGGCGGCGGCCATGCTCCTCTATACCCCAGCCACGCCGAGCGCGGGGCCAGAGATCACTCCGTTACGGCGCGGCGCGCGGACGGGCGGGCAAAAAAAAGGGGAGGCGATCGCCTCCCCTCGCGGTCGGGCCGTCCGGCGGCCCCCCTCACGCCTTGGCCTTGCCTGGCTCGGTCTTCCCGACCGAGATCTTGCGCGGCTGCGCTTCCGGCTTCTTCGGGATCTTCACCGTCAGCACGCCGCTCTTCAGATCGGCGTTGATGCCGTCCGCGTCGACGTTGTCCGGCAGTGCGAAGCTGCGGGTGAACGAGCCGTGGGTGCGCTCGAGAGCGAAGTACTGATCGCCCTCCTCGCGATTCTCCTCGTCGCGCTTCCCGGAGATCGTCAGCAGGTTGCCGTTCAGCGATACGTCGATGGCGTCTTCCTTGACACCGGGCAGATCGGCGCGCAGCACGTAGGCGTCCTTCGCTTCCTTGACGTCGAAGCGCGCGGTGAACTCGCCGCCGGTCGCCAGCAACGCGTGCTCGGACCGGAACGGATCCCAGCGCAGGAACGCGTCCATCACGCGAAACGGATCCCATCGGTAATCCTGCGGCTGCTGTCGAGCCACGCCTTGATTGTCTCTCCTGATCAGATTGGGCATTGTCGATTCCTCCTTCGCCACTACTCGTAATCACCAGCCTCCTCGCGACAAGCGAGCCGTCGGTGTCGATCGCTTGACAGTGCGACGGGCCGAAATCTAGCGTCCGGGAAGATGACCGGCGCAGCGAGGATTTCCCGGAGGCGCGAAGGCGCGCGATCGCACCGGCCTTCCGACCTCTGGCAAGTATGCAGAGCCGTCGCCCTGCTGTCTCTGGCGAGCGCCGGCGCGGGCTGCGCGTCCCAGTCCCATGACAGCGCCGGCGTGGGCGGCAACGGCGGCGGCGGCGCGCGCGGCAGCGGTGATTCCAGCACAGACGCAGACACCGGCGGCGGAAGCGGCGGCGCGATCGGATCACGACCCGATGCCAGCGACGGCGCGCCAGCGGCCGACGCCGGCGTCCCGGCCGACACGCAAACAGACACAGCCAAAGTGCCAGCGACGCTGGGCCCGGCCGGATTCGTCTGTCCGGCGGGCCCGTTCCCGAATCCCCTGCCACTCAACCTGAGCGCCACGCTGATCAAGGGCGGCTTCGCCGGCGAGCTGGAGGGCCCGGCCTGGGTGGCGTCGCAGAAGGCGCTCTACTTCGTGCAGTCAGGCGGTGGATCGAGCAACGGCCTCATCAACAAGTACACGCCCGCCGACGGCACGTTCGCTGTCTTCGCCAGCAACGTCGGCGTGGGCGGCCTGGCCGTCGACCCCGACGGCATGCTGGTGGCGGCGTCGTACGACTCGCGTTCGCTGACGCGCTTCGACCCGGCCACCGGCCAGCGCACGGCAATTCCCGGCGGCGCCAGCTTCAACGGCCAGCCGTTCAACGAGGTCAACGACGCCGTCGTCCGCGCCGACGGCAACATCTATTTCTCCGATCCCAACTATGCCGAGCCCCAGGGCATGGCGCCGATGGCTTTCTACCGCCTGTCGCCGCCACCCGGATCGAAGGTGACGCAGATCTTGCTCGCCGATTTTGCCAACGGGATCGCGCTCTCTCCCGACGGGGCCTGGCTTTATCTCGGCACCACCGGCGGCCCGGCGCTGCGGCGCCTGCCGCTGGCCGCCGACGGCAGCGTCATGGCTCCCGGAACGCAGTGGAAGGAGCCCACCAGCGACGGAATGGCGGTCGATTGCGCCGGCAACCTCTATCTCAGCGTCGCGGGCGCCACCAACATGATCACGGTCGTCTCTCCGGCCGATCAGCCGCTGGGGAACATCGTCGGCCTGGGCGGCGGATATGTCACCAACAGCGCGTTCGGCGATGACGACCATCAGACGCTGTACATCACGACCAGCCAGGCGCTGTACAAGATTCGTCTGAACGCTCCCGGTTTCCCGAATTGAATCGCGGCCCTCCGCGCCCGGTCCAGCCAAAGTGCCGCGTTTTTTTCCGGCTGGCGCTGCTTTTCGTGCAAGATCGACCGGCTGACCGCCGAAAAACGCTCTTGGCTTTGACTCGGTTTGCGTCTTGGCGGGCACTTTAGCGAAGGCGCCCGATCGCGCGGGACCGCGCTGCACCCCCCAACCCGTGGCACGAGGGACATGCAACAGCACTCGGCGATTCGTCTTCGAAGTCTGAACACGGCCGCCTTGCTGGCGGTCGCCTGCACAGCAGCGGCGGCGCCTTTGGCCGCCACCGGATGCGAGGGGACGATCGGCGAAAGCCCGTCGTCCGGGATTGTGATCAACACCGCCGACGCCGGCAGCTCCGTGATGCCGCGCGGCCCCGGAGAGATCGCCGGTGAGGGGGGCATGGGCGGCGGCACGATGCCGGGCGGAGCTGGCGGGATGGTGATGATCGCCCCCGACGCCGGGCCAGCGAGCCCCGATACCGGCGGCGCGCCCGGTGGCATCGACGGGGGTCCGGTCGCCATGCTCGGCTCGCCGGTGCACGGCCTCACCATCAGCGACGTGGCGATCTATCAGGCGGTCAAGGTCAGCCTGGTCAAGAAAGGTGCGCCGGTGCCGATGCCCACCACCCCGCTGGTGCGCAGCCGGCCCGCGCTGATTCGCGTGTTCGTCACGCCGGCCGCCGGGTGGCAGGCGCGCCCGGTCGTGGCCCGCCTGCAGTGGGGCACCGGGGCGCCGCGCGATTCGATGATCACCGTCAGCGCCGCTTCGGCCGACGCCATGCTGGCGACCACCATCAACTTCCAGCTGACGGCTGGCGATCTGATGACGCCCGGCGTGCAGTGGTCGGTCGAGCTCCACGAGGCCCTGGGGGCGACCGCCACCGGCGATACCACCGGCGCGCGTATCCCCGCCGACGGCACGCAGGCGATGTTGACGACGACGGATCCGGGCCCGCTGCTGAAGATCGTCGTGGTCCCGATCCGGAGCAACGGCAACCTGCCCGACACCAGCGCGACGCAGATCAAGTTCCTCACCGACGTCATGTTCGCCGCCTATCCGGTGACCAAGGTCGACGTGACCGTGCGCGATCCGATCGACGCGCAGGCCACGGTCAGCCCGCAGGGGAACGGTTGGGACGCGGCCCTGAATCAGGTCTGCGTCACGCGCCAGAACGATCATCCGGCGCGCAACGTCTTCTATTACGGCCTGGTCAACCCAAGCGCCACGTTCCAGGCGTATTGCGCCAGGGGTTGCGTCGACGGGATCGCCGTGCTGGCCAACAATCCCAACCAGGACAACATGCGCTGCGCGATGGGGACGGGTTACACCGGCATGGGCAGCGGCGTTTTCCTGCAGGAGGTTGCCCACGCGATGGGGCGGATGCACGCGCCGTGCGGTATGCCGTCGCAGCAGGATCCCAATTTTCCGTACCAGAACGGGCGAGTGGGCGTGTGGGGCTACGACATGGTCCACCAGCGGCTGATCGATCCCATGCGCACGGCCGACTTCATGAGCTACTGCTCGCCGGTCTGGGTCAGCGATTACACCTTCTCGCACCTGTTGCCGTGGATCCAGGCCGTCAACAAGCTGGTGCCGACGATGGATGTCTCGCCGGATGGTACCTCGCCGGAGGTGGCGGCGGCGCGCGCGCCGGCGGCGACGGCGGTGCTGGCGCCGGGAACGGCGCTGGGGACAACCTTCCGGTTTCCGCCGGCGCGGTGGCGCGTCGCCACCGTCGAGTCGGATGGCGGCGTGCTGTGGGGACCGCTGGTCGACTTCGACGAGATCGCCGGCGCGGAAACGCACACCGTGGTCGTGCGTGACGGCGGTGGCGGCGAATCGACGGTCAGCGGCGTTTGGATCCCGCACTCGCACACGGGCGGCGGCATGCTGCTCGTGCCCGCGACCACGCCCGTCGACGGAAACGCGATCCAGATCGGCGCCGGCACCGTCTTCCGAAACCTGCGCGGCGTCGCGCGCTGAGCGCTCGCGCCGGCGCGGTCACCTGTGCTGCGCGAGCAGCCAGGCGTAGATGTCGTTGCCGGACGAGAGATCGTAAGTCCGCGTCCAGGCGTCGTGCTCCATGCTGGTGTACACGGTGTAACGAACGTCCTTGCGCGGCGGTTGCGGGCAAGCGATCAGCTTGGGCATGTTGGTGGCGTCGCCCTCGGGCGGGGCGATCGGGTCGCCGTTGTTGTGAAACACCCACAGCGCCAGGTCGCTGGCCATGCTGCAGCCCCGCGCCGTCCAGGCCGGCGTGATGATGCCCGAGATCAGCACCGCCGCCGCCATCGGCGCGGTGCCGATGCGCGCGATGTAATCGGTGATCGCGACCGCCCCGCAGCTGAGACCGGTCTGGTAGACGCGCGTGAGATCCACGTCGTACGCGCTCATCGCGAAGTTCAGGAAATCGCGTTGCAGCTCGCCGAGCGTGAAGCAGTCCTGATTGTGCTGCGGCGACAGCACGATGAACGGCCGGTCTGCCGGCCATTGATTGGCGGCGATCAGCTTGGGCGGCCCGTTCGCGAGAATCCGCATCAGGTCGGCGGCGCTGCCCGTTCCCTCCTCGCCGCTGCCGTGCCAGAAGACCAGCAAGGGTCGCTTGGTGCCGTCGCCGTAGCCGCGGGGCAGGTACTCCCAGTAGCCAATCTTCGCGCCCGGCATCGTCCCCAGCGGTCGCGCCGTGTGGCGGCCCTGCGCCAGGCCGGTGGCGTCGGCGGTGGCGTCGGCGCTGTCGCTCGGCGCGCGCGCGTCGACGGCGAGATCCGCGTCGGCGTCAGCGCTGCCGCCCATGCCGGCGTCAATGACCGCTGCGCCTCCGGTGCCGGTGCCGGCGGCCTCGCCCGTCGCGCCGCCCGATGCCACCCCGTCGCGCGGGGCATCCATTGCACCACCGCCACCACCGCCGCCTGCGCCACCGGTGCCGCCGCCGGCACTGCTGGACACGCAGCCGGCGATTGTCAGCGCGATCGCCAGCGCCGCGGAGAGAGTCCCGAAAATTGCCGGGAACCGCCCGCCATTCATGTCCGAAACATTAGACCAAGGACCTGCGTATCAGAAGCGCGAGATCACCCGACGCCGCTGATTTTCCGTCGACGATAACGATCGGACCGGTCCTGCCGAGACGCCGTCACGGCGTTCTGTTGATGCCGCCGACCCAGAAGTGCAACGCGCTGTTCGAACCGGCGACGATCAGCAAGGGCGTGACGCCGGACTTTCCCGTCGCGGTTTGACTGACGGGAACCGCCACATTCTGGCCCAGCATGGCGGCCACCGGTTTGGCGTGGGTGGAGGGAACGGCGCCGGCGTTGTCGATCTCGATCGCCAGCACGCCCACCGACGCCGTGGCGTTGTGGACGCCGCGCAGGGAGACCTGTGCGGAGACAGCCTGTCCGACGGCGGCGTTGAGAGTGGGGACTGTCACGGCGGTGCCGGTGCCGATGTCCAGCTGCGCCTGATCGGGAAGGTTGGCCTGGCCGTTGAAATAGATCTCGCCGGCGGGCACCGGGACGCAGGGGCCGGTGCCCGCGCTCGCGCCCGCGTTCGACCAGGTTCGCTGCACGGGATAGCCGATGTCGCCGGGGACGACCAGGCTCGGCACCTCGTTTTCGCACAGGTCGGCCAGCTCGCCACCGTTGAGCGCCTCGGCCCACAACGAGTGTCGGGAATCGATCGTGACGAAGGCAGGCGCGCTGCGCACGTAAGGGTCCGTCGCCGCTTCCAGCAGCTCGTGGCTGAACGAGGGCGTGAGAGCCTCGACGCCCCTCAGGTTGGTGTCGGCGTCGGACGTGGCGCAGGTCGGGATCACCACCACCGGCAGCGGCGTGTTACCGAAGAGCCATTCGTCGTGAAAGCCCGATGGCTGCCCGGCGCCGCAGAGCGTGGTCCCCATGAACGACAGCGTCGTCTGCGGATCGAAGAACAGCGCGTAGATGGTGTCGCTGCGGACGGGCAGCGGCGGGTTCGCCGCGCCCATCGCCTGCAACGCTTCGCCAAGCGCAGTCTGCACGTCGCTGATCGCCGCGCTGGCCGGGAGCATGGCGGTCGAGACGAAGCCTGCCAGCGGGCTGATCGCGCCGACACCGTATTCGGAGGCGATCGCGGTCCAGTAGGAGCTGTTCGACAGCGCCGTCACGAAGCGATCGATGTCGGCGGCATAGGGAAAACCGGGGAAGAAGATCGGTTGCACGCGCGGCGACGAGAGCACCGCTCCGCCCAGGGAGACGGCGCTGGGGAGATCGAACATCGGCTCGCCCGTCTGTGTGGACGGATTACCTGAGCCGGACGGGTTACCGGTGCCCGACGGACTGCCCGAACCGGAGGGATTTCCCGAGCCGGCCGGACTGCCCGAGCCGCTGGGGCTCCCGGAGGTGGGCGGGCTGGTACCGCCACCGCCACAGCCGGCGATCACGGAGCCGAAGACGAGCGCGAGGGCGACCAAACTGCGGGCAGCGCGACGGCGAAACACGCTCTTGATTTTAATCTGCGAAATCGTCGTCGCCAGTCCGAATCCGCCGACGAGCGGCGTCGTCGCCGGCCAAGCTCGCGAACCGCCGCGGTGCAGGTCGGTTAGGCGCCCACACGAAAGGCGTGGCTGTAGACGTTGGCCGAGGCGCCGCGCACGAAGCCGACCAGCGTCATCCCCACGTCGCGCGCCAGATCCACCGCCAGCGACGACGGGGCGGAGACGGCGCCCACGATGGGAACGCCGGCCACCGCCGCCTTCTGCACGATCTCGAAGCCGGCGCGCCCCGATACCATCATCATTGTATCGGCGAATTGGCGGCGACCCTGAAGCAGCTGGTGCCCCAGCACCTTGTCGACCGCGTTGTGGCGGCCGACGTCTTCCTTGGCGACGATCAACGTGCCGTCGAGCTGAAAAAGACCGACGGCGTGCAGGCCGCCGGTCGCGTCGAAGACCGGCTGCGCGGCGCGCACGGCGTCCGGCAGCGTCGCCAGCGTCCGCAGGGAGACGCGCGCGTCGCTGGTCAGGCGCGCGATGCGGCGCCGGACGGCGGCGATGTTCTCCTTGCCGCACAGCCCGCAGGCGGCGGTGGCGCGGATGATGCGACGGGCGTCGGCGACGCGCAGCGGGCGGTCGGCGCGCGGCGTGACCACCACGATGTTGCCAGCGTCGGGTCCGTCGTCCGCGGTGTGGGCGATGGTGGCGACGTCGTCGGGCGTGGCGATGACGCCTTCCGTGAACAGGAAACCGGCGGCGAGATCCAGATCGTCGCCGGGCGTGCGCATCGTGACGACCAGACTGTCGCCGCCGATGCGGATCTCCAGCGGCTCCTCGACGACGATCTGGTCGACGACGGGGGCGGCGGCGGAAGCCGGACCGCCGACCTGGCGCCGGTGGACCTCGCGCTCGACCACGCGGGCCGCGCGCGGGCTCCACACCGGCAGGCCACGATCGGCGGCGCTCATGCACCCATAGCTTGAGCTATTGAATGGCCAGAAGCTCGACGTCGAAGACCAGCATGCCGGCGGGGGCGCCGGGGCGTGACGGCGTGTCGCCGTAGGCCATGCTGCCGGGGATCCAGAAGCGCGTCTTCTCGCCGACGACCATCAGCTGCACGCCCTCCGTCCATCCCTTGATCACCTGGTTCAGCGGGAACGACGTCGGCTCGCCGCGCGCCACAGAGCTGTCGAACATCTTGCCGTCGGTCGTCCAGCCGCTGTAGTGCACCTGCACCGTGCTCTCGGCCTTCGGGTGCTCCTTGCCGGTCCCCTTCTTCAGCACGCGGTAGGCGAGGCCCGACTTGGTTTTCTTGGCGTTCTTCGGCACCGCCGCCACGTCCTCCGGGACCTTGGGTGCCTTGATGATGCGCAGAAGCTCGACGTCGAAGACCAGCATGCCGCTGGGCGCGCCGGCGCGCGGCGAGGTCTCGCCGTAGGCCAGGTCGCCGGGGATCCAGAAGCGGCGCTTCTCGCCCTCGACCATCAGCTGCAGCCCCTCGGTCCAACCCTTGATCACGCCGCGCAGGGGGAACTGCGCCGGGGAATGGCGATCGACGGAGCTGTCGAACTTCACGCCGTCCTTGGTCCACCCCGTGTAATGCACGACCACGGTGTCGGCCTCGGTCGGTTTCTCTGTGCCCTTGCCCGGCGCCAGCACCTTCGACGCCAGGCCGCTGGGCGTCTTCGCGGCCTCGGCGGGCGGCGCGGCGACGTCGGCCGGCGCGTTCGGATCGGCCGCCGGCTTGGGCGGCGCGGGCGGTGGCGCGGGCGGCGGCGGCGGCGCGGCGGCGGGCGGGGGCTCGGCCTTCTTGTCGCAAGCGGCGGCACCCAGGGCCACGCCGAGCGCGAGCACGAGGAAGCGGGCAGACGTCATTTTCATGGGCGTGGGTGTAGCACGGGCGCCCTAGCCTGAAAACAACGGCAGCAGCTCGCGCAGCGTGGGCACCACCAGATCGGGCGGCCCCCAGTCGGCGAGATCGGCGGGCGGCCGGCGCGCCACCAGCGCCGTCGCGCAGCCGGCGCGGCGCCCGGCCAGGATGTCGAACTTGTAATCGCCGACGGCCAGCGTGTCGGCGGGCGCCGCCCCCATCGCCGCGCACAGCGCCAGCGCGCCGGCGGGCGACGGCTTGGGCGGGCCGTCCTCGCGCGTGTAGACGGCGGCGAAGCGCAGGTCGAACTTGTCCTGGAACGTCTGGACCACCTCGCGCACGTTGCGGGTCAGGATCGCCGAAGGGATCGCACGCGCCGCCAGGTGCGCCAGCAATTCCAGGCAGCCCTCGGCCAGCGTGGCGCGCGCGATGGCGGCGCGTTCGTGGCGGCGCAGCACCTCCTCGGCCCGGGCGCGCAGCGCGGGGTCGCCGCCATCCAGTTGCTCGAGGATGGGCAGGCCGGGCGCAAGACCGATCTCGGCGCGCATGGCATCGAAGTCCAGCAGCGGCTCGGTCAGCGTTCCGTCGAGATCGAAGATCACCGCGCGCGGCGGCCGGTTCATTCGCTGGCCTCGGGCGGGCCGCCGCTGCGGGCGATGTCGCCGGGGTTGATCTTCTCGACGTTCATGCCGCGGGCCCGCTTGGTCATCGTCGCCAGCAGTTCGGAGACGGGCGGCGGATCGCCCTTGATGAAGCGCAGCGGGTTGACGCGTGCGACGACGAAGTTGCGCAGATACGGGCTTTGCATGCCGCGCTTCTTCAGGGCGTCGACGACGGCGCTGACGGCCTCGTCGAAGTCCAGCAGCAGGGCGGCGCGCGCGCGCCGCTCCTCGATCGCGCCCGACATCGGGCCTTTGATCCAGGCGTCGACCTTGCGCAGGATCGGGTGATAGACGCCGCCCGAGAGGCGGCCCCGGTTTTCATACGCGAACCCCAGCGTCACCAGCGCCGGCTCCTCGAACTCCAGCGCCAGCTCTTCCTCGGTGCTCTTGGTCGCGGCCGCCAGGTCGACGTACATGCGGCGCACGCTGATCGCTTTTTCGCGCAGGTTGTGGGCCTTCTCGATGTTCAGCGCCAGGATCTGGAAGGCCACCGCGCGCTCCGGCACCAGCAGGGCGAGGATGGTCTTCGCCCCCAGCTCCTTCATCGCGGTCAGGCGGTGATAGCCGTTGGGCGTCCAGTAGGCGCCGCCGTCGGTCTTCTCGCGCACGGCGATGATGGGATCGAGGAAGCGCTTCGTCTTGTCGAGGGCGTGCGTCAGGCGGCGCACGTGGGCGTCGGAGATGTCACGCTGGAACGGCGTCGGCACGACAGCCTCGATGGGCAGCGCGGCCAGCAGCAGCGTGTGGCCGCCCAGCGGCTCGCGGTACGTCGCCAGCACCGCGCCGCCGTCGGCGCGCACGCCGTCGGCCAGCGCGGCCACGGTCGCGTCCAGTGCATCGGCGGCCACCGCCAGGTCCGCGGGGCGCAGCTCCGTCGGGCGGATCTTCACGCCGCGCCGGCGTCGCGGCGTGCCGCTCGGCTTCCTGGACGTCTTCCTGGCTGGCATCGAAACCAGAATGCCACAGTGTGCTCCGCCGTGCCGTCGTCGCGACGTCGGCTGTATACTCGAAAGGTTGCATGCCCGACGACACGACCAAGAAACCGGCGGCGATGAAACCGGCCGCGGCCGCCCCCGTCGCCGCTGAGCGCGCCGCCGTCGCGGGCGCGCCCGGGATCGGGCTGTCGACGGCGGAGATGCGCGCCTTCATCGATCGCGCGCCGCGATCCAGGCTGGCGGTGCCGGTGCTGTGCCGGTTTCCCAGCTTCATCGACTTCGTCGAGACGCAGTCGGTGAACGTCAGCGCGTCGGGGATGTTCCTGACGTGCGAGACGCCGCCGCCCATCGGGACGAAGATCGACTTCGAGTTCAGCCTGGACGACGGGTTCGTGATGCTGAAGGGCTCGGCGCTGGTGGTGCGCGCGGTGACCGCGGGCGAAAAGGGGATGGGGCTGCGCTTCCTCGATCTCGATCCGGACAGCCGGAAGCTCATCGATCGCATCGTCGAGGTGAACGCCGAGGAGGGGAAGCACCCGAGCGTGCCGTTCGATTTTTCACGGCCCGCCACCGGCAAGACGCTGCTGCCGAACCAGCTGAACGTGTCCATGCTGGCCGGCGCGGGCAAAGGCGGCGCCGGCGCCGGCGCACCGGCGGCCGCGGCGGGAAAGCCGATCCAGATCGACAAGGACGAGGTGCGCGTGGTGCTGTCGCCCGCCACCGCCAGCTACTTCACGTACAACCCGCTCTTGAACGTGCGGATGGGCGGCATGTTCATCCCGACCGAGACCGACATTCCGCTGGGGACGCCGCTGAAGATCGAGATCGTCGACGAGCAGGGGCAGACGGTGGTCAAGTCGAAGGGGAAGGTGGCCGCCAAACAAGAGCTGCGCATCGGCATCCGCATGACCGATCTCGACAAGGATGCGCTGGCCAGGCTGCAGGCCCAGGTCGCCCGGCACGGAAGCGGCAAATAGCCGGTCGCGAACCAGGACACCCAAGGCTACTCTTCGCCGTCATGCTGGTCGAACCGCCTGCCCGGGGAATTCGCATCGGAGGGGTGACCATCGCCCCGGGCGAGGCGCGCGCGATCGAGATCGCGCTCGGTGGCGGCGCGCCGCCCAAGGCCGAGAGCAACGGGGCGCCCGACGCGGGCGGCGCTGGCGCTGGCGCGGCGGCCGGCGAGGGGCGCGCGAAGCGGGCGCGCGCGGGGGTGCCCGCGTGGGCGGCGGTCGGGCAGAAGGCCGGCCCGCGCGTCACCGTGGTGGCGGCGACGCGCGGCTTCGAGGCGACGGCGGCCCTGGCGGCCAGCGCGCTGGTCGATGAGATCGATCCCGCCGTGATCGCCGGCAGCGTCGTCGTCGTGCCGGTGCTGCGCGCGGGCGGG
>DATKEU010000261.1:0-26641 GCA_035544495.1 Polyangia bacterium | reverse complement strand
GAGGCGCAGGAGGCGGTGGCCATCGCCAATCTCAACGTCGCGGAGGCGAACGCCGGAGCGCAGGAGGCGAACATCGAACGGCTGTCGAAGCTGAAGTCGTTCGCCCGCGTGGTGGCGCCCTTCGGCGGCGTGGTCACGCAGCGATCGATCGATCGCGGCGCGCTGGTGACGGCGGGCAACGGGACACCGCTGTACAAGATCTCGACGACCGATCCGGTGCGCGTGCTGCTGCAGGTCCCGCAGAACGTCGCCCCCAGCGTGCGCTCGCACCTGCCGGCCAGGGTCAGCGTGCGCGAGTACCCGAACCGCGTCTTCACCGGCGACGTGACCCGCGCGGCGGGCGCCCTCGATCCCGTCCTGCGCACGATGACGACGGAGATCCGGCTGCCGAACCCCAAGGGCGAGCTTCTGGCCGGCATGTACGCCGAAGTGTCCATCTCGCTGCCATCGCCGCATCAGGTGTTCGAGGTGCCGGCGACCTGCGTGCTCAGCGACGCCAGAGGTGTGCGGGTCGTGGTGGTCGATGCCGAGAATCGTACACACGCGCGCCCGGTCGTCGTCGAGCGCGACACCGGCGCGACGGTGCAGATCGCCAGCGGCCTGGGCGGCGACGAGCGTCTCGTCAAGCTGGCCAGCGCCGAGCTGCAAGACGACCAGCTGGTCGACGTCGCGCCGTAAAGTCGGCGCGCCAGAACGCGCCCGGGCGTCAACCCGTTGACGGTCGGGTGGCTGGCGAAACCGTCAGCGCGATGACGGCGGCGGGTTGACGGCGGGTGCTCGACCGCGAGACGGCGCGGCCTCTCGCGAGTCAGAATCCTGGCACGCGGCCTGCTGAACCGGGCCGCATGAACAGCACGCAGACGACGTCGGGGACCCGGGGGAAGAAGACAGGCAAGCGCGCGGCGGCGGCCACCGCCCGCCGCAACGAGTACGTGACCAAGTACTACCTTCTCGTCGAGAAGGTCGCGCGCCGCATGGCCCGCCGCCTGCCGCGCTATGTGGACCTGGCGGATCTGGTCTCCGCGGGGACGATCGGCCTCATCGAGGCCGCCGAGCGCTTCGACAGCGCGCGCTGCGATCGCTTCGAGCCCTTCGCCGAGATCCGCATCCGGGGCGCGATCCTGGATGACCTGCGCGCGCGCGACACGCTGTCGCGGGACATGCGCCGGCTGTCGAACGAGCTCGGCCGGGCGGCCGCCGACCTGGCGAATCAGCTGGGGCGCACGCCCGACGACGGCGAGGTCGCCAGCCACCTGGGCGTCGAGGTGAAGGACCTGTACCGGCGCAAGGCGAAGCTGTCGGGCGCGTCGGTGGTGGGCCTCGAGGACGTCGACCCGGAGTTCCTGGATCACGCCGCCGACCAGACCTGCCACAACCCCGAGGACGAGGCGGCGCGACGCGAGCTGTTCTCGCAGATGGTCGATCACATCATGACCTTGCCCGGGAACATGCAGCAGGTCCTGGCCTTGTATTACTGCGAGTCGCTGAACCTCAAGGAGATCGGGACCGTCCTCGGCGTCTCGGAGTCGCGCGTGTGCCAGATTCACACCGAGGCCACGCGCCGGCTGCGCGGCATCCTCGGCGACGCTTTCTTTCAAGAGGCCGCGGCCTAACCCGCCTCGTCACATCGCCGACCAGGAGCAGAGCTTGCTACCGCTCGCCGCGACGATGCGCGCACCCTTGGCGGCGATGACCGCCGTCCAGCCCTGCACGTTGCAGACGCCGTCGCCGCCCCTGTAGACCATGGCGCCGGTGTCTCCGTCGACACCGTTCAAGGCGCCGCCGGTGATGAACCAGACGATGGCGTCGGTCCTGCCGTCCGTCGTCGTCACCGCGGGCGAGGTGGCGTCGCCGTTGGCCGCGCACCAGGCGACGGTGGGCGCGATGGCGCCGGCGTTCACCGCGATGGAGATCCCCATCGTCGCTCGGCCGCCGGCGGCGCTGCCTGTCGGACAGTGCGCTCCGCTGACGTTGACAACGACGTAGGCCCCCTTGGTCGTCTGATAAGCGGCCGGCGCCGTGAACAGGCTGGAGCCCTCCTGGCCCACCATCAGATCGATCTTCTCACCACCCATCCCGCCGAGGTTCGCGGCGTCGAGGAAGTAGAGGTGTCCATCCTTGGCCGGCGCGGCGACGTATTTCACCGGCATGGCGCCCGGAACGTCGAAGACCACCGGGCTGTTCGATCCGAAGTCCAGATCGCCCGCGTCCATCGCGGCCCAGCGACTGGGGTAGAAGATGTTCTGGTCGCTCCGGGCCAGCTGGGCGAGCCCGGTCAGGCGCACGACCTCTTCGCTGTCGGCGTGCACGGCGGGCACGGTGTCGTTGGGAAAGTGATTGCCGGTGATGGCGAAGACGGCGGTTCCGTCGGAGGCGAGGCCGCCCTGTCCCCAGATGGTGGACCCGTCGTCCCCCGTCGACCAGCTGCCGGTCCTGGTCGGGTCAGCGATGTCGATGGCCACGACGCGGCCGCGGGCGCCCGCGCAGTCGCCGTTCTGGCCGCCGAGCGGCACGTACAGGATGCCGTTCACCAGCAGGAGGGCGCCGCGCTGGTTCTGCCTGGACAGGTCGACACCGCCGCCGATGACCTGGCCGACGTCGACCGGCCAGCCGGCGCGCTCGCTGCCGTCATTGACGCTGTACGCGTGCACCTTGAACGACTGCAGGCCGGGACCGTTGGCGGCGGCGACGAAGATCGTGCCCGACGCCGCGTCGATTGCCGGCGCCGCCATCATGCCCTTGCCCTGCCCGTCACAGCCGCCGTTGCCGGGAGCGCCGGCGTTCGTGGTCCACAATTGGGCGCCGGTGGTCTCGTCGAACGCGTAGAAGTCGTTGCCCTGCGTGCCGACGAAGAAGGCGCCCTTGCCGCCGGGTCCGTTCTCCAGATAGACGGGGGTGGCGCTGACGATGGCGTTGCCGTAAGTGGCGTTGAAGGTGGCGTCAACCGCCATGGTCACCGCCCTGGCCTTGGTCATCGCCGCGCGAACGAAGTGATGCGTACGCCCGACATCGCCGCCCCGCTGAGTCACCGACGCGCCGCTGGCGGGCGGCGTGGTGCCGCCGGTTCCGGGCATGCTGTCCGTGCCCGCGCCGCCCGTGCCCGCGCCGCCCGAGCCCATCATCGCGCCGCCGCTGCCCGTGGGCGATCCGCCACCGCTGCCCGTTGCCGATGACCCGCCGCCACCACCGCCCGGCGATCCTCCGCTGCCGGGCCCGGCATCTCCGGACACCCCACCCTGCGACGAGCACGCGAGGGCGCCCAACGACAGGGCAATCCAGATTCGACGGGGGTTCGGTGCCATGAAGTCCTCCAGTTCCGTGATCCGGTGCAACCGCGGCCCAGCGCTTCGCACACTTGGCCGGACGCTGCGCCAAACATATATCTCGCGCCACCCCCGGCGCGGAAAACCAGCTTGTACAAGACCCCGCGGCGAGGCGCGCCTGGGCACGGGGTGGGCCGGGCGGCGCTGGTGAGCCGAGTGCAACGCAAGGGCTCCTGACCCTTGCGCGCGTGATAATCTACCGCGCCGAGGGATCGAGTGCGGCGCTTGGATGGTGCTATGAGCTTGGAGTCCGAAGTCGAACACGTTCGTCGAGAACGCGACCTCTATCGCGCCCTCCTGGATCTCGGCGTGGCCGAGAAGATCGACACCTTCCTGGAGCAGGCGCTCAGCCTGATCGTCAACGTGACCGGCGCGCGGCGCGGATACATCGAGCTCACGGACGAAGGCTCGGGGCAGCCGCGCTGGTGGCGCGCGCACGACTGCTCTGGCGAGCAGGTGCAGGCCATCCGCTCGTCCTTCTCCCGCGGCGTCATCGCCGAAGCGCTGGCCACCGGGCGAACCGTCGCGACCGCCTCCGCGCTCGACGACCCGCGCTTTCGCGATCTCGGCAGCGTGCGCAAGAACCGCATCGAAGCCCTGCTGTGCGCGCCCATCGGCGCCGCGCCGCCCATGGGGATCCTCTACCTGCAGGATCGCCTGCAACCGGGCCCCTTCGCCGAAGACCATCGCGTGGACGCCGAGGTGTTCGCCCGGCACGTCGCCACGCTGGCCGATCGCATCCTCATCCGGCAGCGCCACGCCGCCGAGACCGATCCCACCGCCGAGTTCCGCCGCCACCTGCGCGTCGACGGCCTGGTGGGGCGCAGCCAGGCGATGGCCCACGTGCTTCGCCACGTCTCGCTGGTGGCGCCTCTCGACGTCAGCGTCCTCATCACGGGACCGTCGGGCACCGGCAAGACGCAGCTCGCGCGCGTGATTCACGAGAACGGGCCGCGCGCCGCCCACCCCTTCGTCGAGGTGAACTGCGCCGCCCTGCCCGAGACGCTGATCGAGAGCGAGCTGTTCGGCGCCTCGCCGGGCGCGCACTCGACGGCCTCGCGGCGGGTCGAGGGCAAGGTCGCCTCCGCCGAGCACGGCACGCTGTTCCTCGACGAGATCGGCGAGCTGCCGCCGCCCGCGCAATCGAAGCTGCTGCAGCTCCTGCACTCGAAAGAGTACTTCCCGCTGGGCGCGCCCCGGCCCGTGCGGGCGGACATCCGCATCATCGCCGCCACCAACAGCGACCTCAAGAAGGCGGTCGCCGATAAGGCCTTCCGCGAGGATCTCTTCTATCGCTTGCAGGTGTTGCCCGTGCGCATGCCGTCGCTGGCGGAGCGGCGCGAGGACATCCCGGCGCTGCTGACGTCGTTCTGCGAACGGGCGCGCATGAGCCACCAGCTGCCCGAGCTGCGCCTCTCCGTCGGCGCGACGCAGGCGGCGCTGGCCTCGGAGTGGCCCGGCAACCTGCGCGAGCTGGCGCACGCCGTCGAGGCGGCCGCCATCCGCGCCGCCGCCCAGGGCGTGCTGACCATCGAGCGCGCGCACCTTTTCCCCGATCTCCAGCCGAGCGCCAACGAGGTGCAGCCGTCGATGACCTTCCAGCAGGCGACCCGCATCTTCCAGGGCGAGCTTCTGCGCCGCACGCTGGAGGAGACCGGCTGGAACGTCGTCGAGTCCGCCCATCGCCTCGACCTCGCCCGCTCGCACATCTACAACCTCATTCGCGCGCACGGGCTCGAACGCAAGCCGGCATGACGGCCAGCGCGCCCTTCCCCTCCAGCGCGCGTTTCCAGGTCCGCGGCATCGTGGGCGAGGGATCGATGGGCACCGTCTATCGCGCCCTGGATCAAGAAACCGGACGCGAGGTGGCGCTCAAGTCGCTGCGCGAGCCAGGAGCGACGGCGCTCTATCATCTGAAGGCCGAATTCCGCTCGCTGCGCGACATCGCCCATCCCAACCTGGTCGAGCTTTACGATCTGGTCGTCGACGGCGGCCAGGCGTTCTTCACCATGGAGCTGGTCGACGGGACGTCGTTCCTGGACCACGTCGGCGGCGCGACGAACAGCGCGGGGGCGCCGAGCGGCCCCGGCGCCGGGATGCTGGCCCGCCTGGGGCGCGCGATGACCCAGCTCAAGGGCGGGATGGCCACCCTGCACGCGGCTGGCAAGCTGCACCGGGACATCAAGCCGTCCAACATTCTGGTCACGCCCGCCGCGCGCGTGGTGCTGCTGGATTTCGGGCTGGCCACGTCGTGGAGCGCGCAGCCGGGCGAAGGTGAGCACGGCGAGCTGGCCGGCTCGCTGCCGTACATGGCGCCTGAGCAGATTTGGGGCATGCCGCTCCTGCCGTCGGCCGACTGGTACAGCGTCGGCGTCCTTCTCTATGAAGCGCTGACCGGGAAGCTGCCGTTCCCCGAATCGCCCCCCGACATGCTGGCCAGCAAGCAGCGCCTGGACCTGCGCGCGCCGGCCGACGTCGGCGCCGACGTGCCGGCCTGGCTGTGGGAGCTGATCGTCGCCCTCCTCGATCCGGACCCCGAGCGCCGCCCGGGCGCCGACGACATCGAGCAGGCGTTTCTCGCCGCCGGCGCCGACGGCATGCCGCGCCCGCGCGCGGATGGCTTCTCGGCGCCCGCACCCGCGCCGGGGCCGGGAGCCGTCTTCGTGGGACGCGATCGCGAGCTCGGCGAGTTGCGGGCAGCGCACGCCGCGCTCTTGCCCGGGACGCCGACGCTGGTCTGCGTCTCCGGTCCCTCGGGCCTGGGCAAGACCGAGCTTTGCCATCAATTCCAGAGTGGGCTCCTCGAACGCCAGGAAGGGCTGATCTTCGCCACCCGCTGCCACCCGCAAGAGTCGGTGTCCTTCAATGCCTTCGACGGCATCGTCGATCAGCTGAGCCAGCACGTGCTAGCGCTGCCGCCGGCCCAGGCCGCCGCGCTGGAGCCGCCCTCGTCGGTGGCGCTGGCGCGCCTGTTTCCGGTGATGGATCGCGTCCCCGGCTGGCGGAAGGCCGACGCGGAGATCGACGCCATGGAGCCGCGCCTGGTGCGCGCGCGCGCGCTGGCGGCGCTGCGCGCGCTGGTCGACGCCCTGGGGGCGGAGACGCCCGTGACGCTGTGGATCGACGACCAGCAGTGGAGCGACGCCGACAGCCTGGTGCTGCTCGACGAGCTGCTGCAGCCGGGGACGGGCGGCCGGCTGCTGGTGCTGCTGACCTTCCGCACCGACAGCGCCGGCGGCAACCGCTGGCTGGCGTCGACGCCGGCTGCGCTGAACGCGCGCATCCAGCGCCAGGAGATCGTCTGCCAGCCGCTGGGCGACAGTGAGGCGCGCGAGCTGGCGCGGCGGATCGTCGCCAGCTCCGCCGATGCCGCCGGCCCTGAACAGATCGACACCATCGTGACGGAGTCCGCCGGCTCGCCGTTCTTCATCGGACAGCTGGCCAACCACGCGACGGCGGCTTCGACGCTGGCGGCGGCCGGCAGCGCCGGCTCGGCGTTGCTGTCGCAGGTGATCAAGAACCGCATCGATCACCTCACCGACACCGAGCGGCGCATCGTCGAGATCGTGGCCATCGCCGGCGGCCCCGTCGAACGGACGCTGGCCCTTCGCGCCGCCGGCGTCGGCGAGGCCGGCCGACCCGACGTCGCCCGCCTGGCTCGCCAGCATCTGATCAAGACCGCCGAGCGCGCAGGCGCCCGGTTTCTCGAGAGCTATCACGATCGCATCCGCGAGTCGGTGAGCGCCAACCTTGATGGCGACTCCCTGCGCGCGCGCCACCTGGCCATGGCGGAGGCGCTGGAGTCGGTCCGCTCACCCGACGCCGAGGCCCTCTGTCGGCACTGGCTGGCGGCGGGAGATCGTGCGCGCGCCGCCATCCACGGCGCTCACGCCGCGGACAAGGCGGCCGCCGCGCTGGCCTTCGGCCAGGCGGCCGAGCTGTACGGGCGCGCCGCCACCCTGCTCGACGACGACCCGGCCGCCGCCGCCCGCTGCCGCGCGCGCCAGGCCGACGCGCTGGTGAACGCGGGCCGGTGCGCCGAGGCGGCGCCGCTGTTCCTGACCGCGGCTGATCAGCTCCCCGCGGACGCCGCCGATCTGCGCCGCCGCGCGGCCGAGAGCTATCTCGTCAGCGGGCACATCGATCAGGGCGTGGCCGTGCTGGCCCGGACTCTGCCGCCGGTGGGCGTGACGTTCCCGGCCACGCCGCGCGCGGCCCTGCTGGCGGTGCTGCGGGGCCTGCTGTGGATCCGGTTCCGCGGCCTTCGTTTTCGCGAGCGCCCGGCGAGCGAGGTCGACGCGCGGGCGCGGCTGCGCGTCGACATGTGCCTGTCGGCGTCGAAGGGTCTGTTGCTGGTCGATTCATTGCGCGGCGCCGCGTTCGCCTTCCAGAGCCTGCGCCACGCTTTCGCGGCCGGCGATCCCGAGCGCGTCGGCGAGTCGCTGGTGCTGGTCGGGGGCGGCGTGCTGGCGCCGGCGGGCGGCTGGATGGAACGCCTCGGCGCCCGCATGCTCGCGCGCGCCGCCGAGATCGCCGGGCGCACGCAGAATCCGCGCCTGGCCGGCATGACGCAGACGATGACGGGCCAGACGCTGACCTTCGCGGGGCTGTGGCGGCAGGCGCTGGCGTCCTGCGACGCGGGGGTCGCGGCGCTGACGGCGCGCTGTCGGGGCGTGGCCTGGGAAACCAACGTCGGCTACATGGGCGCCCTGCGCGCCGTCGAGGAGCTGGGGCGGCTGCACGACTACCGGCGCCGCTGCCAGCAGCTGTGCAGCGACGCCGACGCGCGCGGCGACGTCTACGCGCGCGTCACCGCTGTCCTGTACGAAGCGCTGGCGAACCTGGCCGCCGGCCGGCCGCCGCTGGCGCGCCAGCAGGCAGCGGCCAGCCTGGCCGTCTGGACCAAGAGCGCGTTCAGCGTCCAGCACCTTTACACCGTGCGCCTGGAAGCCTTCTGCGACATCTACGAGGACCGCGCCGCCGACGCCTGGCGCCGCATCGAGGCGATGTGGCCCGCGCTCGGGCGATCGGGCCTCCTGCGCATCCCCATCGTCCGCATCGACGCCCACGCCCTGCGCGCGCGGGCCGCGCTGGCGATGGCGCAGGCGAGCGCGTCTCCCGCGCCCTGGCTGGAGCTGGCGGCGCGCGATCGGCGGCGGCTGGCGCGAGAGAAGCGGCCGGACACGCCCGGGCACGCGCTCCTGCTGGAGGCCGGCGAAGCGGGCGGCGCCGGGCGGGCGCGCGCGCTCGCCTGCCTGGACCAGGCGATCGCCGTCTATGCCGCCAACGGCATGTCGCTGTGGCAAGCCTATGCCCAGCACCGCAAGGGCGAGCTGCTGGGCGGCGACGACGGGCGCGCGCTGGCCGACGGGGCCGCGCGCGCGATGCGCGGCGAGGGGATCGCTCATCCGGCGCGCTGGCTGGCGGTGGTGGCGCCTGGCCGCTGGGATCAGCCGCCGAGCTGAGCGAAGCGCCGCGTGGCCCACAGATACACCTTGGCCTCGATCGGGCGCGCCGGCTCCAGCACCAGCTTGACGTGGCTCAGCTGGCGCACCAGCTGGCTCGGCCAGCGCCCGCCGATGGCGCGCGGCGGGCCGATGCCGGGCCAGCGCCCGAGGGCGGCCAGCCGAGAGGGGGCGCCCAGGCCAGCGCGGCGCAAGCGCTCGGCGACCGCCGGCCAGGTGTCGCCGTCGGCGGTCACCGACGGCGACACCTCGACGCCGATGCGCGGCCCGACGCGATCGCCGTCGCCGGCGTCGATCTGCAGCGACAGATAGCGGCACGGCGCCAGCACCGACTGCAGCAGCGCCGCCAGTTGGCGCCGTGCTTCGGCGTCCGTCCAGCCGAGCGCGGTCAGGTAACCGCCAAGCCCGCTGCTGGGCAGCGCCACGAACAGGCGCATCGCCACCTGCCCGCGCGGCAGCATCGCCGCCACGTCGACGATCCGCCCGCCCGGCGGCAGGGCCGCGAACGCCGCCTCGACGGACGCGCGCGCCGCCGCGCTCCACCGCTGGCCACCGCCCCACACCAGCGCCAGCTCGTCGACGGCCGCCGCCGCGGCCACCCATTGTTCATCGCCACCGCCGATCGCGCTGTCCAGTCGAGCGAACACCGACGGGGGCTGCCCGGCGGCGAAAGGAGCGTCGAACTCAAGGAACACCTTCTCGATGCGGTCGTGCAGCGGCGAGCTGGGATCGTCCCAGCGCCGCGCCAGCGCCGCCACGCGCTCCCACTCCGGCGGTCGCGCCGATGGCGCCGCCTGGGCCCACCGTGCCCACGCCTCGCGCCCGCCGCCGCGCGCGGCGATGCTGGTGTAGAAGTCGACGGCCGCGCGCGCCGGGTGCAAGCGCAGCTCGAAGCCGAAGCCGTGCATGACGTCGGGCAGGCGGCGCGCCAGGGCGGCGACGCCCGCCCGCCCGTCAGCCGGGATCAGATCGAGGGCCGCCGGCTCCTGCAGCGCCTCATCGACCGAGCTGCCGAGCGGGCCGATCATCTCGCGCCGCCGTCACGCGCCGACGCCCGTCGCGGCTCCGCTTCGCCTCACTGAATCGAGAAGAACGGCCCGTTCTTCCACGAGCGCAGCGGCGGCACGTCGCCGCCGTTCGCCACCTCGACGCGATAGTCTCCCTTGGCGGCGCCCGACAGATCGAACGTCGCGCTCATCTCCGCCTCGCGGAAGGTCCCCCTGACGCCCTCGACCGACCCCACGACCGGCGCCGCGTCGCCGCCGCCGCGTGGGATCAAGCGGACCGCGGCGCTGGGCAGAAGACCCTCGCCCCGGATCGTCATCGCCACCCGCGCGTCCGGCGCGCCCGCCCGCGGCTCGAAGCTGCGCACCTGGGGATCCGGCACCGGCCAGTCGGGCAGCACCGGCGCGCCGCCCTGCAAGGGAGCGTTGGCCGTGAACTCGTCGCGCAGGTACTCGCCGATGCGAGGCGCGCTCATCGAATAGAAAACCGAGCGCTGGTGATCGCTCAGACCATAGCTGTTCATCACGGCCTCGGGATCCTCGACAAACGCGCCCTGCTTGCTCGCGTCGCGCATGAGATCCGCCACCATGTACAAGAGCAACCCGCTGTCATTCGCCATCTGACGCCTCCCTTCCAGTGGTTTTGCGGCGGACGGGTACTGTCGGGCAGAGGAGGGCCGCCGCGTGCAACCTCACCCGGGAATCGCGGAAAGATCCGTCTATCGGTGCGGGCGCAGATCGACCACCGGCGCGCGATTCAACCAATCGGGCGGCCGGTGGTTGGCGGGGGGCGCCGTCAGCGCTTCGGCGATCGCCGCCCCGTCGATGACGCCCCAGCCACAGTCGTGATCGAATCCTTGCGATCCGACGTGGCGCGCCTGCTTCTTGATGATCGCGCGCATCGCCGCCGGCGAGGTCTCGGGGCGGCGCGGGTCGAACGGGTAGCGCGAGCGGACGGCGGCCACGACGCCCGCAGCCAGCGCGCAGGCCGCCGACGTGCCGTCATCGCGGACGGCCTCGCCCATGATGGCCGACCCGGCGAAGCCGGCGAACGCCGCAACGTCCGGCTTTTCGGCGGCGAACACGCCGGGGCCGGGGCGCGAGATGACCAGGCGCCGCGAATCCAGATCCACCGCCGCCACCGTCAGCACCGCCGCCAGCGAGTTGGCGCCGCTGATGGAACGGGGCGCGTTCTCGCGCTCGTGCGCCGAGGTGTTGCCCGCGGAGAAGACGATGTCCGCGCCCAGCAGCGACAGCTGGCCGACCATCTTGTTCAGCGCGTGGTCGGGGTTGCAACCGTAGTTGAGGGGGCTTCCCTCGGGGTGGTCGTGGGCGGTGTCGACCTCCCAGCTGCACGACACCACCAGCGAGCGCGGCCGCCCCGCGCGGGCGGCGGCCACCATCAGCTCGCACAGGTGACCGAAGGCGCCCACGGCGTCGCTGAGTCGGACCGCCAGCGGCCCGGCGTCGGCGTCGGAGCTAGCGCCCGGCTGATACGGCCGGAACGCCGCCACGTCCAGCAGGGTGCAGGCGGGCGCGGCCACCGCGACGTCGAACGCGCACATGGTGCCGTGCCCGACGGCGAAACCGAACGGCGCCGCGCCCGTGGCGGAGGACCAGCTGGCCGCTTCGTCGAACCCCAGGCGGCCGGCAGCGCGTTCGAGGAAGGGGCGATTGATCCCGGCGTCGACGATGGCGACGGAAACACCGGCGCCCTCGAACCCGTTGCCGGCCAGCAGGTCAGTCCCCAGGAGGTGGCGGACAGCGCCCAGATCGCCGGTGGCGACAGCCGCCGATTCGCCCGACGAGAACGTGATCGGCAGGTCGGCGGAGACGGCGACCACGTCGTCACCAGGGCCGAACGCGCCGTCGCTCAGGCGGCGCCACGCGGGCCCGTCCGCGAAGCCGCGGGCGATGAAGGCGCTGGCTTCCGAGCCAGGATCGATTTCCCATCGGGGCTCGATGTCCGCCGCCGCGTGCGGCCCGCGCCGCCGGTGGGGCGAGCGCACCGGGATGGGCGCGTAGGTTTCGTCCCAGCGAAATCCCTCCAGGCGGGGCAGCACGGACGGGTCGTGCGGGCCCCTGCCGCGCGCCGCAAGCTCAGCCAGGCGACCCGAGTACCGGAGCTCGACCAGGACCGGCTCCGCGGAGCGAACCAGGGCCAGCCGCCGTTCCCTCCCCCAGCCGATGATGTTCGAGCTCGCGTCGCCCACGGAGCAACAGAACTGCAACTGTCAAACCATCGGGCACGCTGCATCGCCCCATCTACGGTTTTCCGCTGAATTTCGCGCAAACAATCCATTCGGCCGGGAATCGATCGGCCACTTTCAAGGACAAACACCGGTTTTTCGTCTCTCTTTGTGTCCGGAAAATTGAACACCGTGAAGCAGAATGCCAGTGCCGCGCTGGAGACCGCTCGCCTACCTCGGCCGACTTGATGGGCCGTGACCGCATGTGTCCGGAAAATTGAACACCGTGAAGCAGAATGCCGGCGCCGCGCTGGAGACTGCCCGCCGACTCGGCCGGCTTGACGGGCCGTGACCGCTGGGCGCAATCTTCGACCCAACTCCTCATGGCAACATCAGCAGCGCGTTCGGTGAGAGCGGTGCTGGCCGCCTGGGTGCTGGCAAGCGCCGCATGCAACGGAAATGCCGGACTAGTACCTGATGCCGGCGGGGCCTCGGACGACGGAGTTACAGACGGTGGTTCGCCATCCGGCACCTGGCGCGAGCTGGCGCCCGTCCCCCACCCGCGCTTCTTCAATGGCGTCGCCGCCGCCGGCGGCAAGCTGTACCTGGTCGGCGGCACCGTCCCGGCCACGTTCGATTCGTCGCCGGAGCGGTACATGGTCACCGCGTACGATCCCAAGACGGACACCTGGACGGATCTGCCGACGCTGCCGATCCCGGTGATCCAACCCAACGTGGCCGGCGTGGGCGATCGCCTCTTCGTGATGGGGAGCATCGATTCGAACCAGACGTTCGTCTTCGACACCGCGACCCAGGACTGGGTCGAGAAGACGCCGTTTCCGATCAACGCCGGCCGCGGCGCCGCCGCCGTCGGCGTCGACGGCACCACCGTCTATCTGGCGGGAGGCGTGATACGCGGCCTGTCGGCGAACGCGCTCGACACCGGCGTTCGCCAGCCGAACCTGATGGCGTACGACACCACCGCTGACTCCTGGCGGATGCTGGCGAACCTGCCGGTCGCCGTCGGCTACGCCACGGGCGCCATCGTCGACGGCCTGTTCTGGGTCATGGGCGGCAGCACCAACAACGAGCGCACGGATCAGGTGATGACCTTCGACCTCACGAGCGGCCAGTGGTCGACCAAGGGCCCGCTGCCGGCCGACATCAGCAGCGCGGGCGCCGGCGTCATCGGCGGGCGGATCTTCATCGTGGCCGGCGTGATGGGAGCGGTCGCCACCTTCCACGCCCAGGCGATTTCCATGGATCCCAGCATCGGAACCTGGACGGCGCTGGCCCCCATGCCGATGCCGCGGTTCGCGATGGGAGCCGGGGTGATCGACGGGACGATCTATGTCCCGTCGGGGCTTGGCCCCGTCGACACGCCGGATATGTTCGCGGTGTCGCCGTCGCTGGAGTCGTTCACGCCCTGAACGCCGGCGTCACGGCACGAGCTTGTAGCCCGTGCCGTAGATGGTCATGATGTGCCGCGGCCGGCTGGCGTTCTCCTCGATCTTGCGGCGCAGCTTCACCACGAAGTTGTCGACGCTGCGGGTGGAAGCGTTGCCGGAGACGCCCCAGATCTTCTCCAGGATCTCCTCGCGCGTGACCGGCTCGCCCGCGCGTTCGTGCAGAAGGCGCACCAGCTCGACCTCGTAGAACGACAGCGCCGTGGTCTTCCCCTTGCGCAGAAGCTCGTGCTTTCGCGGGAAGATCAACGCGGCGCCGATCTGGATCTGATCGTCGGCGGCGGGGTTGCGGTGCAGCCGCCGGAAGATGGCGTTGATGCGCGCCACCAGCTCGCCGATGGAGAACGGCTTGGTGACATAGTCGTCCGCGCCGGCGTCGAGGCCGCGGATCTTGTCGGTGTCCTGCGAGCGCGCGGTCAACATGATGATGGGCAGGACGCGGTTGAGGCTGCGGATCTCCTCGCAGACCGAGAAGCCGTTGATGTCCGGCAGCATGAGATCCAGCAGCATCAGATCGGGCGCCCGCTCGCGGACCAGGCGCACGCCGTCGCGGCCGAGGCCGCTGGTGACGATCTCGAAGCCCTCGAACTCCAGCGCGTCGCGCAGGCCGCGCACGAGATCGGGCTCGTCCTCGATGATCAGGATGCGCCGCCGCCCGCCCGCGCCCGCCGCCGCCGTCGTCATCGATCGCTCGCCGCTGCGTGCCGCCGCCGCATTCGTCTCGTCAGCTCCTCTGCGCCTCGCCCGCCGGCGGCGTTTCGTCGGCGACAGCGACGGCGGTGGCCGCAGCCGCGGCCGTTTGCGGCGACGGCGTGGCCAGCGGCGCGGCGGGCACGAAGACCGTGAAGGTGGCCCCCTGCCCTGGCGCGCTCGTCACCGCCACGCGGCCGCCGTGCGCCTCGGCGATGTGCTTGACCAGCGACAGGCCGATGCCGCTGCCGCGCACGTTGCCGCCGCGCGCGTTGCTGGCCCGATAGAAGCGCTCGAAGATGCGCTCCTGTTCTTCCTTGGCGACGCCGGGCCCGCGATCGCGCACGGTGAGGACCAGGCCGCCCGGCGCGCGCCCGAGGCGCACCGTCACCTCGCGACCGTCGCTGGCGTACTTGACCGCGTTGTCGACCAGGTTCAGCAGCACCAGCGTCATGGCGTCCTCGTCCATGCGCACGAGCGGCAGATCGCGATCGACGCTGGTGCGCAGGACGATGCGCTCCTTCTCCAGGCGATAGCGGCAGACGTCGAGCGCGCGCTCGACCACCTCTTCCAGGTGGCCCTCGTGAAAGCTGTAGCTGGCCTTGCCGCGCTCGAGACGGGCGAAGTCGAGGACGTTGTCGATGAGGTGAGCCAGGCGCTCCGACTCGCGCGTGATGATGCCGGCGTACTGGCGGGCGGTGTCCGGGCTGTTGTGCTTGCCGGTGGCCAGAAGCTCGCCGAACATCCGGATCAGCGACAGCGGCGTCTTCAGCTCGTGCGAGACGTTGGCGATGAAGTCGCTCTTGAGCTGCGACGTGCGCCGCTCGGAACGGACCGACAGCCACACCACGCCCAGCCCCACGGCGATGATCACCGTCGACACGGGGATCAGCAGCACGCCCAGCAGGCGCTCCGTCTCGGCCTGGGCGCGCAGCTCGTCGACGTTGCGCGGGGCGATCTGCACGCGCCAGGCGTACAGCGTCTTGCCGAAGGACTCCTCGTAGAGAAAGCGCGTGTCCTGCGGGGGCAGCGGCTGCCCCACCACGGAGCGCGCCATCTCGTCCAGGACGGCGATGCGCCGCTTGCCGGCCAGCGCCTCGACCTCCTCCGGCAGCCACTCCTTGCTGACGACCGGCAGGCTGATCCGCGCCGCCACGTAATAGTCGTCGCCCAGCTCGCTCTTCTTGCTGGCGTAGGCGATGAGGACCGACTTGCCCTCGTAAAGCTGGTGCAGGTGGCGAAAGTTTCCGGCGAGCGTGGGCGTCCACGGCTTCAGCGATTTCCACTCCAGCCCCTTGACCAGGGTCTGCCAGCGATCGAGCTCGGCCTTGCGGCGGCGCGCATCGGGCGCGGGCGAGATGGCGCGGACGCGCAGCGCGCTGTCCAGGATGACGTACGATTCCACCGCGTGGGGCGGATCGGCCAGCATCGGCGCGTCCGCCTGATTGTCGGTCCATTCGATCGACTGGAACAGATCGAAGTCGACCTGGTCGATGCGATCCTGGATGCGGCTCGTGAGCAGCTGCGCCAGCTCCTGGTTTCCTTCCATCAGCGACGCCTTGCTGCGCACCGATGTCGCCACCGCGTAGCGATAGCCGTAGTAAGCCAGCGCCACCGCCGCGAAGATGATGGCCGGAAACACCAGGGCCAGGATCAGCGACAGGCGTGAGTCTTTGCGCAGCACGGCTTTCGCCTAGCATTGCACAGCCGTCGCGGGCCCGACCAGGGAAAGCGCGGCGCCGCGCGGCTGCCGCGGGCTAAACTCGCGGGATGTTCTCGATCAAGTTTCCGCGCACCATGCGGCAGCGGACGCAATTCGGCCGCCTGCTCGAGCGAGGGTCGTATCGGGTCACGCTGTGGACCGGCAGCGCCGGAGCGTTCGCGCTGGCGGTGCTGGTGGTCCTCGCCTGGCTGGTGACCGGCCCCCTGTTTCACTACTCGGACACCTGGCAGCTGGTCATCAACACGGGGACGACGGTGGTGACGTTCCTGATGGTGTTCCTGATCCAGCGCTCCCAGAACAAGGATTCGCTGGCCATCCAGCTGAAGCTGAACGAGCTGGTGGCGGCCATTCAGGGCGCCAGCAATCATCTGATCGACGTCGAGGATCTGACCGAGGCAGAGCTGCGCGTCCTGCACCAGCACTACCGCAAGCTGGCCGTCATGGCCCGCAAGGACGCCGACCTTCTGGCCTCGCACTCGGTCGAGGAGGCGGCGCAACGCCACCGGCGCAAGCTGGCGCGCGATCCCCAGGAGCCGCCGCCGGCGGCGCAGCCAGCCCCGTCGCCGCCGGCGACCCGCTGATCAATCGCGCGAGCCGCCGCGCCCCTTGCGCAGCAACAGCTCGACGGAGCCGCGCTCGATCAGATCGGGTAGCGTGCCCACGCGCGCGAAGCCGCGCCGCCGGTAAAAGCGCCGCGCCGGCTGGTTGGCGGCGTCGCAGGAGACGAAGACCCAGCGACGGGTCGCGAAGGCGCGCGCCTCGACGTGGTCCATGAGGGCGCGGCCGATGCCGCGCCCGGCGTGCGCGGGAGCCACCGCCAGCAGCGCCACGAAGTTGCCCAGCAGGAACCCGTCCTGCGCGACGGCGATCCCCTGCACGGGCCCACGCGGGCGGGCGCGCGCGATCCAGACATCGTGCGCGCCCGCCATGCGCGCCAGCCAGCGGCCGAGAGCCGCAGCCCGATAGCCGAGGCCGCGCCACGGTTCCATGGCCGCGATCCAGGCGGCCTGGGCGCGCGCGGCGGCGGCGCTGGCGCGCTGGATCGCGATTCGTCCGCTACCGGGCGAGGGAGGTCTGGACATCCGACAGCGGCAGCGGATCGTCGGGGCCCACCGCGACGGGCGCCACGGGCGGAGGCGCCGGCAGCAGCAGTGGCGGCGCCGCCAGCGGCGGCGGTGTCACCGGCGCGAGCGGCCCCTTCGACGCCGGCGTCTGCACGGCCAGCAGCGACGACAGCGGGACGAAGCGGAACCCGCGCGCGCGCAGCTCGCGCACGATCACCGGCAGCGCCTCGGCCGTGCCGTGGGCGCGTCCGTTGATGTGAAAGATGACGATCGATCCCGCCTTGGTGTTGCGCAGCACGGTGCGGATGATCTCGCCCGATTTCATGCTGGCCGCGGGATCGCCCGAGACCACGTCCCACAGCACGGCCGGCAGCTTGCGATCGCGCACCACCTCCAGCACGCGCGGGCTCCACTCGCCGAAGGGCGGGCGAAAGGCCACGCTGCGCTTGCCGTAACGGGACAGCACCGCCTCCGTCTGGTCGATCTCCTCGCCGATCTGGGCCACGGTCAGGGTGCGCATGTGCGGGTGATCGTAGGAGTGGTCGCCGAACTCGAAGCCGGCGGCGATCATCTCGGCCATGGCGTCGGGATGGGTTTCCACCCAGCGGCCGGAGACGAAGATCGTCGCCGGTACGTCCTGGGTGCGCAGGAAATCGAAGATGGCGCGGTCGAACCCGTTGCTCTGCGTGCGCGTGGCGCAGGCGTCAAAAGTGATGGCAACCGCGGGGGCGTTGGTGCCGATGCGCGTGATGGGCGTGCGCCCGGCCGGCGCGTCCAGCGCCAGATGCGCCACGATGGCGTGCACGACGGAGGCGATCCCGAGCGACGAGGTCATGGCCCGACCGACCTAGCGCGGACTATCCAAGGTCCAGCAGCATGACGATCGCATCTTCCTGGTCTTCTGCATAGTAATTCGGTCGCACGCCGATGGCGCGAAAGGCAAAGCGCCGGTAAAGCCGCAGCGCCGCCGCGTTGGAACGGCGCACCTCCAACGTGACGTACCGGCAAAGCTCGCGACGCGCGAAGTCGATCATGTGGGCCATCATGCGCGACGCGTGCCCGGCCCGGCGCGCCTGGGGGTGCGTGGCCAGGTTCAGCACGTGCACCTCGTCGGCCACCAGCCAGTAGTTGGCGAAGGCGACCACTCCGCCCGTGGCGGCGTCGCGCACGAGGTCGACGTGGGCCCAGTCGCGCGTCAATTCTTCCAGGAAGACCTGGCGCGACCAGGGCGACCGAAAAGAGACCCGCTCGATCTCCATGACGGCGTCGAGATCGACGGCCTTCATCGGTTCAATCAGGTACGGCTGGGGAGCCTTGTTCAGCGCCATGTGATCTTTGAACGATTGAGCCGGTGACGTTATTCGCCGCCGCCGCCGGCCGCAACTTCGGGGGGCGGGGTGGTCGCGACCGAGGCGATGGCGGCGCGGATCGCCGACCACAGGTGGGGGACGTTCTCGCCGGTCTCCGCGGACAGCAGGATGGGGGCGGGGCGGCCGGGCGACGGTGGGCCGAACCAGGCGCGGCAGCGAGTTTGCAACGCGTGGCGCTCGCGGGCGCCGAGCTTGTCGACCTTGGTGAAGACGATCTGCGCGGGGACGCGCTGGCTGCCCAGCCATTCGTAGAGCTGGCGTTCTTCGTCCTCGATGCCGCGGCGGGCGTCGACCAGGACGACGAACAGCGCCAGCGTCGGACGCCCGCGCGTGTAGCCCTCGATCAAGGGTTGCCAGGATTGGCGCTCGGTGCGCGAGACCTGGGCGTATCCGTAGCCAGGGAGATCGACCAGGCGCAGCGCGGCGGGCGCGGGCGCGGGCCCGCCGAGATCGAGACCGAGATCGAAGAACACGATGCCGCGTGTGCGGCCCGGCGTCTTCGACGTGCGCGCCAGACCCCGGCGCGCCGCCAGCCGGTTGAGCAGCGTCGACTTGCCGACGTTCGATCGGCCGGCGATCGCCACCTCGGGCGGACCGAGCGGCGGCAGGCCGCGCACGTCGCGCGCCTCGGCGACGAAGACCGCGTCGCGCACCGTCGGGACGCTGAGTTGGGCACTCTTGCCGGACACCACGTTAGGGTAGCATTCCTGGGTGGGAAAACGGCTTCGCCTGGTCGGCCTCACCGGCGGCATCGGCTCCGGGAAATCAACGGTCGCGCGCATGATAGAGGAGGCTGGCGTGCCGGTGATCGACGCCGACCAGCTGGCGCGCGAGATCGTCATGCCGGGCCAGCCCGCGCTGGCGGAGATCGCGGCGGCCTGGCCCGAGGCGATCGCGCCCGACGGAGCGCTGGATCGCAAGCGCCTGGGCGACCTCGTCTTTCACGACCCGGCGGCGCGCGCGCGCCTGCAAGCGATCACGCACCCGCGCATCCAGGCGCTGGCCGCCGAACGGGTGGCGGCGCTGGAGGCGCGCGGGCACGCGCTGGCCTTCTATGAGGCCACGTTGCTGGTCGAGAGCGGCCGCCACCGCGACTACGACGGCCTGGTGGTGGTGCGCGCGTCGGTGGAAAACCAGGTCCGGCGCGCCATGGCGCGCGACGGGTTCTCGGAGGAGGAAGCGCGCGCGCGCATCGCCGCGCAGCTGCCGCTCGACGAGAAGGTGCGCGTGGCCAGCGCCGTCATCGACAACGACGGCGACATCGCCGCCACGCGCGCGCAGGTGGGCGCGCTGCTCACTGCGTTGCGCCGCTGACCGGCCGCCGGGCGGGTCACGCTGGTCATCGGAGCCGATCGACCTCGGAGCTTCTCTATCGAGATGCCGCGCCGGATCTCTTGATTTAGCGGGGGGTGGAGCGGCTCGGACGCCGGCGCGTTTCTGGCCGGGCTGCGCGTCTGGTGACCGGCACCCAAACCGTGTTATCAAATTGCTCAGGAGGCGACGCCGATGCGTCATTCGCTGCTGAAGTTCGCCCTGCCCATCCTCCTCCTGGCCGCGACCACCGGGCGCGCGGCTGCTCAGGACGGGCCGCTGCCGCTGGTCATCGTCCGATCGACGACCGATTGCCCGACGGCGGCGGCGGTCGAGACCACCTTGCGCGGGCTCTTGCCCGCGACAGAGCGACCGCCAGCGAGGTCGCCGCGCCAGATGTCGCCGACGTGCGCGCCGAACAGGGCGAGGCAATCGTTCGCTTGCGGACCGGCGCGGGCGCGCTGGTCGCGGAGAAGGCGCTCCCGCTCCCGCTGACCTGTCTCGAACGGGCCGACGCCGCGGCGGTGATCGTCGCCGCCTGGGAGGCTCGTCTGCAAAGCGGCGCGCGCGCGTCTCTGCCGGCGCCGCCATCAGCCCCGCCGGAACCCAGCCCGCGCGCGGTCGCGGCGACCGGCGATCGGGGGACGCCGGCCGTCCTGGTGGCGAGCGACGCCAGCCCTGCATCGGCGCCGGAGCGGCGCATCGACGCGGGCGCGGGCGTCTTCGCGTCGTTCCAGGGCGGCGACATCACCCCCGGTGTCTCCATCGAGCTGGAGCTGGGCCCGCGGTCGTCCGCGTTCTCGCTCGGCGTCGGAGCGCTGGCCATCGGCAGTCACGCGACGGCGCTCAGCGCCGGGCAGGGCGCCTGGTGGCGCGCCGGCGGTTCCGTCGATGGGCGCTGGCGCGTCCCCGTCGGCGTCGCGGACCTGGAGACGCGGCTGGCGTTCGTGCTGACGCGTCTCGAGGTCGAGGGCCGTTCCTTCCCCAGCACCGGATACGACATCCTCATCGACCCGGGCGCGCTGGCCGGTGTGCGCCTGCTGCAGAGCGGGGCACGGGCGCGCATCTGGCTCGATGTCGCGCTGGCGTACTGGCCGCGGCAGCACGTTCTGGTGGTGGGAGGCACGAATCAGGAGACGACCTTGCCGCGCGCCGAGGTGCTGCTGGGTATCGGCGTCGCCTTCGGCCGCTCGCCGTGAAACGTTTCGCCCCCGCCGGACATGGAGACGGTGGGGACTCCATGCCCACGCACGCCTCAGCCCTGTCGGCCGCCAGCGCGGGCGACGACGCGGCCGTCGACATCACGTCGCTATACCGCCAGCACGCGCGGACGGTGGGGCGCTGGGCCGGGCGGTTGGGCGGCCACGAGGTCGATGTCGAGGACGTCATTCAGGAGGTCTTCCTCGTCGCCAAGCAGCGCTTGCGCCGCTTCGACGGCGCCGTGCCGGTGGCGCGCTGGCTGTTTCGGACGACGGAGAAGGTCGTGCAGGCGGCGCGCCGGCGGCAGCGGCGGCGACGGCGCTGGTTGGCGCGATCGCTGGACGGCCAGCACCCACCGGGGATGAGCGCGCCCCCGCCCGGCCCGGGCGACCTGTTGCAATGCCGGCGCGACGTCGACTGCGTTTACCGGGTCCTGGATCGCCTGAACGAAAAACAGCGCCGGGTGCTGATCCTGTTCGAATGGGAAGGCATGTCGACCGAGGAGATCGCGGAGTTGACCGGCGCCCGTCCAGCAACCGTCCGCGTCTGGTTGTTCCGGGCGCGCGGACGCTTCTTGAAAGAACACGCGGAGCTGACCGGCGAAACGCCGGCGCGCTGAGGAACTGAGCATGCAACCACCGGATTCCGATCCCCCGCGCTGGTCCGACTCGGCGGCGAACGCTCCCGACGAGCTCGTCGCACGCGCGTTTCGCCGCGAACCGCCGCCCTCGATCACGGACGCCGCCCTGGCCCGGATCGGGCGGCAGGTGTTCGCGGCGGCGCGCCGGCCCGGGCGGGGATGGCTCGTCGCTCGCACCACCGTGCTGGTCGCGCTGGTGCTGGCGGCGAGCGGAGGTGTCGTCGCGGCCACCCGGCAGGTCTGGCGCGCGCCGGCCCGGGAGCCGCAGACCTTGACGGTGCCCGCCAACAGCCGCGCGACGATCACGGGGCGGCACCGGCGGCGGCTGACGATCGTCGGCCCGGCGGCGCTGACCTTCGATCCACCGTCGCCGCGAACCAGCGCGGGTGCGCTTCTGGACGTGGTGCTCGAGAGCGGGGAGCTCACGATCGAACCGGGCGGCGAGACGCTGTCGGTGCGATCGGGTGAGGTCACCGTGGGCGTCCCCGGCGACGGCGCCGCCGAGATCAGCGCGGGGGTCGACGGCGAGCCCGCGGTCAAGGCGCTGTCCGGGGCGTCCCGTGTCCGGCGCGGCGATGGCCCGGAGACACTGCTGGTCGCCGCGCCCGCCCGCGCGCCGGCGACCCCGCTCGTCGAGATCGCAGGCGACCGGAACGCCCTCGCGCTGGGGATGCCCTTGCCCGCGATCGCGCTCGCGCCCGCGCCGGCGCCCGAACCGCAGCGACCGGCGTTGGCGACCGCGGCCAATCGACCCCCGCCATCACCTTTGCAGGCGCGGCGGCCGGTGGTTGTCGCACCGTCGCCGGTCGCGCCCGCGCCCCCCTCCACGTTGTCGCCGCCACGGACGGAAGCGCCGCCGGCCACGCCGACCGAGGCCGCCTCGCTGGCGACCGCGTTCCGGAAGCTGCGCGCCGACGGTGATCCGGCGGCGGCGCTGGCGGCGCTGGACGCGCACGATCGCGCGTTCCCGACCGGCTGGTTGCGCGACGAGGCCGAACTGGCGCGCGCCGAGGCGCTGCTGGCGCTCGGCCGGCCGGACGAGGCGTTGCCGCTGCTGGAACAGCCGAGCGGCGCGCTCACGCGCAACGTGCGCCTGACGCGCGCGGAGCTGCTCGCGCGTGCCGGCCACTGCCCGCGCGCCGTCGGCGATTTCAGCGATGTTCTCCGCGCGCGCGCCGATGACCAACTCGGCGAGCGCGCGCTGGCGGGACGGGCGGCCTGCCTGCTGCGCGCCGGCCGCGGCGAGGACGCGCGCCAGGACCTCGCGCGCTATCTGGCGCTGTTTCCGCGCGGGCCCCGCGCCGACGACGCCCGCCGCCTGCTGGCCCCCGCCCGATGAATCACGGCGCGCGAACGGCGTAACGCCCGCGCCTCGGCGGACATGGAGATAGCGGAGGAGGACATGACGATGCCGTCGCACAACCGGGTGATTCTGTTGGCCGTGCTGGGGGTCGGAGGCTGCGATACGCGCACGCTCGTGGGCCGCGAGCAACCAACCGCGATCGGCGGCGGGTCTGGCGGGGCGTCCGGAAGCGGAGGAGCTCCGGCGGCCGGCAGCGGTGGCGCGATCGCCGGCAGCGGCGGATCAGGTGGAACGGTGGACACCGACGCCGGACACGCCGACGTCGCGTTGCCCGGCTTCGCGGACTCGCCGTTCACGCTGCCGGATGCGTTCGTCGGCCGCTGGACGGGATACTTCGAGGCCTTCATGTTGATGTCGGGCTCGGACGCGCTGGTGCTGGATCTGATCCGCCAACCCGGTCAGCCCGACCGGGTCAGCGTCACCCTGGGATCGGGAACGCCGCCCGACACCTCCGGGGCTCATCCGCCGTTGCCGACGCCAACACGTCCGGAGGATTACCGGGACCCCGCACCGCGGTACTACGAGGGATTCGCGTACACGGGCCACCAGATCAAGTGGAGTGGCTCCCGACTGACGTTCGCCATCGCCCCGCGCGAACCGTTCGAAAGCTGGTGCCGGCTGCGGATGAGCTACGGGTCCGTCGGGGGACCCTACTCCTGCTTGCCGGGAAATAACGCCGGCATGACTTTCAATGATCCCAACGCCCCCCAGTGCATCGTCGACGACAAGCCGATCTCGTGCGAGCTCTTCGTCTCCTGCATTGCTGGCTACTGCGCGTGCAATGCCGGCGGATGCGTCGCCGCCTTGCAGCCGACCATCCTCTTCGACGTGACGTTCGATCCGCCGGTTGCCGGCGCGGCCTCCACGCTGGCGCCGTTCCGATTGATGCGCGCGGCGAGCCCTCCCTTCGACGCCGGAGCCGACGGCGGCTGATCCGCCCTCAGTACACCGCTTCCGGAAACCCGCGCCCCGGGCGCGCGAACAGATAACCCTGGCAGAGATCGCCGCCCAGGCCCACCAGGGCGTCGCGCTCGCCGGCGGTCTCGATCCCCTCGCCGACGATCAGGATGCCAAGCTCGGAGCAGAGGGCGACGACGGAGCCGACCAGGCGCTGCTTCATGGCCGAGCCCTCGATGCCACGGATCAGGGACATGTCGACCTTCACCACGTCCGGCTCGAGCTGCGTGAAGCTGGAGAGCCCCGAGTACCCCGCGCCCAGATCGTCGAGGGCAATGCGGTAGCCGAGGGAGCGCAGGCGGGTCATGCGCTCGGGCAGATCGCCGATCGAGTCCAGCGTGGCGCGCTCGGTGATCTCGAAGATGATCTGCGGGGCGAACGGGCGCAGCGGCGCCGACTCGTCGTAGAGGGCGTCGTCGGCCAGGTCGGAGGGGTGCAGGTTCACGAACATCAAGCCGGGCGGCGGAGTCGTCTTCACGGCCGAGGCGATCTCGACGCGGATGGCGCGCCCCAGCTGCTGCAGGCGGCCCAGGCGCTCGGCGGCGTCGAACAGATCCAGCGGGCTGCGCAGCGACGGCTCGTCGTTTCGCACCAGCGCCTCGTGGGCGAAGATGCTCCGCTTCGACCAGGAGACAATCGGCTGCTGCGCGACCCACATCGTGTGCAGCGCGTTGGCGAAGCGCCGCTCGAGCCCCGCGCGATCGAGGTCCCGCCGCTCGGTCATGCTCCGCGCCACCAGCGCCTGCTTGCGCGCGCGCGCCACGCCGTGTGCGCTGACCGCCAGCCCGATCGTGTCGGCCAGAATGTTGGCACCCACCGGCTTCACCAGGTAGCGAAAGGCGCCGTAGTCCAGCGCGCGCACCGCGCTCTCCAGCGCCGGCGCCTTCGTCATCAGGATGACCGGAAGATCCTCGTCGCGCTGGCGCAGCGATGCCAGCAGCGTCAACCCGTCGGTCTCGGGCAGGGCCACGTCGCTGATCACGACGTCGAACGTTTCGTTGTCGATCAATCGCTCGGCGGCGCGCGCGCTGTTGGCGACGGCCACGTCGTAACCAGCCGCGCCCAGCTGGCGGGCGTAGGCGCGCGTGGCCAGGGGATCGTCGTCGACGACCAGCACGTGCCCCCGAACACCCGGAATCGCCAGACCGTCGGTCCCGGCAGACTCCGCCACGTGGTTCGAAGCCATCCCGATCTGCATCGACCGTCCACCCGGCCGACTTGAGCGGCCGGCGCGCCGGCGTCGCACCCCCGACCGGCGCCGGTGTGGGTGCGTGCCCGGAAATATCCGTCAGCGCGCGCGGGCGCTGGCGGTGGTGCGCAGGCGAAGGGCGTTGAGGCGGATGAACCCGCCGGCGTCGCGCTGGTCGTAGGCGCCGCGGTCGTCCTCGAAGGTGACGATGTCCGTGCGATACAGCGAGCGCGGCGCGCTGCGCCCGATGACGGTGGCGCTGCCCTTGTAAAGACGCAGGCGCGCCGTGCCGGTCACCGGCTCGTTGACGGCGTCGACCAGCTTCTGCAAGGCCTCGCGCTCGGGCGAGAACCAGAAGCCACGGTAGACCAGGCCCGCGTACTCCGTCGACAGGCTGTCGCGCAGCCGCATCGCCTCGCGATCCATCGTCAGCGACGCGACGGCGCGGTGGGCCTTGTGCAGGACGGTGCCGCCCGGCGTCTCGTAGACGCCGCGGCTCTTCATCCCCACGAAGCGATCCTCGACCACGTCGGCGCGGCCGACGCCGTTTTCGCCCGCGATCGCGTTCAGCTCGGTCAGCAGCGCGGCCGGACCCAGGGTCTTTCCGTCGACGGTGACCGGCACGCCCTGCACGAAGCCTATCGCCACCTCGCGCGGCTTGTCGGGCGCCTTTTGCGGATCGGCGGTGCGCTGGAACATCTGCGGCGGCGGCTCGGCGTCCGGATCCTCCAGGATGCCGCCCTCGTAGCTGGTGTGCAGCAGGTTGCGATCGATCGAATAAGGCTTCGCCGACGTCGCCTCGACCGGGATCTTCTTGGCCGCCGCGAAGGCGATCAGCTCGGATCGCGACTTGAACTCCCACTCGCGCCAGGGGGCGATGATCTTGATCGACGGGTTGAACCAGTAGGCGCCCAGCTCGAACCGCACCTGGTCGTTGCCCTTGCCGGTGGCGCCGTGCGAGATGGCGGTCGCCCCCTCGCGCGCGGCCACCTCCATCATCCCCTTGGCGATGCAGGGGCGAGCCAGCGCGGTCCCCAGGAAGTACTCACCCTGATAGACGGCGCCGGCGCGGATCGCCGGAAACACGTAGTCGCGCACGAACTCGTCGCGCTGATCCAGCACGTGGCAGGAGACGGCACCGGTGCGCAGGGCCTTGGCGCGGGCCGCCTCCAGATCTTCGCCCTGGCCGACGTCGGAGCAGAAACCGACGATCTCGGCGTTGTACTTCTCTTTCAACCAGACGATGGCCACCGAGGTGTCAAGGCCGCCGGAATACGCGAGAACGATCTTCATGCGGTTCGAGTACCACATCGAACCGCGGTGAAAAAGCCCCTCGCGCCGGGCGAGCGCCGCGGCCTACTGCGCCACTTTGATGAAGCCGGCGCGCAGCGCGCTGGCGGCGATGCGCAGCGCGTGCTGGGGCGGAATGCTCGAGTGTCCCAGCGTTTGTCCCAGCGAGCGGACGCCGTCGACGCGGCTCAAGAACGAACGCATGCTGTCGCCCAGCCGGTGCCCCGCGATCTCGTCCCAGGGGCGCGCCAGCACCGGCCTGTACTCCAGCGGGCCGACGAATTCCGTGAAGACGCTGTCGAACATGGGCTGCGTCTCCGACAACAGGTCCATCGCGGCGGGCGAGGCCAGCGCGTCCCCGGCGGTCAGGGCCTCCTCGGCCAGGCGCGCCGCCAGG
>DATKEU010000260.1:0-10879 GCA_035544495.1 Polyangia bacterium | reverse complement strand
CCCCACGCGCGCGCCCGGGGCGGCGGCATCTGCGGAGGGAAACGGCGCGCGCGGGCGCGGCGCCGCCGGTCCCGCCGCGGGCACGGATGCCCTGGACGCCGAGACCGTCGAGCTGCTGGCGCGCCTGCGCAAGCTGCGGCGGGCGCTGGCCGACGCGCGCGGCATGCCGGCCTACATCGTCTTCAACGATGCCACTCTGCACGAGATGGCGCTCCGGCGGCCGCGCTCGGCGAGCGAGCTGCTGGACATCCCGGGCGTCGGGCCGAAAAAGCTCGAGCAGTACGGGACCGCTTTCCTGGCCGAGATCGGCGACACCTGAGGTCTTCGCCGAAGCAAGGACGCGCCGGACGGTGCTATGCTGCGCGACCATGGAAGCGGCTGACCTCAGCCTGTTCGCCCACATCGTGAATCGCGCGACCAGCCGCGATCTGGCCCAGGCGGCGCTGATGGTCGCGGAGGCCGAGTACCCGGGGCTGGATATCGCCCGCTACATCGAGATGCTCGACACGCTGGCCACGCGCGTGCGCGAGGCGATCGCCGCCGCGCCGCGGACGCCGCAGATGGCGACCGTGCTGCACGTTCTGTACGAGGAGCTGGGCTTCCGCGGAAACGCCGCCGATTATTACGATCCGAAGAACAGCTTCCTGAACGACGTGCTGGAGAACCGGCGCGGCATCCCGATCACCCTGGCCATCGTGCTGGTCGAGATCTGCCGGCGCGTCGGCGTCGACGCCCAGGGCGTGTCGTTCCCGGGGCACTTCCTGGTGCGCAGCTCGGTGGCGGGCGGGGCGATGATCATCGACCCCTTCGACGGGCGGCCGCTGGACGCCGAGGACCTGCAGCTCCTGTATGCGCGCGCCACCAACGACGAGGGCCCCATCGACCCGCGCCTGCTGGAGCCGGCCAGCACGCGCCAGGTTCTGCTGCGCATGCTGAACAACCTGCGCAGCATCTACGAGGGGCGCGGCGATCAGGCGCGCCTGCGCGCGGTGCTGCAGCGGATGGCGCTGCTCAGCCCGTCGGACGAGCTGCAACGGCTGCTCGACGAGCTGGAAGACGCGCCCGACAACGCGCCGGCGCCGCTGAACTGATGGCGGGGCCGCTGGCGCGGCTTCTGTTCGCGGCCGCCTTGCTGGTGGCGGGCGCGGGCGCCGCGGTCGCGCGCGCCACGGATCCCGACGCCGGCGGCGAGGAGGCTCCCCCGCCCGAAGCGCTGCCGATCGGCGCGCCGCCCGCCGGGTCACCGCCGGCGGCGCCGGCCTTCGCCAACCCGACCTTCGGCCCGCGCTATGTCATCGAGGACATCGTCGTCCGCGGCAACCACAAGACCAAGACGGCGCTGATCCTCGACGAGGTCCGCCTGCGCCCTGGCGACGAGGTGTCGGCCTCCGACGCGCGCGTCGAGGCGGCCCGCTATCGCCTGCTGGCCCTGGGCTACTTCCTCGACGCGCGGCTGTCGCTGGCGCGCGGCGCGCGCCGCGGGGGCGCCGTGCTGCTGGTCGAGGTCGAGGAGCGCGGCACCATCATCCTCAACGACATCTTCCTCAACACCAGCAACGCCACGCGCTTCTGGGGGGGCCTGGACGCGTCGGAGATGAACTTCCTCGGACGCGGCGTGAACATCGGGGCCGGCTTCGTCGCCTCCACCACGCCGCGCGTGCCCGGCGCGCACGCGGGTCTGGGGCTGCGCGCGCACGGCGCGCTGCCGCCGCTGGGGGCCGGGGAGCTCGCGCTGGGCGCCACGTTCCTCTACAACGACGGCAGCGAATCGTTCCGCGCCTTCGGCCCCGACGACGACGGCGCCCCCGCCAACTTCGTGGCCGTGGGCACCCGGCGCACCGGCGGCGTCGTCGGGGTGGCCAAGACGCTCACGCGCTCGGTGCGGATGTTTCTGGATCTGCGCCAGGAGCTCGTCGAGGCGTCGCTGCCGGCCACCCGCACCCAGACGCTGCCCGACGGCAGCACGCGGCCGATCGACTTCAAGATCGACGGCGGCGACAGCCGGGTCGCCTCGCTGATCCTGACCGTCGACTACGACACGCGTTCGGATCCGATCCTGCCGCGATCGGGCGTCCACCTGGCGACGTCGCTGGAGGCGGCGGCGCCCGCCGGACCCGGCAGCTACGGGTTCGTCAAGGCGGTGGGGCAGGCGTCGCGGTACTGGCGCATGCCGCGCGGCCACGCGCTGGGGCTGCACATGCTCGGCGGGGCGATCGCCGGCGACGCGCCCTACTTCGATCAGTTCTTCATCGGCGATCTCAATCTCTTGCTGCCGCGCCGGGCGCTGGGGATCAACTTCTCGACGCTGCCGTCGCGCAACCTGCTGGGCGCCGGGATCGCCGGGCACCGGTACGACGACTTCGAGGCGCGCGTGCTGGTCGAGTACGCCATCCCGATCTGGCGCCGGAACGGATACCTTTACGGCGGCGATCTGTTCATCGCCGTGGGCGCGCTGGGGCTGGCCAGCGGCGACGACTTCCGGCGGCCGGGCGGGATGACGTGGGCGACGGCGCCCGTGGACCTGACCGGCGATCTCGGCCTGCGGCTCGACACGTACATCGGCGTCTTCACCATCTCGGTCGCCAACCTCCTCAATCGAAGCTCGCTCTGATGATGCGCGCCGCTGCCGTCGCGTTCTGCGTGCTGGCCGGGCTGGCGGCGGCCCTGTCGCCGGCGCCGGCTCGCGCGGAGGCGTCCGGCGCCGGCTCGCTCACCAGGCGGACGACCGGCGTCGAGCTTGTCGACGGCCGCCTGGCGGCCAGCGTGGGCCTGCAGGATCTGTTCGGCCCCGCCGAGCGCCAGCGACTGACCTCCGGTTTCGCCACGCGCGTCCTCATCCGCGTCTACCTCCACCGCGAGGGCGGCAACGATCCCATCGCGCTCGGCATCCAGCGCGCCGAGATCGTCTACGACATCTGGGACGAGAAGTTCCGCGTGCGCGTCACGCGCGGCCCCGGCACCGATACCGAGGTGGCGCTGAACACCATCGAGGAGACGGTGACGCGCGCGACCCTGCTGCAACGGTTTCCCGTGGCTGACATGCGCCTGCTGGAGCCGGGGGCGCGCTATTTCCTGGCCTTTCGCGCCGACCTGAACCCGATCTCCGAAGAGTTACTGGCCGACGTGCGGCGCTGGCTGCTGCAGCCGGGCCGCGGACAGCGGCGCCTGGGGACCGGGGACACGGTGTTCGGGTCGTTCGTCAGCATCTTCGTCAACCCGCGCATCGAGGACAGCGAGCGTCAGGTACGCTTTCTGTCGCAGACCTTCATCGGGCCGCCGAGATGACGACGCCGTCGCAGTCAAAGTCCAAGTTGAAATCCACGTGGAGATCGACGTGGAGATCGAAGCTGCCCCGGCTGCCGGGGCGGTTCGAGTGGAAGATCCTGGCCGCCCTGTTCGTCGTGGCCAGCCTGCCGCTGGGGACGGCGGCCTATCTGCTGTCCGTGACGCTGAACCGGATCTCGAGCATCACCGACCAGCACCAGAAGGAGGTGCGGGCGTCGCTGGGTGACGCGGTCGAGGTTTACCGCGCCTACTTCGCCCAGATGAAGGAGTCGTTCCGCGAGCGGGCCAACGAGATCGCCGCCGCCGGCCTGGCGACCGCCGCCGATCTGGCGGATGTACAGGATCTGCTGCGGGCGCGCATCCTGGACGGCGATCGCGCCGACGAGTGGTCTGCGCCGGCGACCACGCTGGCGCGCGCCCGCGAGGCGCCCCCGATTCTGGTCGAGCTGCGCGAGCCGGGCGATGCGAGCGAGCCGGGCGATACGCGCGCCCCGGGGCAGGCGCGCGCATCGGCGCCGCGGCTGCTGGAGCTGACCTTCGGCATCTCCCAGGACGTGTACAACAACTTTCTCGCCCTGCGATCGGCGCTGGATCGCGAGCAGGAGCTGGACCGGGTCTTTCCGCTGGTGCTGCCGATGCTGTTTCGCGGGCTGGGCCTGGCGCTGGTGATCATGCTGGCGCTGGCGACGGCGCTGGGGCTGGTGCTCGCGCGGCGGGCCACCGGGCGCGTGGCCACGTTGCGCGCGGCCGCCCGGCGCGTGGGCGAAGGGGATCTGGGCGTGCGCGTGACGCCGCGCGGGCGCGACGAGCTGGACGAGCTTGGGCACGCGTTCAACCGGATGGTGGCGGAGCTGGGGGAGACCCGCTCGCGCCTCGAATATCTGCAGAAGGTGTCGGCGTGGCAGGAGGTGGCGCGCCGCCTGGCCCACGAGATCAAGAACCCGCTGACGCCGATCCAGCTGGCCGTCCAGGAGCTGGCGTCGAAGTACCGCGGCGACGACCCGGCGTACGCGCGGCTGCTCGGCACCGCGCAGGAGATCCTGGGCGAGGAGATCGCCGGCATGCGCCGCCTGGTCGACGATTTTTCGGCGTTCGCGAAGCTGCCCAAGGTCGAGCCGGCGCCGGTGAACCTGACCCAGATCGTCGAGGATTTCCTGCGCGCGCACGTTGAATGGCAATCGGTGGCGCGCCTCGAGCGTCCGGAGGCGCCGGTCGAGGCGCTGTGCGATCGCATGCTGATCCGGCGCGTGCTGACCAACCTGGTGGAGAACGCCGTGCAGGCCGCCGAGGGCGCCGGGTGCGCGCCGCAGATCGTCCTGCGCGTGGGCGCCGATCGGGAGCGGCACATGGCGGAGATCCTGGTCGACGACAACGGCCCCGGCATTCCGCCCGCCGAGCGCGAGCGCATCTTCGATCCCTACGTGACGACGAAGGAGCACGGCACGGGACTGGGCCTGGCGATCGTCCGCAAGGTGGTGATCGACCACGGCGGCGACGTCAGCGCCGCCCAGGCGCCGCCGCCCCTGTCCGGGGCGCGGCTGCGGGTCCTCTTGCCCCAGGCGGTGCCGGTGTCGCTGGCTTCGCCGGCGGCGACCTGAGCGGGCGGCCGGACCCCGCCACCGTCGGAAGGTGTCGCTCCCGACGAGCTTCGGTGTTAAGACGAGCAGGCTCTTTTCAGCCAGGACGGTCACATGCAGAACGCGCCGGGTGGATTGGTTCAAACGCTGTTGGGGCTTCCGGTCTTTCGGTCCGAGTGGGTGCTGTATCTGCTGCTGGGGCTGTCGCTGGCGTCGATCGCCGTGATGGTCGAGCGCTGGCTGTTCTACCGCCGGCACCGCGTGGACACGGACGCCCTGCGCCTGGAGCTGACGCGGTTGCTCGACGCCGGGGACTTCCAGGGCGCGGCCACGCTGCTGGCGAAATACGACAGCCTGCAGACCAACGTCGTGCTGATGGGGCTCAAGGCGTACGAGAAGGGCCCCGAGTCCGTCGAGGATCTGATCGCCGGCGCTCTCGGCCAGGAGAAGACGCGCTATGAACGGCGCCTCGCCTTCCTGGCCACGCTGGCCAGCAACGCGCCTTATGTCGGGCTGTTCGGCACCGTGCTCGGCATCGTGCGCTCGTTCCGCGATCTGGCGGCCAACATGGCGGAGGCGTCGCAGGCGGTGATGGCCGGCATCGCCGAGTCGCTGGTCGCCACCGCGGTGGGGCTGCTGGTGGCCATCCCGGCGGTGGTGGCGTTCAACGTCTTCAAGGGGCGCGTGAAGGACGTCGTCACGGGCGCGCAGATGCTGGCGCGCGTGCTGTTGTCGCACCTCAAGGCCGTCGAGCCGGCGGCGCCCGGCAGGCAGGCGGCCGAGTAGCCCGCGCCGACGACGAGAGCCGCCATGTCCAAGCTGGATGACGCCGCCTCCGAGGAGCAGGAAGGGCTGCTGGCATCGATCAACATCATCCCCTTCGTCGACATCGTGCTGGTGCTGCTGATCATCTTCATGCTGACCTCGGCGGCCATCGTGCGATCCAGCCTGAAGGTCGAGCTGCCCAAGGCGGCCAGCGGCGGATCGCACGTCGAGACCACGCTGAACCTGGTCTATTCGAAGGACGGCAAGCTGATGGTCAACGGGCAGATCGTGCCGTCGCTGGCCGCCGCGGGGGCCATCGTTCGCCAGACGGCCAGCGCCGATCCGAAGACGCAGGCGGTGATCGCCGCCGACAGGGGCGTCGCCTACGGGCGCGTGGTCGAGCTCATCGATCTCGTGAAGGCGAACGGCATCGCCACCTTCGCCCTAGACGTCGAGCGCGGCCCGGCGCCCCAGCCCGCCGCCGCGCCATGAGAGAAGAGGCGAACGGAGACGAGAGCACGGCGACGTGACGGGCGAGGGATCTTCACGGCGGACGGCGATGGCGCGAACGCAGAGCGCCTTCACCGCGCGCCGGCGGCAACGGCGGGCGGCCGCGCGCCTGCTGATGCGCGCGCGGACGCGGAGCGCGCTGACCCCGGAGCAGCGGGCGTACGATCCGCTGACGCGCGGGCGGCACGGACGGCTCGGCAAGCTGGCCATCGCGCTCGGCGCGCTGGTGGCCGCGCTGGGCGCGCACGTCGCGGTCCTGGTCGCCGGACACGTGCTCGGCACGCCGGTCGCGGTGCTGCGCCGGCGCATCGAACAGGCGGTGCGCGTCGAGATGCGCGAGCCGCCGCGGCGGCCGCCCCCGCCGGTGGTCGAGGAGAAGCAGCCGCCCCCGCCCGCGCCGAAACCCGTTCGCCCGCAACCGGTCAAGGTGGCCAGGCCCGCCACGCCGCCGGCGCCGGCGCCGCCCCGCGCGCCGGTGCGGGTGGTGGGCCTCAGCCTGGAATCGACCACCGAGGGCGGCAACGGTCCGGCGTTCGCCGTCGGCGAGACGCGCGCCGGCGAGACCGCGGCGCGCGCGCCCGAGCCGCGCCCTGCGCCGGCGGTCGCCGGCCCCGTCGCCACCGCGTCGCCCAACGCCGTCGCCTCGCGCATTCCGGTGGCGGGCGTGAACATCGTCAAGCCCCGGGTGAAGGGCGAGCCGAGGAAGCCCCGCTATCCCGAGGTGCTGAAGGCGCAGGGGATCGAGTGCGACGTCGACGTGCTGGTCTCGGTCGGCGCCGACGGCAAGGTCACCAAGGTCAAGATCATCACCGCCGCGCCGAACGAGGAGTTCAACCAGGCGGCGCGCGCCGCCGCCGAGGGCGACGAGTGGGAGCCGGCCACGCGCGACGGCGTGCCCTTTTCGTACACGATCAACCGCACCTATCGATTTCGCCTGGAGGACCAATGATCGGACGGCGCGCCCGCCTGCTGACGACGGCGGCGCTGCTCTTCGCGCTGGCAATCGGCGGCGCGGGCTGCGGCGCCAACTTCGACCCCTACGAACGCCTCGAAGGCCTGCGCATCCTGGCCGTGAAGACCGAGCCGGTGTCGCCCGCGCCGGGTGATTCGACGACGCTGTCGGCGCTGGTCTACACGCCACCCCCAGCCGGCCCGATGGCGGCGCCGCCGGCGATCACGTACCGCTGGTCCTGGTGCCCGTTCGCCGGCACGGCCAACGACGGTTATCGCTGTCTGGTCACCGAGGACCAGCTCCGCGCAGTCGCGCCGGACGCGCCGCCCTTCGATCTGCCGCCCGACCCGACGGAGCCGAAGCAGGCAACGTTTCACCACACGCTCGACCCGGCGATGTTGAAGAACGTCTGCGCGGGCCTGGCCGGCTTGCCGCCGCCGCCCGACTGCCGCGCGGGCTTTCCGGTCACCATCTATCTGACGGTCACCACGCCCGACGACGAGGTGACGGCCATCCGCACGCTCTCTCTCTTGCTGGCGCCGGCGACCGAGCCAAACACCAACCCCGCCATCGGCGACCTCTTGGCCGTCGGCGCGGACGGTACCGAAAAGCCGCTCGACGGCGCGACGCTGAAGCGCCACTTCGACAACGGCGTGAAGGCCACTGTCTCCGAGGAAGCCGCGGAGGCGTACGACGGCTTCGACGACAACGGCAAGCCGGCGCGCGTGCAAGAGCGCCTCTTCATCAGCTGGTTCGTCGAGACCGGCACCGTCAAGCACCCGCGCACCGGATTCAACGCCACCACGACGATCCCCTTCGCCGATCTCTTGCCCAACACCTGGAATCCGCAGCGGGCGTCGCTGTACGGGCGCGACACGGCCCAGCTGTTCGCCGTCCTGCGCGACAGCCGCGAGGGCGTCGCCTGGACCTCCGCCACCGCCTCGCTGGAGCCGACGCCGTGAGGCTGGCGGGGCGGCGCGCGGCGATCGTCGCGTCGCTGTTGTGGCCGGCGCTGCGGGCGGGCGCGCCGATCGCGCGCGCGCAGGACCAGCCCGCCCAGCGCCAGATCGAGGTGACGAAGCTGAGCAAGCTGCCCAAGGTCGTGAAGTCCGTCGAGGCTGTCTATCCGCCCGAGGCGCGCGACAAGGGCGTCGAGGGCGAGGTCGTCCTGCTGCTGGACATCAGCGCCGAGGGCAAGGTGACCTCCGTCGGCATCGCCGAACCCGCCAGCCCGCCCGATCTCGGCTTCGAGGAGGCGGCCGTCGTCGCCGCGAAGCAGTTCGAGTTCGAGCCCGCCGAGGCCGACGGGCGGCCGATCGCGGTCCAGATCAACTACCGCTTCAAGTTCAAGCCGCCCGCGAAACCGATGCCGGCGCCCGCGCCAGCGCCGCCAACGCCGGGCGCGCCGGGCGCGACCGCCGCGGCGCCACCGTCACCGCCGCCGCCCGCGCCCGCGCCGGTGATCAACTTCGCCGGCACGCTGCGGACGCGCGGCACGCGCCTGCCGGTTCCGGGCGCGCTGGTGACCGTCTTCCGCGACGACGGCGAAAAGCCGATCGGCTTCGAAGCGACCACCGACGAGAAAGGCGGCTTCAGCTTCGCCGATCTCGCGCCCGGCCGCTGGAAGATCCTCAGCGATCCCCCCGGCTATTTTCCGCTCCGCACGACCGAGGAGATCCACCCCAACGAAAAGACCCAGGTCACCTATTACATCGAGAAAGGTGCCTACAACCCCTACGACGTCACCGTCACCGCCGTGCGCCCGCGCAAGGAGGTCAGCCGCACCAGCATCAGCACGCAGGAGATCGACAAGGTCCCGGGCACCTTCGGCGATCCGCTGGGCGTCGTGCAGAACTTCGCCGGCGTGGCGCGCGCCCCGCTGCTGTCGGGCCTGATCATCGTGCGCGGCTCCGCGCCCAACGACACGCAGGTGTTCGCCGACGGCGCCAACATCCCGCTGGTCTATCACTTCGGGGGCCTGCGCAGCGTGATCCCGCTCGGCCTCATCGACGGGCTGGACTTCTATCCCGGCAACTTCTCGCCGTTCTATGGACGCGGCATCGGCGGCATCATCGACATCCAGATCAAGAAGCTGGCCCCCAAGCGCGTCGGCGGCTACATCGATCTCAACCTCTTCGACAGCAGCCTCTATCTCGAGGTTCCCATCGGCGAGAAAGTCGCCGTCGCGGCGGGCGTGCGCCGCAGCTATATCGACGTCCTGCTGAACGCCGCCGTCCCCAGCGATGCGCCCATCAACCTCGTCACCGCGCCCCGCTATTACGACTATCAGCTGGTGGCCAACTATCGCCCCTCCCCGGCCCACGACCTGCGAGCCGCGCTGCTGGGCTCGGACGATCGCTTCGCCGTCCTGTTCAAGGACACGGGCGACGTCGGCACGCAGATCACCGGCAATCAGGCCTCGCTATCGACGACGTTCTACCGGTCGATCCTCACGTATCGGTACGTCCCCAGTGAGCGCTTCGAGAACGTCGCCCAGATCTCCCAGGGGCGCGACCACAATGACGCCAACGTCGGCCAGCTGATCCTCGACGTCAATCAATACGTCAGCCAGATGCGCGACACCGCCCACTACCGGGCCAACACATGGGTGACGCTGGCGATGGGCGCCGACGTCGTCTTCACCCGCACCGATCTGCTGGTGCGCCTGCCTCGCCCGCCGTCCGAGGGCGAGCCGCCGCCGACCACCATCGACGCGTCCAAGCTCGTCCAGCAGGAGCTGCACGGCGTGGTCAACTGGCTGCCGGGCGCCTTCGCCGAGCTGGAGCTGCGCCCGCTGCCCGGCATGCTGATCTTGCCGGGCCTGCGCGTCGACCACTTCTCCCCTATCGACGACACCGTCGTGCAGCCGCGCGTGACCGCCCGTTACCAGGTCACGCCGCGCCTGACGTTGAAGGGCGGCGTCGGCCTGTTCGCGCAGGCGCCGCAGCCGTGGGAGTCCGACCAGAAGTTCGGCAACCCCGCCCTCAAGGCCCAGCGCGCCTGGCACTACTCCGTCGGCGTGGAAGGCAAACCCCGCCCCTACCTCACGCTGGACGCCACCGCCTTCTACAAGGACATGCGCAGCATGGTCAGCCCCACGACCGCCCAGGTGGTGGACAGCGACGGCACCACGCGCGCCCTCATCTACGACAACAACGGGCGCGGCCGCGCCTACGGCCTCGAGCTGCAGGTGAAGCACGAGTTCACGCACAACTTCGCCGGCTGGGTGGTCTACACGCTGTCGCGCTCGGAGCGGCGCGACTCTGGCAAGACCGACTATCGCCTGTTCGATTTCGACCAGACGCACATCCTGACCGTCATCGGCTCGTACCAGCTGCCGCGCAACTTCACCGTCGGCGGGCGTTTCCGTTACGTCAGCGGCAACCCCATCACGCCGGTGGTGGGGTCGGTCTTTAACGCCGGCACAGATCAGTACGACCCGACCTACGGCGCGCCCAACAGCGCGCGCATGGGCGCCTTCCACCAGCTGGACCTGCGCGTCGACAAGCGCTGGGCCCACCCGCGCTGGATCATGGACTGGTACATCGACTTACAGAACGTTTACAACCGCTCGAACCCCGAAGGCATCACGTACAACTTCAACTACCGCCAGGCGAAGGTGCAGCAGGGCCTGCCCATCCTGCCCATCGTCGGCATCAAGGGGGAGTTCTAGGTGCGCCGGCTGTCGTGGCTGGCCGCCGCGGCGCTGGCGCTGCTCCTGGCCGGGCGCGCCGTCGCGCAGGAGCTGGAGCCGCCGCGCCCGCGCCAGGGCTATTACATCTCGCTCGGC
>DATKEU010000259.1:0-3579 GCA_035544495.1 Polyangia bacterium | reverse complement strand
CGCACTGATAGAACTGCAGGCGCTCCAGGATCGCCTCCCGCAGGTCGTGCCAGCGCGGCGAGCGCGCGCCGGCCGGCGCGGGCGGCGCCGGTTGCGCCGATTGCGAGAGGGCGTCGGACAGCACCGCGCGCGCCAGCTGGCTGGGCGGACCGGCGTCGGCCGCGGCGCCATCCGGCGACGCTCCGGACACCACCAGGGGCGACGGCGTCTGCATGCGCGCTCCCACGACATGTGAGACTACCGCCTGCAGCGCCTCGGGGGAAAACGGCTTCATGATGTAATCGACCACGTTGGGGACGCGCGAGAACCGCTCCTCGAGATCCTCCCCTTTGGGCGCCATCAGCACCACCGGCACCCGCGCGGTTCTGCGATCCTCGGCCAGCTGGCGGCAGAAAGCGGCGCCGTCCAGGTTGGGGCTCCCACAGTCGAGCAAGATCAGCGCCGGCGTCCCACCATTGTCGGCGGCCCCAGCCAGCGCCAGGCCATCGGAGCCGGCGCCCGCCGTCGCCACGACATAACCAGCCTTGGTCAGAGTCCCTTCGATGACCTTCAGAACAGTGGGACTGTCGTCGATGACTAACAGGTGCTCTCCCGGCATTTCGAAGTACCTCCGGCCTGATGCGCAGCCCGGCGGAACCTGAAACGTTACCACCCGCGGGACGAGCGCGTCCACGCAAAGGGGATTCACTGTCTGCGCCGGGCCAAACTGATAAAATCTCACGCTGGAATGCGGGTATGACCGGCTTTCCCCGGCAGTTCGGATCGTACGTCCTGCTCCGCCCGCTGGCGCGCGGCGGAATGGGCGCGCTTTATCTGGCTCTGTCGGGCGTGCGCGAGACGGCCAAGCTCTGTGTCATCAAGACTGTCCTGCCGCACCTGGCGGACAAGGAATACCTGGCCCGTTTCCGGGACGAGGCCAAGGTGGTCGTCCGCCTTTCGCACGGCAACCTGGTCCCGGTGTTCGATTCGGGACAGGTCGAGGGCGAGATCTATCTGGCGATGGATTTCGTCGAGGGGAAAGACCTGCGCAACACCTGGAACCGCTGCGCCAAGAAGGGGATCGCCTTCCCGATCGACGTGGCGGCCCACATCGTCAAGGAGCTCGCGCGCGGGCTGCACTATGCCCACACCTTCGGGGACATCAAGCTGGTTCACCGCGACGTCTCGCCGCCCAACGTGCTGCTGTCGTACAGCGGCGAGGTGAGGTTGACCGACTTCGGGCTGGCGTCGTCGACGCTGAAGCTGGAGAAGACGGCGCCCGGGATCATCTACGGCAAGGTCAGCTACATGTCGCCCGAGCAGGCGCGCGGCGAGCCGCTGGACGGCCGCACGGATCTTTACGCCGCCGGCATCATCCTCTGGGAGCTGTTGACTGGACGCCAGGTTTTTCCCTCGACGAAGCCCGGACCGAACGGGCAGGAAGCGCCGGCCGACGAGCTTTTGAACCGCGTGCGCCAGCCGCAGGTCGCGCCTCCGTCGAAGAAGGCGTCGCGCGTGCCGGCCGAGTTGGACCGCATCGCCATGAAGGCGCTGGCGCCCGATCTGGCCGACCGTTACGCCAACTGCGAGGAGCTCCGGCAGGATCTGGCCGCGTTCCTGGCCCAGACCGCGCCGGCGACGGACAGCGTGCGGGTGGCGAAGTTCCTGCGCGATCTCTACGACGAGGACATCGAGAGCGAGCGCGTCGAGCGCGAAGAGCTGATGAAGGAGGCGCTGGGATCCTTCGGCTCGTCGAGCGCGAGCCCGACCGCCGCCGCCAGCACGCCGCGGGCCGAGGAACCAAAGACCAAGTCGCCGCCGCCGCGGCCGCCGGCAATGAATGGAGCGACGGCGTTGCAGCCGCCGGCGTCGTCACCGCCCCCCGCGCCGGGAAAGCCGCCGCCCCTGCGCCTGCCGCCGGGCAAGGCCGCGCCAGGCGCGCCGGCCGGAGCCGCCATGGCCCGGCCGATGACGGAGCCGACGCCGTCACCGGTCGGCGCCACGCCGACGGACAGCGAGGTGCGGGAGCGGCGCGAGCGCGGCACGGTCGTCGCCGGTCTGCCCCGGGCGGCCAAGCCCGCCGGCAGGAAGACCGACATCGACTCGGAGGGATCGGACACGCCCTCGTTCGATTCGTCACTGCTGCAGTCGGCGTCCAGCGCGGCGGCCAAGTCGGCCGTGGTCGGATCTGTCATCGGCGGGCGTTATCAGGTACGCCGGCTCTGCGGCGAGGGCGGCATGGGCCGCGTCTACGAGGCCGAGCACATCGACATCGGCAAGCGCGTGGCGCTGAAGATCCTGCACCCGGCGTACAGCCAGACTCCTGATCTCGTCGAGCGCCTGCGTCGCGAGGCGCGGGCGGCGTCGAAGATCTCGCACCCCAACGTCGTCGACGTCACCGACTCGGGCACCATCGACGACGGCGCGTTCTTCTTCGTCATGGAGTACATCGAGGGGATCGAGCTCGGAGAGCTCATCTTCCGCGAGAAACGCCTGGACGTGGCGCGGTCGCTGACCATCACGGCGCAGGTCTGCCGCGCGCTGCAGGCCGCCCACGACGTCAACGTCATCCACCGCGACCTGAAGCCGGAGAACGTCCTCATCCTGGCCCGCGACGGACAGAAGGACTTCGTCAAGGTGCTGGACTTCGGCATCGCCAAGAGCCCGGAGCGCGACGACAAGGACAGCAAGGGACATCCCTCGCGGCGCCTGACCCACCCGGGGATGACCATGGGAACGCCGGAGTACATGGCGCCCGAGCAGGCGGCGGGCAAGCCGGCCGACCCCCGCTCCGACATCTATGCCGTCGGAGGCATCCTCTACGAGATGCTCACCGGCCAGCCGCCATACGACGGCAACAACTTCATGGAGATCTTGCACAAGAAGGCCAGCCAGCCGCCGGCGCCGCTGTCGAGCTTTCGCACCGACGTGCCGGCCGATATCGAGGCGCTGATCATGCGCGCGCTGGCCAAGGATCCGGCGCAGCGGCCGCAGTCGATGACCGATCTCGAGCAGGAAATCCAACGCCTGCTCAACGCGCACTTCCCCAACCTGCCGCGCACGGAGCGCGGAATGGCGCCGCTGCTGACGCCCCGCCCGCCCTTCGAGGGGCCGACGCTGGCGCCGATCAGCCTCGGCGGCATCGCGGCTCGCGTCCGTGGCTGGGGGCGGCGCAAGCAGGTGATCTCCGGGGCGGGCGCGGCGATCGGCCTGGTGGTGTTCGTCGCGCTGATTTTCGGGGGTGCACGCAAGCGGGTGGCGCCGGCGCTCCCGCCGCCGCCGCCGGTCGTTGCCGCGCCCGCGCCCGCGCCGGTCGCGCCCCCGCCGCCGCCGCCCGAGCCGCCCGCGCTGGCCGCCAGCTTGGCCGAGCGCACGGCGTCACCGTAGTGCTTCTCCTGAAAAGCGATCACGGCCAGCCCGACCAGCGCCGCGGCCTTGTCGCGGCGCGACTTGGTCAGCTTGGTGAATATCTCGCGCGCCTCGACGAAGCGCTCCGCCCGCAGGAGGCGCTCGCCCTCGTCCAGCAGTTTGCGATTGTCGGCCGTCGTCGCGCGCGCGGCCTTCGCCCCGCCGGCGCGCCCCGCGGGTGACGGCTCGGAG
>DATKEU010000258.1:0-2028 GCA_035544495.1 Polyangia bacterium | reverse complement strand
CCGCATCGGCAGCGACGGCCTCTCGAACACGGGCGAGGTGGTTCGGCTGCGGGCGGCGGGCGGGCCGGACGCGGCGATCTTCTCCAGCTATGGCGGCTGGGTCGACGTGTCGGCCAAGGCGTGGGCGGGAAGCTCCGTGCGCCGCGCCCCCGACGACGCCTGCGATCGCCCCGACAGCTGGAACCGGACACCGCTGCCGGCCACGCCCGGCTGGTGAGACAGCCGCATCGCGCGCTCGGGCGCGGCCCTCCCGAGCCCCGTGCCGATGTGGTAGTTAGAAGGCATGTCCGGCCACAATCGCTGGTCCAAGATCAAGCACAAGAAGGAGGCCTCCGACTCCAAGAAGTCGAAGGTGTGGACCAAGATCATCAAAGAGGTCACCGTCTCGGCGCGGCTGGGTGGCGGCGACATCAACGGCAACCCGCGCCTGCGCGCCGCCGTCGACAAGGCGCGCGCCGTGAACATGCCCAACGACACCATCGACCGGTCGATCAAGAAAGGCATCGGCGGTCTGGAAGGCGTCACATACGAAGAGTTCAACTATGAGGTCTACGGACCCGGCGGCACGGCGATCCTGGTCGAGATCATGACCGACAACCGCAACCGCACGGCCGGCGAGGTGCGGAACCTGATCACCAAGCACCACGGTAATCTGGGCGCCTCTGGATCGGTGGCGTGGATGTTCAAGAAGCAGGGGATCATCGTCTTCGACAAGTCCGCCGTCGACGAGAACCGTCTGACCGATCAGGCGATCGAGCTCGGCGCCGACGACATCCGCACCGAGGGCGAGTCGCTGCTGGTGGTGACCGAACCGAAGGAGTTCGAGCGCATTCGCGAGGGCCTGAAGAAGGCCGGTTTGCCCGCGCCCCATTCGGCCGAGGTGACGATGGTCCCCCAGAACGTCGTCAAGCCCCAGGGCAAGGAGGCCGAGGCCGCCGTCAAGCTGGTCAACGCGCTGGAGGACAACGACGACGTGCAGAACGTCTACTCGAACATGGACGTGGACGAATCGGTCCTGGAGAGTGCGGGCTGAACGCGGTTTGTCGCGCCTGCGCATCCTGGGTATCGACCCCGGCACGGTACGGCTCGGCTACGGCATGATCGAGTGCCACGGCCCGGCCCGCGTCACGTACGTCGAGTGTGGCACCATCACCGCCCGGGCGCGCGACGAGCGCCCGGCGCGCCTGGCGGAGATCGGCCGCGGCCTGCGCGAGCTGCTGGGCGATCTGAAACCGGACGCCGTCGCCATGGAGGAAGCTTTCTTCGGCAAGAACGTGCAGTCGACGCTGGCCCTCGGCGAGGCGCGTGGCGTGGCCATGTTCGTGATCGGCGATCAGGGTCTGACCGTGACCGGCTACGCGCCGGCGACGGTCAAGCGGACCGTCGTCGGCCACGGGCGCGCGACCAAGGATCAGATCGCCTATTTGGTGCGGGCGCTCCTGTCGATGCGCCGGCTGCCGAGCGCCGACGCCGCCGACGCGCTGGCCATCGCCATCTGCCACGCGCGCCGCGGGATGGGACCCGCCTTGGTCACGAAGACCGCAACGGCGACGGCGACGGCGGCGGCGACGGCGCGGGGGAGGGCGGTCCGTTGATCGCGTCGCTACGCGGGCGCCTGGCCGAGCACGACGTCGAGACCGCCCTCGTCGAGGTGGCGGGCGTCGGATACCAGGTGCTGATCAGCGGCGCGACCGTGGGCGCGCTGCCGGCCGTGGGCAGCGAGGTGTTCCTGCATGTGCACTCGCACTTCGTGAAGGACGAGCCGCTGCGCCTCTATGGCTTTGCCGACGCGGCCGAGCGCGGGCTGTTCCAGACGCTGCTCTCGGTCCAGGGCGTCGGCCCGCGCGTGGCGCTGGCGATCCTGGCCGGGCTGCCGCCCGCCGAGCTGGTGCGCGCCATCTCGAAGGGCGACGTCAACCGCCTGACGCAGATCAAGGGCGTGGGCCGCAAGATCGCCGAGCGCCTGTCGCTGGAGCTGCGCGAGAAGATCGCCGCGCTGCCGATCGGGCGCGGCGGCGCGTCCACCGC
>DATKEU010000257.1:0-7359 GCA_035544495.1 Polyangia bacterium | reverse complement strand
CTCCAATCAGCCGGACGGCAGCTACGCCACGCGCGACCTGTTCATCCACCACCCGACAAAGACCGACCGGTTCAAGTACGTTGGCCGGCTGGACGACTGGCTGGTGCTGGTCAACGGCGAGAAGGTCAACCCGGTCCAGTTCGAGCACACGGTCCGGTCCGACGAGCGCGTCGCCGAGGCTGTCGTCTTCGGCGCCGGCCAGGTCGCGCCGGGTTTGGTCATCGTCCCCGCCAAGGGTTACGACTCGGTCTCCGAGGACGAGTACATCAAGATGGTGCAGCCGACGATCGACGCCGCCAACGCGCGGGCCGAGTCCTACGCCAAGATCGCCCGCGAGAACATCCGCGTTCTGAAAGCCGACGCCATCAACGACTGTCCGAAGACCGACAAGGGCACCGTGATTCGCTCGGCCTTCTACAAGAAGTTCGAGACCTTGATCGAATCCGTCTACGAGGACGCCCAGGCCGCCGGCGGCGGCGGGGACCTGCAGCTCGATCGAGAGGGGATGCAGGCCTGGCTCACGGAGCTCGTGCTCGAGATCTTGAAGCTCGGTCCGGAGGGCGCCGCGCGCGTCACGCCCGACGCCGATTTCTTCGCGCTCGGCCTCGATTCGCTGGGCGCGTATCGCATGTTCTCGCGCATCCTGCGCACGCTGGATCTCGGGGGCCAAGGGTCCGAGGTGCCTGGCAACGTCTGCTTCGAGTACCCGAGCGTCCGCGCGCTGGCCTCGTACCTCTTCGCGCTGCGCTCGGGCCAGTCGTACACCAAGCGCTCCGAGCTGGAAGAGATGCAGGTCTTGATCGACAGGTACGCGGCTTTCGACGCGCGGCCGCGGAAAGACGCCGGCGCGCCGAAGGTCGTGCTGCTCACCGGCGCCACCGGCTCTCTCGGCGCGCACCTGCTGGCGACGTTGCTGCGCGTGCCGGGCATCGAGAAGGTCTATTGCTTGAACCGCGGCTCGGACCCCCAGCGGCGGACGCTCGAGTCGCTCGAGTCGAAGGGCCTGGCGGCGCCGCTCGATCGTGTCCAATCGCTGAGCGCCGATCTGACCCGCGCCGACCTGGGCCTGGCGCCGGGCGCCCTCGAGCGGGTCAACCTGGTGATTCACAACGCCTGGAGCGTGAACTTCAACCTGGGCGTCTCGTCGTTCGAGGGCCAGCTCCAGGGCGCGCGCAACCTGATCGATTTCGCCTTCGCGGCGAACGCCCGCTACTTCTTCGTCTCGTCGGTGTCGTCGGCCGTCCGCTCCGCCAGCGTCGTTCCGGAGGCCCACACCCGGAAGCTGACGGACGCGCAGGAGACGGGCTACGCCCGGTCGAAGCTGGTCTCCGAGCGACTGTGCCAGCGGGCGCGCGAGGCCGGTCTCGACGCGCGCGTCCTGCGCGTCGGGCAGATCATCGGCGACACGCGCCACGGCGCCTGGAACGCCACCGAGGCGATCCCGCTGATGATCCGCTCGGCCGTCAGCATGGGCGCGCTCCCCACGCTGAACGACACGCTGACCTGGCTTCCCATCGACGTCGTCGCCCAGGTGATCGTCGAGATCTGTCAGGCCCGCGAGGCGCACGACGTCTACCACGTCGTCAACCCCCGCTCGCTCAACTGGACGCGCGATCTGCTGCCCATGCTGCGCGACGCGGGCCTGGCCTTCCAGTCAATCTCGGCGCAGGACTGGCTCGCCCGGCTGGCGGCGAGCAACCCCGATCCCGCCGTCAACCCGACCATCAAGCTGCTCGACTTCTATCGATCGAAGTACGCCGCGCCCCAGACCGGCCCCGCCGTCTTCTACGAGACGAAGGTCGCCGAGAGCGCGAGCCACGCGCTCCAGACCGTCGGGCCGCCCGACGCGGCGCTGGTCCGCAAGATGGTCGGGTACTGGACCGCGCGCGGCTGGAAATAACCTCGGCTGGCGGGCGAAGCGTGCTCTTCGAATCGAGCATCGCGGCCCTGGGCGCGCGGTTGCGCAAGCGCGAGATTTCGCCCGTCGAGGTGGTCGACGCGAGCCTGGCGCGGATCGAGCGCCTGAACGGGCGCCTCAACGCCTTCATCACGGTGCTCGCCGAGCCGGCGCGGCGCGACGCCGCGGCCGCCGAGGCCGAGATTCAGGCCGGGCGATGGCGCGGGCCGCTGCACGGCATCCCGGTCGCCATCAAGGACTTCTACGACACGGCCGGCGTCCCGACGACGGCGGCATTCGAGAAGTTCGAGAATCGCGTTCCGCGGGCGGACGCCGTGGCCGTCGCGAAGCTACGGGCCGCGGGCGCGATCGTCGTCGGCAAGACGAACATGCACCGGCTGGGCATGGGGACGACCGGCCTCGACAGCGCCTTCGGTCCCGCCCGCAATCCGTGGAACGAGCGCTTCATCCCCGGCGGGTCGTCTTCGGGCTCCGCGGCGGCGGTCGCCGCCGGCCTCTGCCACGCGACGCTGGACACCGACGCCGTCGGCTCCTGTCGCCTGCCGGCCGCGTGCTGCGGCGTGGTCGGGTTCAAGGGGACGTACGGCCTCATCTCGTCGAAGGGGATCCTCGATGGCGAGCCGGTCGACCCGGCGATCCTCTGGCTCTCTCACCCCGGCGTCACGGCGCGTCTGGTGGAGGACGCGGCCGTCATGGCGCGCGCGCTGGCGGATTCCGGAACCTGCCCGACCTTTCGACAGCCCCGCCGCCACCACCGATGCGGGTCGCCGTCGCCCGCGCGTTCGCGGCCGACCGCGACGTAACCGCCGCCTTCGACGCCGCCGTGGAGGTGATCCGCGCCAACGGTCACCAGGTGTCCGACTCGCCCGAGCGGTTCGCGATGCCGCCGTTCGGCGATGTCCGATCCATCGAAGCCGATCGCCGAACCATCGCGCGCGGTCCTTTCGAAACAGTCGACGTCCTCCTGCTGCCGACCACGACGACGACCGTCCCGACGGTGGAAGACGCGCGCGCCGACGCGCAGAAGCTCTCGGCGGCGAACACGCTGTTCGCCAACTACTTCGGATTGCCCGCCGTCAGCGTCCCCTGCGGCTTCGATCGCCACGGCCTTCCCATCGGTCTCCAGCTCGTGGCGAAGGCCGGCGACGACGGCCAGGTCCTCCAGCTGGCGCACCAGTACCAGATCGCCGCCGGCCTTCCGCGGCGCCACCCACCGCTGGCGTAGGGCGCGCTAGGTGATGGGCGTGACGCCCGTGAACCGGGTGTCGCCCCAGCCGTCCATTTGCACGCCGACCTGATTGGCCAGCGCGGCCAGCAGCTTGTTGTGAGCCTCGTTCTGCAGCTCCAGCAAGCGCCCGGTCTTGATCCCCATGTTGGCGCCCGCCGCGACGATCATCGGCTGCTTCAGGACGGTGTGGCCGTAACCGCTGTTCATGGCGTTCATGAACAGCACGACGGTGTTGTCCAGCATGGTGCCGGTGCCCTCGGGGACGGACGAGAGCTTGTCCAGCAGGCGCGCCAGCTTGCTGTGGAACCACTTCTCGGTGTTGATCTTGTCGATGTTGTTGACGCCCGGACGGTGGGCGATGTCGTGCTTGTGCCGCGTTGGGAACTCGATCCCCTTCTGGGTGATGCCCAGCCAAGGGAAGTAGATGTTGTAGTCCTCGCCGTCGCCCAGGGCCAGGGTCACCGAGCGGGTCAGGCCGCAGGCCATCCCGGCTGTGATGAGATCGATCTCCGCGTCGACCAGATCGGGGTAGACCTCGATCGGTTTGTAGTTGAACGCCGGGTCGATCATCGGCGGCGTGCACCCTGCCGCCACCGGCGTCAGCACCAGCTGCTGCTCCAGGCTGCGCACGGAGTCCATGTGCAGCTGGATCTTCTGGCGGTCATCGCTGCCCAGGCGCTTGGCCTGGCGGGTCAAGGCGCCGCTGACGTAATCCAGCACGCTCTGCCGCGTCTTCTGCAGCTTGACCTGCATCGGGTCGGGCCCGCTGTTGCCGATCGGCCGCCCCATGAACAGCGACGCGAACAGTGGGTGCGGATCGCTGAAAGCGTCGAACGGCGCCTTGTTCCCGGTCCACGACAGCACGGCGAACCCGGTGCCGTCGCGTCCCCATGCCCGCACGCTCAGCACCGGGAACGGCAGCGGCTCCTGCCCGTTCTTCATCAGCTCCGTGTTCAGCGCCTGCCCGATGAACTGGTCGATCGAGATCGACGACGCCAGGGCCAAGCCGGGACCGCCCTTGTCGTGCGGCGGATCTCCGGTGGCCAGCTTGGTCGCGGTCAGGATGGCGCCGAAGCAGTGGTGGGCATCGCCGTTGCCACCGAAGGGGTTGCCTTCGGTCCAGACGCGCATGTCGATGCCGCGCGGGAACAGCAGCTTCGACTTGTGCGCTTCCAGCGGCGACGGGATCTCGGCCAGGATCAGGCTGCCGTCGGCGGCCACCGTCGGCCAGAAAGAGTTCTCGATGGTGCCGTTGCCCATGACGCAAAAGATGACTCGCTTCGGAAACTGCGGCGTGGCCCCCAGCGCGGGCACCTCGTTCAGAAGCGGCAGCAGCAGACCGGAAGCCCCGGTGGCTTTCAGCAGCGCCCGTCGAGAAAAGCGAGTCGTCGTCATGGCGTCGTCACCTCGCCCTGGGCGATGGCCCGATGGGAAAACGGCAGCGTGCGCGTGATTTCGATGATCAGGTCGCGGGTGTTCGCCCCCGCCTGCTCGTAGAAGGTCAGGAGCTGCTGGACGGACGCGGCGTCGGCGTCCTGCTCGAAGCGGCCGAGCGCATAGCGCAACCACTGCGTGGCGAAGCAATCCCGCACGTTCGCCGACGACGCCAGCGCCGTGGCCAGCTCGGTCGCGTCCTTGAAGGCCACGGTCGCCCCGTCGAGCCCGATGGTGCCGCTGCTGTCGATGGGCAGATTGTTGTCCGTCTGGCGGAACTTCCCGGCGCCGTCGAAGTGCTCGAACCCGTAACCGATCGGATCCATCACGCCGTGGCAGCCGGCGCAGGCGGGGTTGGCGCGATGCTCGGCCATCTGTTGCCTCACGGTCTTGGTGGGATCGGGCGCCGGCAGCTCCGGCACCGCGAACGGCGGCGGCGGCGGCACCGACGTGCAGAGCAAGCGGTTGAGAACGAACTTCCCGCGCCGCACCGGGGATGTCCGGTACGAATTCCCCTTCACCGCCATCACCGAGCCCTGCGTGAGCAGCCCCACCCGCCCGGTGGCGGCGAGATCGGCGCGCCCGGCGCCGTCGGTCGTCACGCCGTAATACGCGGCCAGCGGCTGATCGACGAACGTGTAGCGCGCGGTCAGCAGGTTGGCCAGCGTCGGCGTCCCGCCGCGCAAGACATCGCGCGACAGCGCCACCGTCTCGGCGCGCATGGAATCGAACAGCTCCGGCTTGAACGTCGGGTACGCGGAGGTGTCCTTCAACGACGTCGACAGCGGTCCCAGCTCCAGCCACTGGATGACGAAGTCCGCCAGCGCCTGATCCGCGCGCGGATCGGCCAGCAGCCGCTGCGCCTGCGCGGCCACCTCGTCGGGACTCGCGAGGTGATGGGCGTCGGCGGCCGCCATCAGTGTGTCGTCCGGCATCGACTTCCAGAGCAGGTACGACAGTCGGGAGGCCATCTCGTAGTCGTCGAACTTGATCAGGTGGCCGTCCACCTGGGGCGCGGCCAGCCCCCGCTCCCAGCGATAGAGAAAGCCGGGCGACTGCAACATCGCCTCCACGACGAAGGTCAAGGCGTCGTCACGGCCGTACGCGAGCTCGGAGTCGCCGCGCAGCTTGGTGTACAGCGCCAGCAGATCGCCGACCTCCGCGGCGTCGAGAGGGCGGCGATAGGCGCGCTTGCCAAAGCCGGTGATGAACGTGCGCGCGCACGTCATGTCGTCGCTGCCGGCGGCGCAGTTGATCATTCCAGCGGGCAGCTTTCCGCCCAGCGCGCCGATGATCGCCTCCGACAGGTCCATGAACCGCTTCACCTCGAGATCGGAGACCGTCCCGGGCTGCGCGAAGGCGAGCGCGACCGCGTTGTCGTCGGGAATGTCGAGGTGGTCGGTGAACCCGGCGGGCAGCGCCGGAAAGAGATCTTGTACGGTGTTGCTCAGCTCTTGCCGGCTGAGGCGGCGAATGTCGGTCGGCCCGGCCGTGGCGCCCGCCGGTGCCGCTCCGCTTGGCCCCGGCGTCGATCCGCCGCCGGGCGCGCCCGCGCCCTTGTCGGAACCGGGGCTGCCGATGACGCCCGGGCCACAACCAGCCGCCAAGAACACTGCCAGGGCGAGGGACTTCCGGTGGGTTTGCAAGCAGACCTCCCAGAGATTGACCGACAGAGAAGCGCCCGACTGCACCTGCTGTTGTAAGACGAACGCGGCAATCTGAATAGGCAGCAAATGACTAAAGATTTTTTCTATCCAGTGGACCAGCCGGCCCGCCCCGCTGTTTCAGCGGACACCCGCGCGGAAAATGCCGGCGACATTTTCGGATGCGGAACGAATGAGGGGGCAGGCGCCCCCTAACGCTGTAAGGTGACGATCATGGCGCGCGGGCCCGCCCGTCTTTCGCTGCTTCTGGTCGCGATGTTCCATCTGCCGTGGCTGCTCGGATGCCACAGCTCGGCAGGCGGTCGGACCGAAACGCCGGGTCCCATCGTCCCAGCCGGGGCGGAGGGCCCGAACGGCGCGGGCGGCGCCGCCGCCGCGGTGGATGTGCCGGCGCCCGCCACGCCCGGTCCACCCGGGGCGGGCGGAGACGGCGCAGCGGCCGATGCGTCGTCGCCGTCGACGGAGGACGGCGCGGCGAACGAGCCGGCCGACCTGGCGTTCGTTCCACCCTCGGACGCCGCCGCCATGCTGGTCGCGGCGCTCGATCCGCGGCGCTTCCGCGACAACATCAAGACCGTCGCCGGTTTTGGCGATCGCCTCCAGGGCACCACAAAGTTCGACGCGGCGTCGGCGTGGCTCGATCAGTCGCTGGCCGGGCTTGGATACGCCGTCGAGCACCACCACTACACGTACCTCGGCGCGCCGCGGACGAACACCTTCGCGACCAAGGTGGGAACAACGTCACCCGACCGCATGTACATCGTCAGCGCGCACCTGGACGGCCGAGGCAACGGCGGCGCGGCGGACGACGACGGGTCGGGCGTGTCCTTGGTTCTGGAAGTCGCGCGCGCCTTCGCTCCCGCCGCTGTGACGACGGAGATCAGCGTTCGGTTCGCCTTCTGGTGCAACGAGGAGACTGGCATGGACGGCTCCAGCGCCTACGTGACCGATCGCTCGCCGATGCAGGGGATCGAGAGCCCGCCCGGCTCGGGCCGGTTTCCAGAGCCGCGCTGGCTGGGGATGATCCAGCACGACATGATGCTGTACGACCACGGGCTGCCCCCGGGTCCGGTGCAGCGCCCCGGCGCAGACATCAACATCGACTATCAGGTGGG
>DATKEU010000256.1:0-7994 GCA_035544495.1 Polyangia bacterium | reverse complement strand
GGCGGCGCCTTCGGCGGCAGCGGTCGCGCTGGTCTTCGTCTTCGGGGAGGTGTCCTTGGCCATTGCTTGTCCTTGCTGGAGGGCCGACCATACCGTAAAAACTCGGTCGAGAGTCGAGATCGGAAGGATCTCGAAGGATCTCGAAGGATCTCAATGAAGCGTCCGATCCTGTTGTTGTTGTTGTTGTCGTCGTTGTCGGTCGCCTGCTCGACCCGGGCGGCGACGCGAGACGACCGGGCGTCCGCGCTGGCGGCAGCATCGTCGTCGCCGGCCGCGAGCGCCGCCGCCATCGACGCGAGCGAAGCGCTCCGCGACGTGCGTTACCTGGCTGGCCCGGCGCTGGAGGGGCGCGGCGCCCTGACGCACGGGCTGGCGGCCGCGGGCGATTACATCGCGGGGCGATTTCAGGCGGCGGGGCTGGCGCCGGCGGGCGACGGCGGGACGTTCTTTCAGGAAGTCGGCGTGCCGGTGGGAAACCAGGCCGGTCCGCGCATGGCGTTTTCCGTCGACGGCGAGACGCTGGCGCTGGGCGAGGACTTCGTGCCCAACAAGGCATCGGCGTCGACGCGCGCCGTGGGCGGCGCCGTGTTCGCCGGGTACGGCATCGCCGTGCCGGGACGGTACGACGATTACGCCGGCCTGGACGTGCGCGGAAAGCTGGTGGTGTGCTTGCGCTATGGCCCGCGCTATGACGCCAAGTCCGGCAAGCTGGCCGACGCCGCGCTGGAGGACGCGGCGCTGATCGGCCGCAAGGTGCGCGCCGCCGCCGAGCGCGGCGCGATCGGCATCGCCATCATCGATCTGGAGGTCGGCGCCGAGACGCGCGGCCCGTTGCCAGCCCTCACTTATCGCGCGGGGCAGGTGGGCAAGTCGATTGCGTCGTTTCAGCTGAGCCCGGCCGTGGTGCACCGGTTGTGGCTGTCGAGGCTGGGGCGCGACTTCGCCGACATTCGCCAGACCATCGACGAGACCGGGCGGCCGGTGACGTTCGCGCTGCCGGGCGTGGTGTCGTTCGACGTGCAGTGGATCAAATCGACGGTGCGCAGCCGAAACGTGCTGGCGCTGCTGCCGGGCAGCGACCCGGCGCTGCGCGACGAGGTGGTGATCGTCGGCGCGCACTATGATCACCTGGGACTGGGCGACGAGGGGAGCGCGCTGGACGGGCCGGGGCTGATCCATCCGGGCGCCGACGACAACGCGTCGGGGACGGCGGCGGTGCTGGAGATCGCGGAGGCCTTCGCGCGCGCGCCGACGCGGCCGCGGCGGTCGCTGCTGTTCGCCGCCTTCACCGGCGAGGAGCGGGGCCTGCTGGGATCGGAGGTGCTGGCGGCCAGCGCGGGGACGCGCCAGCACTGGACCATGCGGGCGATGATCAACCTGGACATGGTCGGCCGCCTGACCGACAACGGCCTGGAGATCGGCGGCGCGCCGACGTCGCCCGACTGGGAGGCGACCGTCAAGGCCGCCAACAGCGACGGCCTGAAGCTGAACTTTCCGAAGCGCGTGGTGGCGAACAGCGATCACGCGTCGTTCCTGCGCAAGAACGTGCCGGCGCTGTTCCTCTTCACCGGCATGCACCCCGACTATCACCGCGTGAGCGACACCTGGGACAAGGTGAACACCGACGGGCTGGTCAAGGTGGCGCGCCTGGCCTATCGCGTGGCGCGGGCGGTGGCGGATCGCCCGGCGCCGCTGGCCTTCGTGGCGCCCAGCTGGACGCGCGGCGGGACGGGCGCCGCCGGCTCGCACGGCGGCGGGGTGCGCCTGGGCGTGATGCCCGACTACCAGGCGGAGAGCGGCTTGCGCATCAGCGCCGTGCTGCCCGGCGGCCCGGCGGCGGCGGCGGGGCTGGCGGCCGGCGACGTGATCGAAACGATGGGCGGCCAGGTGGTGGCCGACATCGACGCGTACATGGAGATCCTGGCATCTTTCAAGCCCGGCGATCAGACGATGCTGAGCGTGCGCCGCGACGGCGCCGAGCGGCCGGTGAAGGTGACGTTCACGCCGGTGCCGGCGAACCCGACCGAGGACAAGCCGTGACCGAGCCGGCGGCGCGACCGCTCGCCGGGCGGACCATCGCGCTGCCGGAGACGCGCGAGCTGGATCGCCTGGCGCAGCTTCTGGAGGAGGTGGGGGCGACCGCGTGGCGCTGCCCGATGGTGGCGATCCTCGACGCGCCCGATCCGGCGCCGGTCGAGACCTGGCTGGCGGCGCTGGCGGCGGGCGAATTCGACGATCTGATCTTGTTGACCGGCGAAGGCCTGCGGCGCCTGCTGGCCCTGGCCGAACGCACGGGGCGGCGGGAGGCCGTCGTCGCGTCGCTGGCGCGCGTTCGCAAGATCACGCGCGGGCCCAAGCCGGCGCGCGCGCTGCACGAGATCGGCCTGGCGTCGGAGCTGCCGGCGGCGGTGCCGACGTCGCGAGGCGTGATGGCGGAGCTGTCGGCGCTGGATCTGCGCGGGCGGCGCATCGGCGTGCAGCTGTACGGCGAGGAGCCGAATGACGACCTGGTCGGCTTCCTGCGCGCGGCCGGCGCCGTGGTGCGCACCGTGGCGCCGTACGTCTACGCGCCGGCCAGCGACGGAGAGCGCGTGCGCGCGCTGATCACGGGACTGGCATCAGGGCGCATCGACGCCATCGCCTTCACCAGCGCGGCCCAGATAGATCGGTTGTGGCAGGTGGCCCGGGAGGCGGCGCTGGAGGGTGAGCTGGCGGCCGGGATGGCGCGCGCGCGCGTGGCGGCCATCGGCCCCGTCGCCGTCGAGGCGCTGCGCGCGCGCGGCGTGCGCGCCGACATCGTGCCCGACAAGAGCTTCGTCATGAAGCGCTTGACCAACGCCATCATCGAGGCGCTGGGCGCGGCGGCGCCGCCGGTCACTGCAGCGTGATGCCGTCGAGCAGGACGATGGATTCGAACAGGTGATCGCCGCGATCTTTCAGTGAGAACCGGAGCGTCAGGTTCGTGGGGACGCCGGCCCACTTCGAGACGTCGATGGGACCTGCGTGCTGCCATCCGGTGGCGAAGCTTCCATCGGGATCGACGTAGTTGTACGCGGGGATCTGGTACAAAGAGTCGCCGATGGTGGGGCAGAGATCGTCGATCTTCGTCGCCTGCAGAGTGGTGGATACGCCACCGGCGGCGACCTGCTCGAGCGTGACCGCCAGATTGTCCTGATAGCGGGGATCGTTGCAGTAGGTCTTGAACTCGGCCGAGATGAAGTTCCAGTCATAGGCGAGCTGGGTGACGCCGGCCGGAATGCAGAACGTCTGGTAAAGCTCGCCATTTTCCTGCGTGAAGCCGAGGCCGGTGGAGATGAAGCCCATCTTCGTTCCGCCTGTCGGCTGATAGCCGCCTAGCTTGGAGACGACGCGGGCGTCGCCGCCGCCCTGCCAGGCGAGGGATTGCGGGTGAATGGGATCGCTGCGGTCTATCTGTTCGAAGTCGCCGTTGCTCAGGCCGACGACGGAGGCGATGGTCAGCTCTTGGCGGGCCAGCATCTTGAAATAGGCCGGGTGGTGGATGACCGCGACGGGCTTCGGCAGCGCGCCGCCGTACGTCGCCGAGGTCGGCCAGACGGCGCCGCGCTTCTCGCTGCCCGATCCGTCGTCGTGCTGGTCGGCGGTGAAGCAGCTGGCGGTGCTGCCGCCCATCAGCAGGCACTGCAGGAACGCCGTGCCGGTCTGGTAGGCGAAGGCGCTCTTCACCATGTCGGAGTAGCCGAAGAAGGCGGCCGCGCCCTTGCGCAGAAACGCCGCCGCGAACTCGCCGTTCCAGAAGCTGCGGCAGGCGCCGACGTAGACCAGGCTGTTCGGGAAGCGCCCGGGCAGGGCGTCGATGAACTTCGGCGTGATGAAGAAGCGCTGGGCGCCGGCGACCACCGGGCCGATGGCCATCTGCCCGGTCTTGAGCTCGAGCTCGTACGATCGCAGCGACTCGGCGGTGACCTTCTCGGCGGTCAGCAGGAACTCGTGCGCCGGCAGCTGGGAGGCGGCGGGCGTGCCGGGAAGATCGTCGTACGAGGTGCCGTGCATGGTCAGGAACACCAGGCCGTGGCGGGTCAGCGTGCGCAGGTTAGCGATGGTGACGTCGTCGTCGGAGAAGACGTCGCGGGTGTCGTAGGCGGGGCAGCTGCGGCCGGCGAGCGTGGTGGCGGCGTCGGCGGTCTCGTCGGTGGGCGCGAAGTCGTGGTTGCCGGCGGCGCCACAGAAGGTGCCGTGGTTGCCGATCTCCACGCTGCCGCGTTCGTCGCCGTTGCCGTCCAGCATGCCGGCCACGATGCCGGCGGTGCTGGTGGTCCAGGTGCCGCTGCCGCCCGACGAGATGCCGGTGTGGGCGACGTTCGGATCCTGGGCGGCCGCCGCGTTGGCGGCGCCGTAGGCGGCGGACAGATCGCCGGTCGTCTTCGCCGCTTGAAAGCTGGCGTCCATGGTGGTGACGGTGGCGGCGGCGCCCATCAGCTGGTCGTCGCTGGCGTGCGAGACGAACGGCACCGCGCCCAGCGCGGCGGCTTCGTTGGTGGCGCCGGTGCTGTCGGTGCCGGTCACCGCCAGCGTCAGCGCGCTCTCTTGCGTCTTGGTGACGCGAAAGCGCGCCGAGTAGACGCCGTCGCCCGCGATCTCGTCGCCGGAGTTTCCGAAATCGCCGTCGTCCGCCATGGTGGCGATCATGCCGGCGATGCCGCCCGAGGGGTCGACCTGCACCAGGCGCAGGCTGGCGGAGTCGGCGCTTCCCGCGCTGAAGTCCAGCGCGGCGCTGACCACGATCTCGGTGTCATCGCCGACGAAGCCCGCGGGCGGCGTCATCTGCGCCATCCCCTCCACGCCGAGGAAGGTGTTGCGCTGGACCGTGATGCTCTTGGTGGCATGGGTGCCGTCGGAGGCGACGGCGTCGATGGTGATGAAGTTCTCCCCGGTGGCGAGCGGAATGTCGGCCACGGCCCAGGTGTCGATGCCGGCGGCGATGCCGTTGCCGGTCGGGCTTTGCCATCGGATCTCGGACGGAGCGCCGAAGGCGACGCCCTCGAGAGAGATGGAGGTGGCGGTGGTGGTGATCTTGTCGGTGGCCGTGGGGCCGACGATCGAGACGGCCAGGAGCTCGCCGCGCTGGGCCGGAGGCAGGCGCGATGCCTCGCCGGGGTCGGAGTTGCCGCCGGTACCGCCGGAGCCGCCCGTGCTGTCGCCGGAGGGCTTGGACGATCCACAGGCGGCGAGGGCGGCGCCGGCCGCGATGACGATCGGAAACGAAAGCGAGAGAAATCGGCGAGGGAGACGCATGGCAGGTGACTCGATCGTCGGCGGTCCCGCGTCGTGACTTGAGCGGCGCAGCACGATTGCCTCGGCGTGGGCATCGATGCAAAAGTGCGATCCATGGCGCAGCGGTTGGCGCGAAAGCGCGAGGTTTTTTCGTGGTTTTTGCTGATCGCGGCGGTGGCGGCTGGCCTGGAGGCGGCGGGCGGGTGCGCGGGCGGCTCGGGGGGCGGATCGCCCATCCCGCCGGGGCCAGGGCAGGGGCTGTTGCGCGGCAAGGCGCCTTCGGCCGCCGCCGGCGTCAGCAATCCCGAGCGCATGACCGACGGCATCGGCGTCGAGCCCGGGAGCTTCTGGCGCACCGAGGTGACGTCGGTGATCGACGCGGGCGGCTTCGCGACGTACGACCTTGGCCAGGTGGCGACCATCCACTGCGCGCTGGTGGAGGGCGACAACAACGACAACTATCGGCTGTCGGCGTCGGAGGACGGCACCAACTTCACGCCCATCTGGGTCGCGCCGGCCGTGCCGGGCGCCGGCATGCGTTTTCGGTACAAGAACGACCTGGCGGCAACCGCGCGTTTCGTGCGCCTGACGGCGGACGGCGGCGACGGCGCGTACAGCGTCGGCGAGCTGGCGGTGTTCGCCGAGTGCCCGGCCGAGTGGCCGCCCACGCTGAGCCTGGTGTCGGGAACGCCCCTGGGCGAGACGGCGCAGTTTCGCCTGTGGTTGTTCGGTGCGGCGGCGATCGCCTTTCTACTGATTCACAAGCGCGGGTCGCGCGACTTCGCGCGCCTTCTGATCGTGGTGCCCATCGGCCTGGGGCTGTCGGCGGCGGCGTCGCTGGCATCGCTGTGGCCGGTGGAGGAGCCGGAGCAGTTCGTGCTGCGGACGGTGGTGGCGGCGATCGCGCTGGTGGCGGTGGTGCGCGAGTGGCGGGGGCGCGGAAAGTGGGCCGTCGACCGCCGCCTCATCACCGGCATTCTGTGCCTGCTGTCGGTGGTGTCGGTGATGTGCTTTTACCACCTGGGCATGCCGCAGTTCCGCGACAACAGCAAGCACCGGCGGACGCTGGTTCACCCGTGGGACATGCGCGTGTATTTCCCGGTGGCGAAGTACTTTCGCGAGCTGCGCTTCGACGGTCTTTACCTGGCCAGCGTGGCGGCGTACCTGGACAACAACAATGTCCCGCCCGAGCGCATCGCGCGCGTGCGACTGCGCGACCTGCGCGACAACCACATGCGCACGGTCAGCGATCTCGTCGACGAGATCCAGGGCGTGCGCAAGCGTTTCACTCCCGAGCGCTGGGACGAGTTCAAGAAGGACATGCGTTACTTCCAGGACGTGATGGGTGGCGGCGACTATCTCGGCAGCCTGCAGGACCACGGCGGCAACGCGACGCCGGTTTGGATCATGCAGGCGTATTTTCTGTTCCGGCACGCCCCCGCCAGCGAGATGACACTGACACTGGCGGGGCTGATCGACCCGCTGCTGCTGATCATCACATTCATCGTCATCGGGCGGACGTTCGGTCTGCGGGCGATGTTGATGACGATGATCATGTTCGGTGTCACCGACTATTCGCGGTTCGGCACCAACGTGATGGGATCGACGCTGCGCCAGGACTGGATGTGCGGCATGGCGCTGGCGGCGTGCGCTTTCAAGCGGCGGCGCTATGCGCTGGGGGGCGGGCTGGTCGCGTACGCGGGGTTGATCCGGGCCTTCCCGGCGCTGGCGGCGTTCATGATGTGCGCGCCGGGGATCTGGTGGGTGATCGAGACCGTGCGCGGCGAGAAGAAGCTGCCCGGGTGGGCGGCGCTGCGAGAGGCGCTGCGCCCGACGCTGAAGGCGATCGCCGGCGGGGTGGGGACCATGGTGGCGCTGGTGGCGCTGTCGTCGGCGATGTTCGGGCTCTCGGCGTCGTGGGGCACGTGGCTGACGAAGATCCGCCTGCACGCCGAGAAGCCCAACACCAACCACGTGGGCCTGCGCAACGTGCTGGCCTTCGACCCCAACCGCATCGGCCAGCGCGTGGTCGACAACCGCCAGGTCGAATCCTGGGCGACCTGGCAGCGCGAGCAACTGGAGCGCTTCGAGAGCCGCAAGCCGGTTTTCTATGTTGGCGTCCTGGCGTTCACGGCGCTGGCGTTCGCCGCTTGCCGGCGGCGGCGGCTGGATCAGGCGGCGCTGGCGGGGTTGATGCTGATCCCGATCTTTTTCTACCCGGCGAATTACTACTGTCACTTCGTCTGGCTATTACCGCTCATCGGCACGCGCGACCGCCAGCCACGCGAGGAGCCGGTGGGCGACTGGCTGTTCGCGTACGTGTCGGCGGTGCTGCTGGCCATGACCGTGGCCCAATACCCGACGCTGTTCACCGGCTGGTCCGACGTCGTCTACACCTGGCAGAGCGTGATCCTGCTGGTGGGCTTCGCGGCGATTCTGGGCGGGTTGGCGTGGGACGCGTGGCGCGGGCGCGGCGCGCAGGCGAGCATCAACGGCGAGGAAGCGCCGCCGGCGGAGCCGGAGGCGGCGCCGGCGACGTGATCGGCGCGACAGCGGACGGTAGATGTGATGGGGATGAGCTGAAATCGAGACGAACGAGCGAGCGGGGTAACCGAACCTGGCACGGCCGTGTTGGACCGAATGAGCCACTGTTCAGCGGTGTTGGCGGAAGCAGCGTGGTTCTAATCTCGGGCGGATCGGCGGTCAGGGAACTGGTGTTATTGCGGCGAGGCGTTCCTGTA
>DATKEU010000255.1:0-9385 GCA_035544495.1 Polyangia bacterium | reverse complement strand
CCGCATCGGGCGCGGGCGTCGGATCGACGTCGGCCAGGCGCACGCGCAGCGGCTCGTCGGGGATCTGGAAGAGCGGCGGCGCCGGCAAATCCAGGTTCTCGGCCTCGATGGTGCGCGTGGTGAGGATGGCCGCCCGCCGCACGACGTTGCGCAGCTGCCGCACGTTGCCGGGCCACTCCGCCGCCTCCAGCGCCGCCAGCGCGCCCGGCGACAGCGCGCGCGGCCCCACCTCGGCGGCGATCTCGCGCAGGAAGTGCTCGGCCAGCATCGCGACGTCCGACCGCCGCCGCCCGAGGGGCGGCAGCGCCAGCTCGAATCCCGCCAGGCGGTAGTAAAGGTCGGCGCGAAATCTCCCCCGCTGCGCTTCGCCCTCCAGATCGCGCAGGGTCATGGCCACGACCCGCACGCGCACCGCCACCTCCCCGGTGCCGCCGACGCGCCGGAAGCGGCCCGTCTCCAGCACCCGCAACAGCTTCGGCTGCAGCTCCAGCGGCAGCTCGCCGATCTCGTCCAGGACCAGCGTCCCCCCCGACGCCTCCTCGAACCAACCCACGCGCCTCCCGGCCGCGCCGGTGAACGCGCCGCGCTCGTGCCCGAACAGCTCGCTCTCCGCCAGCTCGCGCGCCAGCGCGCCGCAGTTGACGGCGACGAACGGACCGTGCGGGTTGGGCCCCAGCTCGTGCAGCGCCCGCGCCAGCAGCTCCTTGCCGGTGCCGCTCTCGCCGGTCACCAGCACCGGCACGCGGGTCGGCGCCACGGCCTGCGCCCGCGCCAGCACCGTCAGAAGCTCGGCGCTGCTGCCCACAATCGCGCGCAGCGCCCCACCTTTGTTTTCATCCATGCCGATGTTCTCGGCGCGAACGCCGGCCGGTTGCTGAGATCAGGCGCGAAGGTCTATGGCCCGAGGCCGATCCACTCCTCGCCGGTCTCGCCGACTTCCTTTTTCCAGATCGGCGCCCGCCGCTTGAGGCGATCGATGGCGGCGCGGCACGCATCGAACGCCTCCGCGCGGTGCGCCGCCGCCACCGCGATGGCCACCGCTGTCTCGCCGACGCCCAGCGCGCCTACGCGGTGGTGGATGGCGACGTGCGTGCCCGGCCACTCGCGCTCGATCTCGTCGGCGATGTCCGTCAGGACCTGCTCGGCCATCTCGGTGTAGGCCTCGTATTCCAGGCGAACCACGTCGGTGCGCTGACCTTGCCGGCGCACCACGCCCGTGAAGGTGACGACGCCGCCGCGCTCGGGGCTTTGCACCACCTGGATGACGTCATCCAGCGCCAGCGGCACCGCCGTGATCGCCACTCGCCGCGCCCCCGCGCCGCCGCCGGCCACGGGCGGGATCAAGGCCAGCTCGTCCCCGTCGCGCAGGGCCGCCGCGCCGTCGGCGAAGGCGCGATTGACCGCAGTCTGCACACGCGGCAACAATGCCGCCACCGGCGGGTACCGGCCAGACAGGGCCGCCAGCGCCGCCGCCACGGTCGCGCCGTCCGGCAGCTCGATGGCCTCCTGTTCCCGCCCCAGTCGCTCCCGCAGGACCGCGAAATAGAGAATTTGTACGCGCACCCCGGGCAAGCTTAGACCCGGAGCGAAACCATTTTCAATGTCAGGATCTGGCCGTCCGGGTTTTGTCGAGAAAAGTTATCAACAGGCAAAGTCAAATAAATGCCGATTGATACGGTTTTTTGATTCGACAGAGCCCGCTTGCTAGTCTTTCGCCGCTTCTACCGAGGGAGCATGCTCAAAGAGAGGCCAAATTGAGACGTCACCTCCGCCCGGGCGCCGCCGCCGTCCCGGCAGCGCCCATCCCCTCGGTCGCGCGGACCCAGCTGCAGCTTCCTTTCGATCTATCGTCCGCGCGCCAGCCCCGTTCACGCGCCGCCCCGGCTGCGTCGCCGGTCCCGATCGACAGTCAGTCGCGCCGCGAGTTCCGGCCGCCCGAGGCGCCCCGCGAGGCGCGGGCCCCTCGCAGCCTCGAGGATGACACGGGCGTCGTCGCCACCGCTCTCGGTCTCTACCTGCCCCCGGGAAAGACGCTGGAGCTGCGGCTGACCGACAACCACTACAGCATGATCTCCGTGCGCCGGAAGCAGGACGGCTATCGCCTGCGCTTGCACCAGATGTTCGTCGGCGCCGGCCCACGCATCGTCCGGGCGCTGGCCCGTTACGTCGTCCACAACGACCGCCGTGCCTCGGCGCTGCTGGGCGAGTACATCGAGGAGCACCAGCACGTCATCCGCAAGCAGGTGCGCGCGCCGCGCCAGGTGCGGCTGCGCACCGCCGGCCGGCACCACGACCTGCAGGCGATCTTCGATCGGCTGAACCGCGAGCGGTTCGACGGCAAGCTGGCCGCCCGCATCACCTGGGGACCGGTCGCCGACCGCAAGCGCCGGCGATCGATCAAGATGGGCAGCTTCGCCGTGGAGGATCGCATCATCCGCATCCACCCGGCGCTCGATCAGGCGATGGTGCCGGACTATTTCGTGTCGTGGATCGTCTTTCACGAGATGCTGCACGGCAAGCACGAGGTGGCGCGCAAGGACGGCCGCCGGCGCTTTCACACCAAGGAATTTCTGGCGGAAGAGCGCACCTTCGCCGACTACGACCGCGCCTGCGCCTGGGAAAAAGCGAACCTGGACCGGCTGTTGCGCTCCTAGGATGGGCGCGCCCCCTGCGGGCGCGGACCGCGGATGCTAGAGTGGAGGTTCCGGCGGGGGACGCTGGCGGGGAAACATCGAACCGCGGAGTTACCGATGCTCGTGTCGCGAGGCTGGATCCGGACCCGAGTCTGCTGGCCGGCCGCCGTCTGCGCCGCGATCCTGGTCGGCGCCGCCGGCCGACCTGCCCGGGCGCACACGCGCATGGACATGCCGCCCGCCCGGGACATGCAGGATGGATACAAGCCGACGCGCACGCCAGGGTTCGTTCTTCCGTGCGGCATCGCGCGCAGCGCCGCGCAGCCGGTCACGTCGCTGGTCGCGGGCAGCACCATCGGCATGAAGTGGACGGAGACCGTCTACCACCTGGGTTGCTTCATCATCGACTTCGCGAGCGCGGACACCGGCCCGTCGACCGTCTTTCAGCGCCTGCAGATCGCGCCGCACGCGCCAGGCACCGGTGAGGGCGTCGCTTACCAGGCGCAGGTGAAACTGCCCGCCCAGCCCTGCACCAACTGCATCCTGCGCATCCGCCAGTACATGCTGGGGTCGAATCCCTGTCCGCCGGCGAACCTGCGTGACAACGACGCGAACCTCTATTACTCGTGCGCCAACGTCGTTCTGACCGCCGGCAGCGGTGCTGGCGGCGGCGACGGCGGTGCCGCCGATGCCGCGGTGGACACGCCTGCCGTGCCGGAAATGGACGCCGCGGCCGTCGGCTCGTCGGGCACGGGCGGCGGTTCGGGCGGAACAATAGGTAGCAGCGGCGGCGCCAGCGCTGGTTCTGGCGGCGACAGCGGCCGAGGATCGACCAGCGGCACCGGCGGCGCCCGCACCGATCTCGGCAACACCGATGTCGGCAGCGGCTGCTCCGTCGCCGACGCGCCCGCTGCCCCGCTGGCGTTCGTGCTGGCGGCGGCGCTGGCGATCGTCGTCGCGTTCCGCTGTCGGCGCCGTGTTTGAACGACGACGGGCCGCCCACTGACGAATTGCGGTTTCCCAAAACTAGGAATAAGGTCCGGCAGTGAGTGCGAAGGCTGAGGCGCCCCTGAGGGGCCCGGCCGGGGCAGAGGAGGCAGGGGGGGAAGTGGCATTGGGGGAAGAGGGGGGAGAGGAAGCCTCGGTCGAACCATTGATCGTCGCCGAGCAGGTGCGGGCGCTATTCCGCAACCGCCGACTGCCGTATCTGGTCGGTGTCGCCAACGCCGTGATTGTGGTGGCGGCGCTGGGCGGGGACGTCTCGCTGGTCGCCCGCGTGGCCTGGCTGGCCGTCATCGGAGCCCTGGCCGCGGGGCGCCTTGTCCTGGCGCGGGCCTACCTTCGCGTCCAGCCGCTGCCTGCGGATGCTCCGCGCTGGGGGCGGCGGTTTGCCATCGGCATCGGCATGAACGGCGTCGCCTGGGGCGCGATGCCGATCGTCTTCTCGGCCGGGCGGCTGGTCGAGGAGCGCGCGCTGATGAGCTTCGTCCTCGGCGGGATGGTCGCCGGCGCCACCGCCTCGGCCAGCACCGATCAGCGTTCGTTTCGCGCGTTCGTCATCCCCACGCTGGTGCCGATGCTGCTGATGATGGCGGCCGTCGGTGGTCGGGTGAACCTGGCCATGGCCCTGATGCTGGCGCTGTTCGGCGTCGCCATGGCCATCCTCGCCAGCGGCAGCGGGCGGGCCTTCGAGCGGAACGCGCGCCTCTCCCTGCGCAACGAACGACTGGCGCAGCGGCTGGCGGAGGCGCGCGACTTGCTCGAGCAGCGGGTGCTGGAGAGAACCGCGGCCCTGCGGGCGTCGATGGAGGATCTGCGGCGGGCCGAGGCCAATGCCCTGCACGCGGTTGCCGCGCGCGACGAGTTCCTGGCCGTTGCGTCGCACGAGCTGCTGACGCCGCTGGCCGCGCTGCAACTGCACCTGCGCGTGCTGGAACAGAACGTGGCCGGCGTGGCGGGCGGCGAACGCGCGACGGCGTCGCTGGCGACGATGAGCCGGCAGGTCACCCGGATCGCGGCGCTGGTCGATACCGTTTTCCGGGTTTCGGGCCTGGATCGCGGACAGCTGGTGCTGGAGGCGCGCCCCATCGATCTGGCTGCCACCATCCGGGCGGCCGTCGGCGATCTGGAATCAGCGGGACTGATCGATTCGCTGGCCGGCGCGGTGACGCTGCGCCTGGAGGAACCGATGAACGGCCGGTGGGATCCGACGCGCGTCGAGCAGATCGTGGTCAACCTCCTCACCAACGCCATCAAGTACGGGGGCGGCAATCCGGTCACGGTCGCGCTGGGCGTCGATTCGCGAGACGAGGGGCGGGTGGTGCTGTCCGTCTCGGACCAGGGCTGCGGCATCCCGGCGTCGGACCTGGACGCTATCTTCGAGAAATTTCACCGCGGGGACGCCGGCCGGCGCAGCCGGGGGCTCGGCCTCGGCCTGTTCGTGGTGCGAGAGCTGGTGCGGGCCATGGGCGGCGAAGTCTCCGTCTCCTCCACCGAGGGCGTGGGATCGAGCTTTCGCGTGGTGTTGCCGGGGCGCCTGACCGTGCCGCGTGCCGAGGCGTCCAGGGTCGATGCCTGATTGACGGCCCGCGCACGGCAAGGCGAAACTGCGAGACCGCATGACCGGTGCTTCCGAACCGCGTCCGGTGCTGATCGTCGAGGACCATCGATCGATCCGCGAAGGACTGCAGGCCCTGCTGGAGGCGAAGGGCTTCCCGGTCTTGACCGCCGCCACCGGCGAGGAGGCGCTGCGCGTGATGGAGAGCTGCCAGCCCGGCGTGCTGCTTCTGGACATGATGTTGCCGGGCATCAGCGGCGAGGAGGTGCTGGGCACCATTCGCCGGGACGCGCGCCTCGCCCGGTTGCCGGTGGTGGCGATCTCGGCGGCGCCGGTCACGGTGACCGACGTGGCCGCAGTGGTGCGCAAGCCGCCCAACGTCGATCGCCTGATCGAGACCGTGTCGCGCCTCTACTCGCGTTAGCCGAGCGCCAGCGGGACCGGTCTCAGGCGACGGCTTGATTGGCGTCGCCGTCGTCGTTGGCGGGCGCGGTTCCGGCGCGCAGGCGCGCCCGCGCGGCCAGCGCCGCCGCCGCCCACCCCTGGCGCAAGAGACGCCACCACAGGATCGCTGCCGAGACGGCGATCTCCATCGTCAGCCCCCACCAGCCGCCCCGCGCCCCCATGCCCAGGCGATACCCGAGCAGCCAGGTCAAAGGCGGTGTGAACAGCCACGACGTCACCACGCCGACGACGGCGGCGAACCGCACGTCGCCCGAGCCGCGCAGCGCGCCGCGCGCCACGACGTTCGCGGCGTCCATGATCTGGAAGACGGCGGCCACGTGCAGAAGGGCGGTGGCCGTCGCCGTCACCGCGCCATCGCCGGTGAACCCCGCCACCATAAGCCGCGCCAGGGCGGCGAACAGCAACGTCCAGGCGAGCGCGTACGCCCCCGCGACACCGAGCGCCAGGCGGGCCACGCGCTTGACCAGGTCGTCGCGATCGGCGCCCACCGCCTGGCCGGCCAGCACCGCCGCCGCCTCGGCGACGGCGAACGCGGGCAGGAACGACAGGTGGATGATCTGGATGGCGATCTGATGGGCCGCCATCTCCACCTCCGACAGCAGGGAGATGAGCAGCGACAGCAGCAGGAACGATCCCACCTCGAGCATGAATTGCAGGCCCAGCGGCGCGCCCAGCCGCCACAGCGCGCGCAGATCGCGCGCGGTCGGGACCACCACGCGCGCGCCTCCGCGCAGCGGCCAGGCGAGGAAGGCCGCCTCGGCGATGCCGGCCAGCACCGACGCCGTGGCGGCGCCCCCCACGCCCTTGCCGAACACGAAGACGAACAGGTAGGCCAGCGCCGCGTTGATGATGTTGGCCAGCAGCGAGGCGCGCATGGGCGCGCGCGATTCGCCCTGGCCATAGCGCACCTCCCGCAGCGCGACGAAGAACAGCCCCGCGGGCGCGCCCAGGCAGCGCACGCGCAGGTAGGTGCTCGCGGCGCGGCCGGCGGCTTCCGTCGCTGCCAGATGGTGCAGCGCCGCGGCCACCAGCTGCGCCGCCAGCGTCGTCCCGAGGCCGAGACCCAGCGCCATCGCGATGGCGGCTCCCTGCAGCGCCGGCACCTCGCCGCGACGGCCGGCGCCCACCGCCTGTGACACCAGCGTGTTGGCCCCGCGCAGAAGCCCGATGGAAAAGCAGAGCAGCATGAACGTGACGATCCCGCCCAGCCCGACGCCGGCCAGCTCGGCGCGGCCGACGTGGCCGATCAGCAGCGTGTCGACGATGGTCATGGCGCTCCACGACAGCATCGAGACGGTGATGGGCCAGGCGATGCGGAGCAGCTCGCCGAGGGGTCTGTCTTTCCAGGTCAGGTGAGGCATGGCGTGTCTTTCGGTGGCCGAACGATCAACGAGCAACAAGCAACGAACAACGAACGATGAGAGCAAAAAAAAACCGCGGGTCCCTGTCGGGGCCCGCGGTTTGTGGTCGACTTATCTCGAGAGGCTAGCTGGGGCGAACCTCCCGATGACGACCGCCGCGGCGGGCCACGACGTCACCGCCCGTACGCGGGCGGACGAAGCGCTTGGCGAACGTGCCGGTATGCGCGCCGGTATGGAGGAGTGCAGCGATCATCGAAATCCATCCTAAACGTCTGTCCAAAGGACCGCAAGGGCGTGTTACGCTGTTCCGTCATGCCCCGTGTGGGGCGCATGCACCCGAGGTGTCTTATGCAGACTGTCTTGCGTCGATGGAGCGCGCAGCAGGGGTTGGTTGGGTTGGCGGCGGTTCTGGTTCTCGCACTGGGGAGCGGTTGCGGCGGCTCGGCCTCGACCGGCGGGGAGACGCCCCTCCGCGGCGACGCCGGCAGCGGCGGGAGCACCGCGACCGACGGCAACGCGGACATCGCGAGCGCGGACACTGCGAACAAGGACGGGATCGCCGACACGGCTGACGCGCACGCCGATCTGGCGATCGAATCTGCCGGCGAGGTTCACGCCGACGCGCCCGCCGACCATCCCTCCACCGACGCGCCGACCGGCTGCACGGTCGCCGGTGACTGCCCCGGGCAGGACACTGAATGCAGCAGGCGCACCTGCGTGCAGGGCACGTGCGGCACGGCCACGTTGGCCCCCGGCCTTCCGGTGCCGCTGCAGATCACGGGCGACTGCCAGGTCCGTCAATGCAACGACAAGGCGCAGATCGTGACAGTGGCCGACGACTTCGACGTCCCCGAGGACGGCAACCCCTGCACCCAGGACGCCTGCGCCGCCGGCGTGGCCTCGCACCCGAACGCGCCGGTCGGACAACCGTGCGGTGGCACCAACACGTGCAACGCCTCCGGCCAGTGCGTCGGTTGCAACGTCGCCACCGACTGTCCCGGCATGGACAACGCCTGCCAGACGCGAACCTGTGTCGGCAATGTCTGCGGATTCAACCGGGTCGCAGCGGGCACGGCCATCGCGATGCAGACCCCGGGTGACTGCAAGGTCGTCCAGTGTGACGGCCAGGGCAATACCACCACGGCCAACGACAACAACGACAAGCCGGTCGACAACAACCTGTGCACCGACGACGTCTGCACACAAGGGACGCCGTCGAACCCGCCCACACAGATGGGGACCACCTGCGGCAACGGCCGCACCTGCGACGGGTCCGGGCGCTGCGGCCAGTGCACGACCGCCAGCGATTGCGGCACCAGCAACGACTGCCGGACGTATACCTGCACCGCGCAAGGGACCTGCCAGTTCACCAACGCCCCGGCCGCGACGGTACTGGCCATGCAGACGGCCCGCGACTGCAAGGTCGCGCAGTGCGACGGCAGCGGCAACACGATGCAGGTCAACGACGACACCGACCTGCCGGTCGACGGCAATCCTTGCACCCGAGATGTCTGTACGAACGGCACGCCGTCGAACCCATCCGAGCCCGCCACCGCTACGTGCGGCACCAACCAACACTGCGACGGCGCCGGTAACTGTCTCAACTGCAACGTGGCCGCCGATTGTGGGAACAACCCACCCCCGTGCCGGGTGTTCACGTGCAGCGCAGGCACCTGTGGCAGCACGCCCAGCAATACCCCGGCCGACGACGGGAACGTCTGCACCATCGAGGGCTGCAACAACGGTTCGCCCACCTCGACACCGGCCGATATGACCACCGCTTGCAACACCAACGGCGGGACCCACTGCGACGGCGCCGGCATGTGCGTCGCCGCGCCAGCGCCGCAGACGTTCATGGTCCTGCGGGTCGATGCCGGCGCGAACCTCGGTTTGGCGGTCGGCGCGCCGATCCTGATCGAGGAGCGATCGGTCGACACCGGCGCGGTCGTCCGCACCATCGCCATGCCGACCCTGACCAATCCGGGCGGCAACAAGCCGGTCATGATCTCCGGCAAGGCGACGTCAGAGGGCTGGCTGACCCGGTCCGATGACACGCATTATCTGATCGTCGCGGGATACAACCCGCCCGACGCCACCACCAAGGTGGTCAGCACAGCGGGCGTCCCGCGCGTCGTCGCCCGCGTCAACGCGGCCGGCACTGTGGAGACGGCCGGTGTCGCCAGCACGGCGTTCATCACCGACAACCTGCGCGGCGCCACCTCCACCAATGGCACCGACATCTGGGCCTTTGGCGACGGGAGCACGAAATCGGGCGGCGCCTGGTACGTGAGCTTCAGTCCGGCCACGGACTGCACGGTCGCCACGCCGCCGGCGTCGTGCGGTGTGCAGGTATTCGGCAACCTCACCGT
>DATKEU010000254.1:0-11084 GCA_035544495.1 Polyangia bacterium | reverse complement strand
GGCGCCGGCGGCGGGCGGCGCCCGCACCTGCACGTCGACGCCGTGCAAGCGTTCGGCTTCGTCCCCTTCCGCGCGGCGACGCTGGGGGCCGACACCATCGCCGTCTCCGCCCACAAGATTCACGGGCCCAAGGGCGCCGGCGCGCTGTGGGTGCGCCCGGGCATCACGCTGCGCCCCCTCTGGGACGGCGGCCGGCAAGAGCGCGGGCTGCGCTCCGGCACGGAGAACGTCGCCGGCTGGGTGGGCTTGGGCCGCGCGGCCGCGCGCGCCGCCGCCTTCCGCGACGGCGGCGGCCCGGCGGCCATCGCCGAGCTGCGCGACCTTTTCGAACGCGAGGCCCTGGCCGCCATCCCCGGCGCCCGCCGCACCGTCGAGGGCGCGCCGCGCCTGCCGCACGTGAGCTCGCTGGTCGTCGGCGAGCTGCCGGCCGAGGCGGTGCTGCACTCGCTGGAGGCGCGCGGCGTGTTCGCCTCCGCCGGCTCGGCCTGCGCCTCGCGCGCGCGCGGGCCCAGTCACGTCCTGCGCGCCGTCGGCGTCGGCGAGCGCGCGGCGGTGCTGCGTTTCTCGCTGTCGCGCGACACCACCGCCGCCGAGATCGCCGCCGCCGTCGCCGCCCTGGGCGCCTCCGTGGCGGAAGTCGCCGCCGTGGCTTGACCATGGCCAAGGCGTGCCCGGAAGGGTAGAAGGCGGCACCCATGCGCCGGGCCCTGCTGTGTCGATACGGCGAGATCTTCTTGAAGAGCGGCAACCGCCGCCGCTTCGAGACCCTGCTGCGCGACAACGTGCGCGCCGCCGTCGCCGGCATCCCCGGCGCGCGCGTCGAGGCGCCGCACGGCCGCGTCGTCGTCCACCTGGACGAAGCCCGCGCCGAGGAGGCCGCCGCCCGCGTGCAGCGCGTGTTCGGCCTGGTGTCGCTGTCGCTGGCCAGCATCGTCCCCGCCGATCTCGCGGCCATCAGCGACGCCGCCGTCGCCGAGGCGCGGGGGGCGCTGGCCCGCGCGCAGCCCGCCACCTTCAAGATCGAAGCCCGCCGCTCCGACAAGCACTTCCCCCTGCCGTCGCCCGAGATCGCCCGCCAGGTCGGCGCGCGCGTCGCCGCCGCCACTGGCCTGCCCGTCGACGTGCACGACCCCGCGCTGACCATCGGGATAGAGGTCGGCACCGAGCACGCGTTCGTCTACGCCGGGAACATCCCCTGCCCCGGCGGCCTGCCCGTCGGCAGCGCCGGCCGCGCGCTGTTGCTGCTGTCGGGCGGGATCGACTCGCCGGTGGCCGGCTGGCTGGCGGCCAAGCGCGGGCTGGCGGTCGACGCGGTCTATTTCCATTCGCCCCCTTACGTCGGCGAGAAATCGCGCGACAAGGTGGTGACCCTCGCGCGCACGCTGGCCGGCTGGCAGGCGGCGCGCTCGCTGACCGTCGTCGGCTTCACCGATCTGCAGAAGCGCCTGCGCGACGCCGGTCCGGCCGAGCTGGCGGTGGTCCTGTACCGCCGCGCCATGATGCGCATCGCAGACGCGGTCGGCGACGGGCTCGGGTCCGAGGCGCTGGTCACCGGCGAGAACCTCGGCCAGGTGGCCAGCCAGACGGTGCAGAACATGGCGGTCATCGACGCCGCCGCCCGCCGGGTGGTGCTGCGCCCGCTGGTCACCTACGACAAGGTCGAGACCACCGCGCTGGCCCGGCGCCTGGGGACGTTCGAGACGTCGATCCTCCCCTTCGACGACTGCTGCTCGCTGTTCGTGCCGCCGCACCCGGTGACGCGCGCCCGCCCGCAGGACGCCGAGCGGGCGGAGTCGACGCTGGACATGGCCGCCGCCGTCGCCGCCGCCGCCGCCGCCGCCGAACGCATCGACCTGCCCGCGCCCGGCGTCGCCTATACTTCTGTCTGACGCATGCCGATGCCTTCTCCCACCCCCGACGCGCCCAGAATCGACGACGTCGGCGACCTCGGCGCCAAGCACGATCGCCTGCGCGCCGTCATCGCCGGCTATCAATCGGCGCTGGTCTGCTTCTCCGGCGGCGTCGATTCCATGCTGCTCCTGCGGGTGGCGCGCGACGTCCTCGGCGACCGGTGCGTCGCCCTGACCGCCGTGTCGATCACCATGGCGCAAAGCGAGCGGGCGGCCGCCGCCGAGCTGGCGGAGCTGGTGGGCGCGCGCCACGAGCTCGTCGACTCGAACGAGATGGAGCGCCCGGGCTTCGCGGCCAACCCCACCGACCGCTGCTATCACTGCAAGGCCGAGCTGCTGGAGATCGCGCGCCCGCGCGCGGCGGCGCTGGGCCTGCGGGAAGTCCTGCTGGGCACGAACCTCGACGACCTGGGCGACCACCGCCCGGGCCTGGCCGCCGCCGACGAGCGCGGCGCCCGCCACCCGATGGTGGACGCCGGGCTGACCAAGGACGACGTGCGCCGGCTGTCTCGGGCGCTGGGTTTGCCCACCTGGGACAAGCCGCAGCTCGCCTGCCTGTCGTCGCGCTTTCCTTACGGGACCGAGATCACCCCCGACCGCCTGCGCCAGGTCGACGGCTTCGAGGACGGGCTGCGCGCCCTCGGCTTCCGCCAGCTGCGCGTCCGCTATCACGGCGAGGTGGCGCGCCTGGAGATCGACGCGGACGACATGCCGCGCGCGCTGGAGCCGTCCGTGCGCCAGGCCATCGTCGCGCTCGGGCGGCGGCAGGGCTTCACCTTCGTGGCCCTCGACCTGGCGGGCTTCCGTTCGGGCTCGCTGAATCAGCTGGTCGGCCTTTCCAGAAAAGCGACGACCGCGAAATCGTCACAATGAATTCACGCGCCCGATCGTCCAAATCCGTTAATCAACCGATTGCAAAAAACGACCGTCGCGCAAGACCGGGTGCGATACCGATTTCAAGGCCGGTTCGTCGACGGGCCATTCAAGATCCAAATTATTTGCGCCGAGGTTTATACTTAAATCGTGATCGCTTTCGTTGCCGTGCTCGCCCTGTTCCCAGCGCCGTCGTCTCCGGCTGGCTTCGCCGTCGATGCTGACGGCACCGACCTGGCCGTTACCAGCGACGGGCTGTTCGACGCCGTCGCCGCCAGCGCCGACCATTTCGTGCCTGGCGAGCCGCGCGAGCTGTCGAAGAAGGAAGAGTGGCTGCGCGAGAAGACGCTGCGCCCGGATTTTCACACCAGCGACGCCGACCTTGCCCGACACGAAGCCGTGGCCAGCCGCCGCGTCCCGCGCAAGGCCCGCGGCGAGGCGCCCGAACCGCGTCCCGGCGTGCGCGTCGAGCCCGTCACCACCCTTTACAACATCTGGACGCGCGAAGCGCTGCCCATCCTGCCCGGTGACGCCGCCGAGGACCGCTTCCACGCCTTCCTGCGCGACCACTACACCAACCAGTCCACGCACATGGACGAACGGCTGCTGAACGTGCTGACGCGCGTGGCGGGCCGGTTCGCCGCCAAGCGGATCGAGGTCGTCTCCGGCTATCGCTCGCCGAAGTACAACCTCATGCTGCGCAAGAAGGGCCACCAGGTGGCGCGCCACAGCCAGCACACCGAAGGCAACGCCGTCGACTTCCGCATCCGCGGCGTGGACACGCGGAACGTGCTCCATTACGTCCGCTCGCTGCACGCCGGCGGCGTCGGCTTCTACCCGCACTCGCAGTTCGTGCACACCGACACCGGCCGCGTCCGCTACTGGAACGGGTCGTAGGGCCCGGCCCGCGCCGCCCCGCCCCGCGGTCAGTGATTGCAGCCGATCTCGGGATCGGTGACGGCGTGGCACTTCAGGCAGGCGCGCTGGTTGCGCGCGGCCAGCGACCGGCACCGGAGCGATCCCGCGAAGCCGGGGCCGTGCGGATCGAAGTGGGCGCCGCGCGTGGGATCGGTCGAGTGGCATTCCAGGCAGGTCTCCTCGCGGTGGCACGACACGCAGGCCGTGATGTTGCGCTTGGCGGCCAGGCTGTGGCTGGCGGCGCTGGGCGTGGTGATGACGGTGCCCGTGGAATCGCGCGCCCAGCCGGGCGGGTGAAAGCGCTTGACCTGCGTGCCGGTGCCGAACGGGTTCTTGGGCTGGCGCCCCGGCAAGCCGCCCTCCGGATCGCTGGCCACGCCCGTGCGCTGGTGGCAGCCGAGGCAGAAGGTCTGGTTGCGATGGCACGACGAGCAGTCGGGCGTGTTCCGGCGCGCGTCCATCGCGTGCAGAGTGACGTAGTCCGACGGGTGGATGTCGAACGGGCGCACCACGCCGCCGTGGCAGTCGACGCACTCGTTGCGGCGGTGGCAGGTCAGGCAATAGCCCTCGTCGCGCCCGGCCTGCTTGTGGTTGGTTCGAAAGCCCAGCGTGTGGGCGTCGAAGCCGCGCAGGCTCCCTGACGGCGCCAGCTTGCGCACGCCCGGCTCCAGCGTCGCGCCGGTCGCGCCGCCGACCGCGAACTCGACCTTCATGCGCCCGTCCGGCAAGGTCAGGTGGCAGGAGCCGCAGCGTGCGGTCGCCTGCTTGCCGTCGTGACAGCCGAGACACAGCGCCATCATCGGCAGCTCCGACGGCGGTGACGTCGCCGCCAACCCCGACACCGTCGCGTGGCACAGCTCGCAGCCATAGCCGCGCGCCGCGTGCAGCTTGTGGTTGAACTTCAGATTCGCGGGCGGGAGGAACGCCCCGGGCGGCTCGCTCAGCGGCTCGGTGCCGGCCCAGCCGACGTGGCAGGCGACGCAGCGGGCGGCCGGCTGTCCCTTGGCGACGACCTTCTGCGGCTGCGTGCGATCGATCTTGTGGCAGTCGCGGCAGGACACTTCCCCCGGCAAGAGATCGTCGGTCACCGCCGTCGACGTCGCCGCCGTTCGGTGGCATCCCTCGCAGGTCACGCCCAGGCGCGCGTGCTGCGCGTGATCGAAGAGGATGGGGATCGCCACCCGCGGATAGATGATGGGCGACGGCTTCTGCGCCGCCACGGTGATCCCCGGCTGTCCGCCCGCGCGCGCGGCGGCCAGCACGCCCAGCGCCGCCGCTCCGATCACCGCCGCCGCCTGCCATCCACCCCGCGCCGTCACAGCGACACGTCCACTTCGAAGACGGCCAGGCCCCGGTACTGCCCCCGGTACAGCGTCCCCACGTTGTCCTCGGCCAGCAGGTGCAGGTGCATCCCCTCGGCGATCAAGAACCGGCCGCCCGCCTGCACGCCGAACACCACGCCATGGTTGGTGTCCGGCTGGGTGTCGGAGCGCCAGCCCCAGCCCGACAGCCGCCCCTCCAGGTCCAGCGTCCGCCAGCGCAGCGTGTACCGCCCCGACAGATCGCCGCCCGCCTTGCGCCCGCCATAACCGTCGTCGAAGTAACCGTCGGCGCGCAGCGTGCTGCGATCGGTTCGCCACTGCACGCCCAGGCTGCCGCCGCCCGCGCGATTGCTGGCGCCCGCCGGCTCGTCGGGCCCGCGCTGAAACAGTCGGACGAACGCCCGCGCCGACAGCCGCAGCCCCGGGATCAGCGTCAGCTCGTACGTGGCGCGCAGGTCGCGATAGGCCCCCGCCGAGAAGATGTTCCAGATCGAATCGCCGTCGAACGTCGGCGCCAGGAAGGCGTACTCGGCGGACAGCGCCTGGCGGTGCGAGACCTGCACGCGCAGCGCCGCCTGCTCGTCGTCCAGCAGGCCGACCAGGATGTTGTAGCGCAGCCCCAGCGACGCCGAGACCCGTCCCGCCAGCGCCGCGCTGGCGGTCAGCGCCACCTTCTCGTCGTTGACGCCCGACGACGGCTCGCCGAGCTGCTGGTCCGCCGTCGCCGACCACATCCGCCGGTAAGCGAGGCGCGCCTGCACCGGCCCCCAGCCGTCCAGCACCAGCGCCCCGCCCGCCAGCGGCCGCAGCACCGTCGCCTGGTCGGGCCGGGTGGCGGGATCCTGCGACCCGACGCTGGTGCCATCAAGCTCGTAGATGGGCGAGGACAGCGGGCGCTCGCCGCGCACCTCGGTCCCGGCGAACGCCTCCACCGACAGCGGGCGGCGCACGCGCACGCTGACGTCCGCGCCGTCGAAGGCGTAAAAGTCGACGAGATCGAAGTGCACCTGACGGCCGAGCTGGAAGTCGACCCGTCCACCCAGGTTCCGGCCGGCGACGTAGGCGTACAGCACCTCGACGTGATTCTGCGTGAGCTCGCGGATCTCGTCTGTCCCCGTCGGGCGCGACAGGAGATAGCCGCCGAAGTCGCTGTCGAACCGCATCGACACGTCGACCGACAGCTGGTTGCGGTCGTCGGTCTCGCGCCGCCACGCCTCCGGCGTGATGTCGGTCACGTTGAGGCTCAGGTACTGCGTCAGCCGCCGGCGGGTCAAAAGATCGTTGGCCCCCGTGGGCGCGTACCGCCGCACCTGATAGCCCTGCCCGATGGTCTGCACGTCGATGGTGAAGTCATAGGCGTGCGCCGGCCCTGCCACGGCGGCCGCGAGCGACGCGCCCATGACCATCCGCGCCGCGCGCAAACCGCCCGCCGCTGTCACTCGGGGTCGACTTGAATGTCCAGGCGATCCGGCGGGGGAGCCGGTGGCGGCGCGGCTTTCTTGCCGCGGGCGGGAGGACGGGGCAGCGGCTTCTCCGCCTCGCCTGTTGTCGACAGGTGGTCGGGGGCAACGCCGGCGTCGTAGAGGGCGGACATCACGCGCGCCGCCCGCACGGCCGACAGCTCGCCCTCGGTCTTGAACAGCGCGCGCAGATCCTTGGGCGGCGGGCCGTTGCCGAACACCGCCTTGACGCGCGCGGCGCCACCGTTCTTCTTCAGCGCGCCGGCCAGCACCTTCAGCGCCGTCTGGCCCGCCGGCGAGACGTCGATGCCGTTGCTGTCGACGATCTTGTCGGCCGGGAAGCTGACCGCCACCCGCCCGGCGTCGACGGAGACGGTCGCGCCCAGCTCTTCCAGTGACGACTTGAGCAACGTCCCCAGCGCGTCGGCCCCGCCGCGCTTCTTGGCGTCGGCGGCTTCCTTGTCGCGGGCGCCGGCCTCGAGACGGGTCACCTCGGCCTTCAGCTTGTCGCGCTCGGCGGTGGCGGCCTCGCTGGTGGTGCGCGCCTCCGCCAGCTCACTGCCGCGCTCCCTGAGGGCGCTCATCACACGCTGGTAGGGGACCAGGAACACGTAGCCCGCGAACCCGATCGCCGCCGCCGCCACCGCGAACCAGAACATCCGAGCCCAGCCACCGGCCGACCGCGGACGTGCTCGGACGGGGGCGGTCGAGTCATCGTAGGCATAGCGCGCCATCGGCCAGCGACATTAGCCCATCACGCACGGCGCTGAAAATGAAAGCGCGGAGTTCCCGGCCGCGCGACGCAGGAGAAAACGCACGAGAAAAAAGATGCGCGCTGCGGGTTACGCCACACTTCCGTCTCGATAGCCGGAATCCTGTCTTGACAGGAATCTCCCGACAGCGATACCGTTGTGGGCCAACGTAGGCTGCCTTATCGTTTCTAGCGTCATTACCGTGTGTTGCGTCGGCGATGGGGGGCGGCGGCGCTCGCGACGGAAGGACGGGTGGCGGCGACGTGGCGCGGTTTCCAGGAAGTGAGCCGAAGGAGGACAGGACGTGTCAGCCGAATTCGCAATCGGAGACAAAGCGGTCTATCCATCACAGGGCGTCGCCGAGATCGTCGGGATCGAGAAAAAAGAGGTCTTCGGCAAGATCCACAGCTTTTACGTCCTGCGCGCCCTCGATAGCGGCCTGCGCATCCTGGTCCCGGTCGACAAGGCCGACCAGGTGGGGCTGCGCCCGGTCGCCGGTCAGGCGGAGATCAAAGAGGTCATGCAGATTCTCCGGGACAAGGAGATCCACATCGACCGCCAGACCTGGAACCGGCGCTATCGCGGTTTCATGGAGAAGATCAAGTCGGGCTCGCTGTTCGAGGTCGCCGAGGTGTTCCGCGATCTCTACCGCTTGAAGGGCCTCAAGCCGCTGTCGTTCGGCGAGCGCCGCATGCTGGACACCGCGCGCGGCCTCATCGTGCAGGAGCTGTCGGTCGCGCGCGCGTCGGACTCGCGCAAGGTCGAGCAGGAGCTGGATCGCCTGTTTCACTGACAGCGCCTGCCGCGCGGGCGCGGTCGCGGCGTGCATCAAGCCCGCCGACGCGCCTCCCGGACCCGGCGGTCCATCGTGATAGGGTGGCGCCACCATGACATCGACGCCAATCGAGCCCGTCGCCATCATCGGCGGTTGCGGGCACGTCGGGCTGCCGCTGGGCCTCAGCTTCGCCAAGGCCGGCATGCAGGTCCGCCTCTATGACGTCAACCGCGAATCCGTCAGGATGCTCTCGGAAGGTCAGATGCCGTTCCTCGACGAGGGAGGAAGCGAGCTCTTGCAGGCCCACCTCGGCAAGAACCTTCTCGCGACCGCCGATCCCTCCGTCTTGAAGGACGCCGCAGCCGTCGTCTGTGTCATCGGAACGCCCATCGACGAGCACCTCAACCCGAAGGTCGACAGCTTGCTCACGGCCGTCGACCAGCTCGTGCCCCATCTGCGACCAGACCAGCTCTTCGTCCTGCGCAGCACGGTGTTCCCCGGCGCGACGCTGAAGCTGCACGCGCACCTTCAGCGGCTGCTTCCCGGCGTCGACGTGGCCTTCTGTCCGGAGCGGGTGGTGCAGGGGCAAGCGATCCGCGAGATATCGACGATGCCGCAGATCATTTCAGGCGTCGGAGAGCGGGCTCTCGCACGCGCGCGCGAGCTGTTTCATCGCATCTGTCTTGTCACCGTCGAAGTGACGCCCCTCGAAGCCGAGCTCGCGAAGTTGACGTGCAACGCCTGGCGATACATCACGTTCGCGGTCGCGAATCAGCTCTATACCGTGTGCGCGGACAACGGCATCGACTACTACACGGTCTGGGATGCGGTGACGCGCGACTACCCGCGCATGAAGGGCCTGCCCAAGGCGGGGTTCGCGGCCGGGCCGTGTCTGTTCAAGGACACGATGCAGCTCGCCGCCTTCTTCCCGAATGACTTCCCGCTCGGCCAGGCCGCGATGCTGGTCAATGAATCCCTGCCCCGGGCGCTGGTGCGCCAGCTGCAATCACGCTTCGATCTGCGCGAGAAGACCGTCGGGATCCTCGGGATGGCCTTCAAGGGCGACATCGACGACGTCCGGGAATCGCTGGCCTTCAAGCTGCGCAAGATTCTCCGTCTGGAAGCGCGCCAGGTGCTCTGCAGCGACACCTACGTGAAGCTCCCCTGGCTCGTCTCCACGGAGCAGGTCCTGGCCGAAGCCGACATCATCGTCATCGGAGCGCCGCACTCCCAGTACCGCGGGCTCGACCCGCGTCAACCGGTGCTCGATCCATGGAACCACCTCGGGCGAGGCGGTCTCCTGCGGACGCCCTGACCGATCCGCTGGCCGTTCGCGCTCAGACCTTCTCCGCGCAGCTCACGACAAACGTTCCCAGGCGCGACTCGAACGGCGAGTGACGCATCAGCCGCTCGTAGAAGTTGTACGCCGGCAGCACGATGCGCGCCGCCGAGCTCTCGACGTATCGAAACTCGATCCCGCTGACGCCGCGAACGTCGATCTTCGAGAAGCCCGCCGCGCTCAGCTCCTGCTGAAGCTCGCGCCGGCTGAGCAAGACCTCGTTGTCCGTTTTCCCCTTCGACGAGAACAGCGGCGAGCGCGGATCTCGATACAGCCACATCGACGGGCTGTGGGCGTTCGGGTCGAAGGCGAAGAGGCGGCCTCCCTTGCTCAGCAATCGGAACCCCTCCTGAAGGACCTGCTCGCGAGACGCGCGCGACGCGAAGTGATGGAGCACGCCTGAGTAGACGATGATGTCGAAGGAGGCCTCCGGCAGGTCCGTCTTCGTGATGTCGCCCACGACGAACCGTGCGCCGTTCGAGTGTTCATTCGCGCGTTGAACGCTCATGGGAGAGATGTCCATCCCGGTGCGATCGAGATCGAAGCGCGCGAGATGCGCCGTGAAGGCCCCGGTGCCGCAACCGAGATCGATGCAACGTTCGCCGCGTCTTGGCCGGACGCGCTCCTCGAAAAGGCCCGTCAGCCGAGCATAGGCGCCGTCCGCAAGGACGTCGTACTCGCCGTGCTCGGCCGCGAACCGATCGAAGAACTCGATCTCCCGATCGTGTCGCTGTTCTCCCTCGCTCACGGGAAGACCTTCACGACACGTCTTGGCTCTTGATGATGTGCGGGCGCGGGAGCGGGACGATGAAGTCGCCTCGATACCCGCGCGACTTGAGCTTCGGGATCAGCTCGTCCGCGATGTGCCAGGAGAGCAGGAGGGCGTAGGCCGGCTGGTCCTGGAACAGGCGATCTTCCTCGATCACGGGGACCAGCGTGCCGGGGATGTACTTGCCGATCTTGTACGACCCCTTGATCTCGAGAACGCAATCGAGGATCCCGTCGTCCAGCCCGACATAGTTGATGAGCGTGCTCGCCCGGGAGGGCGCGCCGACGCCATAGACATGTTCCCCTCGTCCCTTGATGTCGCGAAGCAAGGCGAGCAGCTCGAGCTTGGAGGCGACGACGCCTCGCCGGAAGTCGGCGAAGCGCGCGGGTGTCAGCTCCCTCGATTCCTCCGCGAGGATCGCCGCCACGCTCTCATGAACTGGATAGCGTCCCTTCGGGGCGGCGTAGACCCGGATCGACCCTCCGTGCGTCGGGATGCGCTTGGCCCGAAAAGGCTCGAGGCCGTTGGTTTCGAGCAGGTACTTGAGGGCGGTGAGCGAGTAGTAGCGGAGATGCTCGTGGTAGATGGTGTCGTATTGCATCGTCTGCAGCAGCGCGAGCCAGTAGTGCGACTCGTTGATGAAGATGCCGTCATCCGCCATCAGGCCCTTGATGCAGCTCACGACGTCGCCGACATTTTCGATGTGGGCGAAGACGTTGGTGGCCGTGACGATCCGCGCCCGGCCGACCTCGGCTATCACCTTGGCGACGGCCTGCTGATTCAAGAATGAGATCAGGGTCGGGATGCCGCGCTCGATGGCGAGCTTCCCTGCGTTCGTCGGCTCGATGCCGAACACGCGGTGGCCGCCTTTCTGAAAATTGCTCAGCAACGTGCCGTCGTTCGATCCCACGTCGACGGCGAGGTCGCTCGCCTTGAGCGGAAAGAGCGTCGAGACCTCCTGATAGA
>DATKEU010000253.1:0-2001 GCA_035544495.1 Polyangia bacterium | reverse complement strand
GAGCAGGCCGAAGATCACGGCCAGCCCCAGCGACAGCATCGCGTAGAAGGCGCCGTTGATGGCGCCGATCAGCAGCTGGCCGAAGAGCGCTTGCACGAGAGAGCTCGCGGACGGCGGCGGCGGGCGGCCGCCGCCCGGTTCGGAGGTGTCATTTCACCAGCGGGCAGTTGCCCTCGCTGATTGGACGGAAGGCATCCGCCGCCGGGATGGTGCTCCGGAGCTTGTAGTAGTCCCACGGGTGCTTCGACTCCGACGGTTTCTTCACCTCGAAGAGATAGACCGGGTGAATCTTGCGCCCGTCGGCGCGGATCGAGCCCTTTCCGAACAGCGGGTCGTCGGTGGGCGTGTCCTTCATCTTCGCCACGACCTTGGTCCCGTCGTCGGTCTTCAGCGCCTCGACCGCCTTCAGGTAGTGGCGCACGGCCGCGTAGACGCCGGCGTGGACCATGGTGGGGTGGATCCCTTTGTTCTGCTCGGCGAAGCGCTTGGCGAACTTGCGCGTGTCGGCGTTGCTGTCCCAGTAAAATGTGCTGCTGAGGATCAACCCCTGCGCCGTCGGCAGCCCCAGCGCGTGCACGTCGGTGATGAAGACCAGCAGGCCCGCCAGGCTCTGCCCGCCCTTGCCGATGCCGAACTCCGCCGCCTGCTTGATGGCGTTGACCGTGTCGCCACCCGCGTTGGCCAGGCCGATGATCTGCGCCTTCGACGACTGCGCCTGCAGCAGGAACGAGCTCATGTCTTGCGTGTTCAGCGGGTGGCGCACCTTGCCCAGCACCTTGCCGCCGTTCTTCAGCACCACCGCCTCGGTGTTCGCCTCCAGCGATTGCCCGAAGGCGTAGTCGGCGGTCAGGAAGAACCAGGTCTTGCCGCCGGTCTTGACGATCGCCTCGCCGGTGCCGTGGGCCAGCATCCAGGTGTCGTACGTCCAGTGAATCGTGTTCGGCGAGCAGGCCTTGCCGGTGAGATCGGCGGTGCCGGCGCCCGAGACCAGCAGCGCCTTGCCCTTGTCGCGCGTGATCTGATTGACCGCCAGCGCCACCCCCGAATTCGGCACGTCGACGATGACGTCCACCTTGTCGACGTCGTACCACTGCCGCGCGATGTTCGATCCGATGTCGGGCTTGTTCTGGTGATCGGCCGAGACGATGGCGACCTTGATGCCGCGCTTCTCGATGCCAGAGTCCTCGACCGCCATCTTCGCCGCCACCACGGAGCCGGCGCCGGCGAGGTCGGTGTAGAGGCTCGACATGTCGGAGAGGACGCCGATCTTGACGACGCCGTCGGAGAGCTGGGCTCGCGCGGAGCGCGCCAGCAGCGCCGCGCCGCCAACCGCCAGCGCCAGCCATGTCCTGGGGAGTGTTCGCATGTGTCTGCCTCTTTCGTCGAAGGTGGTGGTGGTGGTGTACGTCGTCGGGTCGGTGTGCTTTGAGTGCGACGGGCGGTCAGACCCCGAGGTAACGGTGCAGCTTTTCCCGGTTGGCGTCGAGCGCGTCGCTGGCGATGGTCTCGACGACGCGGCCGCGATCGACGACGTGGTGGCGATCGGCGACGGTGGCGGCGAAGCGGAAGTTCTGCTCGACCAGCAGGATGGTGAAGCCCCGGCGCTTCAGCTCGGCGATGGTGCGCCCGATCTGCTGCACGATCACCGGCGCCAGCCCCTCGGTCGGCTCGTCGAGCAGCAGCAAGCGCGCGCCCGTGCGCAGGATGCGGCCAATGGCCAGCATCTGCTGCTCGCCGCCCGACAGCTTCGTGCCCGGGCTCTTGCGCCGCTCCTTCAAGGCCGGGAACATGGTGAGGATCTGATCGTCGGACAAGCCCCCGGGGCGCAGCACCGGGGGCAGGCGCAGGTTCTCCTCGACGGTGAGGCTGGCGAAGATGCCGCGCTCCTCCGGGCACCAGGCGAGGCCCCGGCGCGCCACCTGGTGCGGCGGCAGGTGGATGGTCTCCTCGCCCGCGATCAGCACCGAGCCCTGGCGGCGCGGCATCACGCCCATCAGCGCC
>DATKEU010000252.1:0-22771 GCA_035544495.1 Polyangia bacterium | reverse complement strand
GCGGTCGTGCGTCTCCGTGGGGCGCCATGAAGCGGAACACGGCGCTGGCGATCGCGACCGCCGCCGCGGTCCTGGTCTGGCCTGCGCTGGCCGCGGCCTGTCCCTATTGCGTCGGCGGCTCCTCGACGCTGTCGCCCTCGTTGAAGGCGGTCGGCGTCTTCCTGCTGGTGCCGTTCGTCGTCTTCGGCGCCGTGGCGATGGTGGCCCGGCGCCTCCGTTGATCGAGGCCGCCGGGCTTCAGGATCCCCTGTTTACTGACACTGGGGAGTGAAGTTGTCGAAGGACAGGCGATCGAACTCGAGCGTGTTGGCGGCGTCGTCGATGAAGAAGAGGCCGCGCACCTGGGCGATCGCTTCCGCGAACGTCACGGTCGGCTTTCCCAGGCTGGGCAGCGTGATCCAGTGATCGGGCGTGAACGGGACGAACACCGTTCGCAGCTGCCCGCCGGTGCTGGGGAGCACCGCCACGAAATGCGCGCCGCCGTTGTAGTTGGCGACCTCGCGTAGCTGCACCCATAGATCGGCCGTCGCGCTGTACGTCAGCGTGAAGCCCGTCGAGTTGCTCAGATCCGCCTGCGACATCAGCGAGTTCGTGACCCAGACCGCGACGATGTGCCAGCCCCCACCGGCGAAGGCGACCTTGCCGACCTGATGATCGCCCTCGGTCACCAGGATGCTGCTGCCGATGGGCGGCGTGGTCACCGCCTTTGCTTCACTGGCGACGTACCAGTGCGCCAGGTGATCGATAGACGGAATCTTGCACGGCGCCGGAGGCGGCGGCGCCTCGGGCGGCGTGTCGATGGGCGCATCCGGACCGGGCGGCGTGACGACGTCATCCGGCGTCTCCGTGGGTGAGGCGTCCATGGGCGCTCCGCCTGTTCCAGGGTTGGCGATGGCGCCACCGGAGCCCAACGCGCCGCCGGTCTGTGATGCGTCGTCGGGGGCGGGGCCCGCATCGTCGTCGCCGCCGGTTCCCGCGCCGCCGTCGCCGACCGGATTGCCGCCGCCGCTGCCGCCACTCGTCGCGGGGATCTGCGGTGTGAGCTCGTCTTCCGGCTGCTGACAGCCACTGCTGCCAGCGACTGCGGCGATCAGCAGCGCGGCACAGGACCAGGAAACTATCGCTGACGCCTTGGCGTGCCACCACGCCTTCCTATGGTTAATCGAGATGCTTTCAGCGCCCAAGAACATGCGTGGCAGCATACACGGCGCGCCTGTGTGGTAAATGGATTTTCTTTCGTGATTCGCGGGTTGGGGGCAGACCTGACGGTTCAGCCATTGGCTCGTCGAAAATCTGAGTGGCAGCAGCCCTCTCCCGTCGAGAAAGTGCCGAGGATCCGCCGATTCGATCCGGTGATACCACTGGCATATGATCTGCTTTCTCTTCGTCGCACCTGCGACGAAAGGCCAACATGACGTTCGCCATCAAGCCCATCGCGTCCTCCGCCGCTCTGGTCGTCTGCCTGCTCATGGGAGCGCCCGTTCGGGCGCAGACCTGCGGTCCCAGCCAGGACTGTCCGCAGGGATTCACCTGCGTTCAATCGACCGTCGCGGGCACCACGCCGGCGTGTCCGCCCGACAGCGATTGCCCCAAAGCGGATCCGACGCCGCCGGCGCCGGTCTACCAGTGCCAGCCGAAGACCTGCCAGACCGACAGCGAGTGCGGCGCCGGGATGGTCTGCTTCACCGAAACGTCGACCGCTTGTTCGGGTGGCGCCGCAGTCCCGCCTTGTCCGCCGAACAGCGATTGCCCGGCGCCGGTGAAGACGGAGACCATGTGCACGACCACCACGCGCTCGACATGCGCGTTCAAGTGGCAGCTGCCCTGTCAGAACGACGCCAGCTGCGGTGACGGGTTCACCTGCCACCCGACGGTCATTGGCGCTTGCTCGGGCTCGGCGGGCGTGGGATCCGCGGGCAGTGCCTCCGGCGACGGCGGCGCGGGCGCGGGATCGGCGACGGCCTCCGCCGGTGACCGGCCGCCGTCGAGTGCGCCGAGCATCCCTGGCGACGCCTCCGTGCCGGAGTGCACGACGGTGATGTCTTTCCCCGGCTATTGCACACCGACGAGGACCAGCTGCGTCGCCGACAGCGATTGTCCGGCCGGCTGGACATGCATCGACGAGCCACCCGCCATGAGTGGCAGTGGCGTCGCCACGCCCGTCAAGGGCGCGCCCGCCCCCGCGCCGGTGCCGGTGGCCGCGGACGCCGGTGCGCCGCCCGCCGCCCAGCCTGTCGCGCCACCGACGGTGGTGACCGTGGACGCGGGGCCTTCCCAGAAGACCTGCGCCGCGCCGTACGACCTGGGCGCGCGGTACAACACGGGCCAGAGCTCAACCACCAGCGGAGGGGCGCCGAGCGGCAGCCCAGACTCCAGCAAGGGAGGCGCCGGGGCGTCGGCACCGACCGTACCGGCGGCGGCGGGCAACAGCGGCGCTCCTTCCGGGGGCGGCTGCTCGATCGACGCGGGCGGCGACGCCGCGCGCGCCAGCGGCCTGATCCTCTTCACGCTGCTGGGGATCCTCGCCGTTCACCGCCTGCGCCGGAGCTAGCGGTCGCGCCGAAGGCGCGAGGGTGGGGAGGGTGGGTTGTCCGTCCGCGTATGGAGCGTGCCGGTGAATACCGGGACACGCTCCTAGTGCTCGCGCTCGCCGCCGTCTCCGCCGTCCACGCTGGCGTCGGGCGGTGGCGGCGGCGCCCACGGCGGTTGATCGCGCAGGCGCTGTTTCAGCTCGTCGGCGGCGGGCGTTCCCCGGAGCTCCAGCAGCGATCGGACATAGTGGGCCATCGCCCAGAGGTCGGCGTCCGGCAGGACGTTCTTCCAGGTGGGCATGGCGGTGCCACCGATGCCGGCGCCGATCGATCGACAGATGTCGGCCAGCGTCTCGCCCGAACGCAGCTGGTTGAACGTGAAATCGGGGGGCAGGATCTTGACGCCGAAGTCACTGTCCTTGGCGAGCGGCTGGTACAGGTCGGCGCGGAAATCGCTGAGCCGCAGGTGGGTCAGCTCGAGGGCGTCGGCGAAGATCTCGGGCTTGGTGGCGTAGGCCGGGTGGCAGGCGACCGCGCACTGGGCGATGCCGTGATAGACCCTGCGCCCGCGTTCGACGCCGGCGTCCGGGTTCGTGACCCACGGATCGGCGGCGAGCGCGATCGGCTCTCCGGCCGATTCGTTTCGCCAGCGCGGCGAAAGAAACTTCAAGTACTGGATGAGGTCGTCCATCTCCGGCGACGGCACGTCCCAGGGCAGCATCCCGGTGCCAAGCAGGCCGCCGCGGACGATGCGGACGAGATCGGCGTCGGTGGGCAGCTGGCCGGCGGGCACCGAGCCGAACTTGTAGACCCCGAGGCGCAGGTCGCGCGGCGGGGGCCGCAACCCCAGCGCGGAGAGCCCGCGCCCGTCGCCGAGGACGCCGTGACAGGGCCGGCAATACTGCGTGAAGATCCGCGCCCCGTGGTCGAGACGGCCGGCGCCGACGACTCGCCCGCCCAGCGTGACGGCGCCCGTCGCCAGCAGAGGCTGGTCGCCCGCGGTCTTGCACCCGCCCGCCATGACGAGAGCGCAGGCGATGACGAACGCCGCCGCTCTCACAGCCAGAACACCGCGCCGTAGATGACGACCCAGACGATCGTCACGAAGTCCCAGAACAGCGCCGCCAGCCAGACCCCGTCGCTGCCGGCGGTCGCGCGTCCGGCGGCCGCCCGCGCCGCCATCGCCGCCAGCAGGCCCAGGCCGCAGGCTACGTGCAGCGCATGAAAGATCGTGAGGGCGAAGAACACCGAGGCGTACGTTCCCGTCGCGGGGTGAAGCCCGAGCGAGAGCGCGCCCCTCCACACCAGCGCCTGGACGCCGACGAACAGCACGCCCAGGCCGGCCGCCGTTGCCAGCGCGCGCGCGAGGCGCCGCCGGTCGTCGCCGGCGCGGGCGATCGCGCGGCGCAAGCCGAGAGAAGAGGCGACGAGCAGCAGCGTGCCCAGCCCCGGCAGGGCGCGCGGCAGGCGCGGCAGCCACGGCGGCGGCCAGGCGCTGGCCTGCGCGCGCACCACGGCGTAAGCCAGGAACAGCGCCGCGAACAGCATCACCCAGGTTCCGAGGAAGATCGCCATGCCCAGCCGGGCGTGGCCGCTCGCGCGCCGGCGCGCCGCCGCGTGCAGGGCCGCTTCAGCCACGCTGGCCTCCTGTGGGCCGCCAGGTGTCGCCGGGCAAGGGCTCGTCCTGCGCCAGCCAGTCGCGTTGCAGGTGCTCGATCACCACCGGATCGCCCAGTTCGTGCGGGCCGCGGTGCACGACGGGGATGCGATCGAAGTTGTGGTGCGGTGGCGGCGACGGCGTCGTCCATTCCAGCGTCCCCACCTGCCAGGGGTTGTCGCCGGCGCGCCGGCCGCGGAAAAGGCTCCAGAAGAAGTTGAAGACGAAGATCAGCTGCGCCGTGCCGAGCAGGAACGCCGCGTGTGTGATCCCCTTGTTCAGCTTCAAGAGCGGGCGCAGGAACTCGTACACCGACGGATCGTAGAGCCGCCGCTGCATACCGGCGTATCCGATCAGCAGCTGGCCGCCGAACACCAGGTTCAGCGGCACGATGGTCAGCCAGAAGTGCAGCTTGCCCAGCGGCTCGTTCATCATCCGGCCGAACATCTTCGGGAACCAGAAGTAGATGGCGGCGAACGCGGCCAACAGCACCGCCGCCGCCATGATGAGGTGAAAGTGCCCGACGACGAAGTACGTGTCGTGCAGGTAGATGTCCGCGGTGATGTCGGCCAGGAAGAGCCCGGTCAGCCCACCTAGGCCGAACGTGAACACCAGGCCCAGGCAGAACAGCATCGGCGTGCGCGCCCGCATCGCCCCGCGCCAGATCGTCCCCAGCCAGTTGAGAAACAGCAGCACCGCCGGCACCGAGATGATCATCGTCAGCAGCATGAAGCTCTCGCCCAGCATCGGGCTCATGCCGGTGACGAACATGTGGTGGCCGTAGACCACCGCCGACAGCGCGGTGATGGCGATCATCGACCACACCGTCACGCGATAGCCGTAGGCCGGCTTGCGGGCGAAGAACGACAGCAGGTCGGAGACGATCCCCCAGGCGGGCAGGATCAGGATGTAGACCTCGGGGTGGCCGAAGATCCAGAACAGGTGCTGGTACAGGATCGGATCGCCGCCGCCCTTGATCGTGGAGGCCGCCGTGAAGAACGTCGTCCCCAGCACGCGGTCGAAGAACAGGAGCACCATCCCGGCCGCCAGCACCGGGACGAACAGCGCGTTCAGCACCGCCGTCAGCCAGAACCCCCACACCGTCAGCGGCAGGCGGAAGTACGTCATTCCCGGCGCCCGCAGCCGCACGATGGTGGTGATGTAATTGACCGCGCCCATGATCGACGACGCGCCGTTGAGGTAGATCGCCACCACCCACAGCGTCTGCCCCGGCCCGGGCGTCCCGATCGCGGTCGACAGCGTCGGATAGCTGGTCCACCCCGCGGCGGGCGCGCCCAGCGGGACGAAGAACGACGCCGTCAGGGTCGCCGTCGACGCGAACATGGTCCAGAACGACAGCATGTTCAGCGTCGGGAACGCCATGTCGCGCGCGCCGATGAGCAGCGGGATGCAGAAGTTGCCGAACGCGCCGATCAGGATCGGCGTGATGGCGAAGAAGATCATGATCGTGCCGTGCATGGTGAACAGCACGGCGTAGGCGGCCGGCGAGATGATCCCGCCCGACTCGGCGAACAGCACCTTGCCCAGCAATGGATAGGGCCGCCCCGGATTGGCCAGCTGCCAGCGGATGAGCATGGCCATGAAGCCCCCGACCAGCAGGAAACCGAGGCCCAGGAACAGAAACTGCTTGGCGATCACCTTGTGGTCCCGGGCGAAGACGGCGCGGGCCAGAAAGCCGCTGGGAGCGGGGTGGATCTCTTCGTCATCGCCCGGCGTGGCGAACGCGGGATCGGCGGTCACGAGTCCCAGTCCCACCCGTCGTGCGCGGCGGCGTCGGCGGGGTCATAGCGCAGGCGCGCGTCCTCCTCGGCGGCGCGCAGCCAGCGCGCGAAGTCGTCGGGGGTGGCGGCGCGCAGCTCGCCGCGCATCTTGTAGTGGTTGACGCCGCAGTGCTGGGCGCAGCCGATCTCGAAGCGCCCCGCCTCGCGCGCCTGGAACCACATCCGCGTCGGATTGCCGGGGACGACGTCGACCTTCACGCGAAAGTTCGGCAGGTAGAACGAGTGCACGACGTCGTTCGAGTGAAGCTTCAAGTACACGGGCCGCCCCACCGGCACGCGCAGATCGTTCAGCGTGACGACGTCGTCGGGCGTGTTGAAGCGGCCGTCGGCGCCCGGATAGCGAAAGCGCCAGGCCCATTGCTGCGCCGTCACCTCGACACGCAAGGCGGCCGGATCGCCGTCCGGAAAACGCCAGAAGTGATTCTGGAGATCCGCCGTCGACCGCGCCAGCAGCACGGCGTCGATGCCGAAGAACATCGCCGCCGCCACCAGCACGCCCAGCCAGTAATCGCGGGGGCCGGTGCCGTGGGTGTAGCGGGCGCGTCGCCGGGGTCCCTCGCGGTGAAACAGCGCCGCCGCCAGCAACACCGCCACCATGATCAGAAAACAGATCCCGGTGGCGACGGTTACGTAACGAATGGCGCCATCGACCAGGTGGCCGTGGACGGAGACGTCGTGGGGCAGGTCGGGCCGCATCCGCAGCGGGTCCATTCCTACTCGCCCGATCCGGCAGGGTCAACCACGCGCGATCGAGCGTCGCGCCGCGCTCGGGCGCGCGCTCACGCGTGCTAGGATGCGCCGCGCATGGGCAGCCCGGAGGAGATGGTCGGCCGAAGGGTCGGGCGTTACACCATCCTCAGCCACCTGGCTTCGGGCGGTATGGCCGAGCTGTACATCGCACGCCAGGAGAGCGTGGGCGGCTTCGAGAAGAGCGTCGTCGTCAAGCTGCTTCAGGGTCGTTACGCCGCCAACCCGCGCGTGGTCAGCATGTTCCTGGACGAGGCGCGCCTGGCGGCCAAGCTGAACCACCCCAGCATCGTCCACGTCTACGACGTCGCCGAGGACGACGGCATGAAGTACATCGCCATGGAGTACATCCAGGGCGAGACCGTCACCGACATCGTCCTGCGCGGCATCGAGGCGCAGAACTTCCTGCCCCTGCAGCACGCGGTGCACATCATCAGCCAGACCGCCGCCGGCCTGGCGTACGCGCACGGCCACCGGGACACCGACGGCAAGCTGCTGCGGATCGTGCACCGGGACGTGTCGCCGTCGAACGTCCTGGTGAGCTATGAGGGGCAGACGAAGATCGTCGACTTCGGCATCGCGCGCATCCAGGACCAGATCCGCGAGGAGTCGGGCATGCGCCCGGGCAAGCCATCGTACATGTCGCCGGAACAGGTGCGGGGCGAGGGCGCCGACATCCGCTCGGACATCTTCTCCCTGGGCATCATCCTGTACGAGATCACGGTCGGGCAGCGCCTGTTCAGGGGCACCGCCGACGAGGTGATGCAGCGGATCCTGGAAGAGACCATCGCGCCGCCGACGGTGGTCAAGCACGACTATCCGGCCGCGCTGGAGCTGATCGTCATGAAGGCGCTGGAGCGGCGGCCCGAGGATCGCTACCAGTCGGCGGAGGACATGCGCCACGATCTGGAAGAGTTCGTGCACGAGTCGGGCTTCCGCACCGGCAACCGGCGCATGGCGCTTTACCTGCGCGAGATCTTCCCGGCGGCCGCCGCGGCGGCGCGCGACGGGACAGTCAGGCCCGCGGACGCGGACGCGCTCAGCGGACCCAATGTCGGTACGGGTCTGGGACAGGACGAAGGGCAGGAGCTGAACTTCGATCGGCGCGCGCCGCTGGCGATGCGCCTGGAACCGGCGCCACCCGCCGGCGCCACCGCTCGGACGCCGGCTCCGGCCGTGAAGACGGCGTTGCCGCTCCCGGTCGCGGGCGGCGCGGGCGCAGTGCCGGCGCGGGCGGTCGCGGCGGCAACCATTCCCGGAAACGAGAGGTCCGAAGCACATGGGGACGACTCCGTGTCGATGGAGGTGCCGCGCCGGCGGGGCTGGCTGCTGGTGGCCGCCTTGTTACTTTTCGGGGTCGTGGCAATGGTATTCACGGTCCTAAAATGATAGCGTTCTTCAACGGTTTCAGGGGTGTGGCGTGCCGGGAAGGGCTGCTAGAACTATAGAAATCATCTAGAAAAGCCGACGTCATCACCACCAGCCGGTGCTCGGGCTGGCGTTCCCGGTCGAACGACCCCCCGCGACATTGAAGGCCACCTCCCGGAATGAAATTCGTCTGCGAGCGCTGCCAAACGAGATATTCCATCGCGGACGACAAAGTCCGAGGGAAGATTCTCAAGGTTCGGTGCAAGTCCTGCCAGAACGTCATCACCGTTCGTGAAGCGGGAGTCGCCGACGCAGCGGCCGCGCACGCCAACGACGACCACACCGTGATGGCGCCGATGCCGACGATCGACGAACCGTTCGTGGCGTCCGCGGCCCGTCAAAGCGCCGTCATGCCGGCCATGACCGGTGCGGCGCCGCCGCCCACGCCGCCAGCGCGCGATCGCGACGACGTGCAGTGGTACATGGCGCTCGACGGCAACCGCAACGGGCCGTTCACGCGCAAGGCGCTGGTGGACATGCTGGCGGCGCTGCCCGCCGACGCCGACCTTCACATCTGGAACGAGAAGCTCGACGGATGGAAGGAGCCGAACGACGTCCCGGTGGTCGCGCGCGAGCTGCAAGCGCGGCGCAAACCGGCGCTTCCACCGATGCCAGGCGCCGGGCTGCACAGCGGGCCCCACACGCTGCCGGGCGTGTCGCGGCGGCGAAACACCGGATCGCAGCCCGCGCTGGCGGTGGCGCCGCCGGCGGCGTCGTCGCCGGCGCGGCGGACGACGCATTCCTTGCCCGCTCCGTCGGGCGTGGCGGCGCCGGCGATGGCTGTCGCGGCCGAGCCCGCGCGGGCGGCGGCGGCGCATTCGCCCGTGACAGGGACTCATCCGCCGGCGAAGCCTGCGCCGCCGCCGGGACTGGCGAGCATCCCGGGTGGACGCAAGTCGGTCAACGGAGTCAGCGTCAACGGCAGCAGCGAGCATGGAGCGGCGCTGCGCGCGGAGAGCGGGGCGCCGGAGCTGCCGCCCGCGGGGCTGCCCGGCCCGCAGCCCTGGGCCGACGGCAAGGAACCTCCAGGCGGCGGCGTTCCGATCGAGGCGCCCGCGGGCGTTCTCTCGGGTGCAAATCTGGGCACCGACGTGGCGCGGCCGACAGGGTGGCAGGCGGCGTCGGTTCCGGTCGTCACCACGCCTGCGCGCCACCGGAACGTCAAGCTGATCCTGGGGTCGATGGGGATCGTGGCGGTGATCCTGGCGCTCTTCACGACCTCGCTTTTGAACAAGAAGGCGCCGCCAGCGCCGGTGATGCCGGCCAAGCCGGCGGCGGCGCCGGCCGACAACTTCGCCCAGCTGGCTGACAAGCTGGCCAAGCAAGGCAGCGGCGAGGGCGCGGCACCGGCCACCGAGCCAAAGCCCGCCGTCACCATCGAGCCATTGAAGCCCGAGACCACGGCGACGGTCCGCCCGCCGCCGGGCAAGGGCGGCAAGCTCAAGGGCAAGAACAGAAAAGGGGCGCGCGGGGGACCGACTCAGTCGACCAGCCCGCCGTCCTTCAGCGGCGCGGGCCCGTCGCCCGGCGCGGCCGCGGCGCCCGGCGCGGCCGCGGCGCCCGAGGCATCGCCGCCGTCCGCGACGTACATGGGAACGGAACGCCAGGTGCAGCTGCACGGCGGGGGCGGCGGGCCCAAGTCCACACCCACGCAGGCCGACATCTCCCGCGTCATCAACAACAACAAGAACGGGATCAAGGTTTGTTACCAGCGCGCACTGCTGAAAGACAGCTCGCTGACCCACGGCAAGATCAACGTGCACGTCTCGCTGGGGCTGTCGGGCAAGGTCAAGAACGTCGGCATCGACGGACCCACGGCGTTCCTGGCTGTCCAGCCGTGCATAAAGGACATGGTCTCGCGCTGGGCCTTTCCGCCTTCGTCGGAAGCGTACGAGACGGAGTTTTCGTACCTGTTCCAGGGCAACGAATAGCGCCGGCACGGGCTTCGTTCGTCCCTTCGCGGGGCCAGCGCCGGTGGTGTTGGGGACCAGCATCAGCGCGGTCGAGCTGCGCATCCATCGCGCGTACGCCAAACTGCACTGGGCGCGGGCCAGGATAGCGAAGGATGGAAGCGAGTAACGATCCAACGCCACGCCCGGAGGTGCGCGAACGCGTGCTGGCCGACGCGCGCGCCACCCGCTCGGCGACCCGGCCCGTGGTGAGCCGGCGCGACGGCGTGCTGCTGGGCGCCGCGGCCGCGGCGAGCGCCGTCGCTTTCTTGCTGCTGGGTGGCGTGCGGCTCGCGGGCCGTCCGCTGGCCTTGATCGCCACCACCGCGGGCGGGCTGGCGCTGGTCGCCGCCGTCGTCCTGGCGGTGGTGGCGCGGCGGAGCATGGTAGGGCCGTCGCGCGGGCGCTTGATCGCGCTGTCGGTGGCGGCGCCGGCGCTGCTGCTCGCCTGGAAGGTGCTCGTCTCACACGCGTTCGACGGCGCGACCGAACCCTGGTCGGATCGGCCGGGCGCGCGGTGCTTCGGGCTGACGCTGCTGCTGTCGGCCCTGCCATTCGCGGCGGCCCTGGCGGTGCGGCGTCACATCGACGCGACCCACCCGTCGAGCCACGGGGCGGCGCTGGGCGTCGCCGTCGGAACGGCGGCGGCGGTTCTCGTCGACCTGTGGTGCCCGGTCGGTTACCTGCCGCACGTGCTGGGCGGCCACGTCATGCCGATCGTCTTGCTGGGCGCGCTGGGTGCGATCCTCGGCGGGCGGGTGCTGGGCGTCCGCGCTGGCTTTCGGCGGTAGTGGTAAATTCGCCGCGAAATGCGGCATCCCTACGCGGACTTTCTCGGCAAGGTAGACAAGCCTTCGCGCTATCTCGGCGGCGAGTACCAGGAGGCGCGCAAGGATCCAGCGGCGGTGCGCGCGCGCGTGTGCCTGGCGTTCCCCGACGTGTACGAGATCGGGATGTCGCACCTGGGGACGAAGATCCTGTACGGCATCTTGAACCGCCATCCGGACATCGCCTGCGAGCGCGCGTTCGCCCCCTGGATCGACTGCGAGGCCGAGCTGCGCGCGCGCGGCCTGCCGGTGCTGACGCTGGAGTCGGCGGCGCCGCTGCGCGACTTCGACGTGGTGGGGTTCTCGCTGCAGTACGAGCTGACGTACACCAACGTCCTCAACCTGCTGGATCTGTCGGGGATCGCGCTGCGGGCGGCGGCGCGCGGCGACGGCGATCCACTGATCCTGTGCGGCGGGCCGACGGCCACGCACCCGGAGCCGCTGGCGCCGTTCGTCGACGCGTTCTTCATCGGCGAGGGCGAGGAGCTGCTGCCGCCGCTGGTGCTGGAGTTCGCCGAGCTGCGCCGGGCCGGTGTCGCGCGGCGCGAGCGCCTGGCCCGGCTGGCGGCGCGCTATCCGCTGTACGTGCCCGAGCTGTACGAGGCGGCGATCGACGAGGAGACCGGCTTCGTCGTGGTGGGCGCTCCGATGGACGCGCGCGTGCCGGCGCGGCCGCGGCGGGCGTGGGTGGCGGACATCAACCGCTTCCCGTTCCCCGACGATTCGCCGCTGCCGTATGCCGAGGCGATCTTCGATCGCATGGCGGTCGAGGTGGCGCGCGGTTGCACCGAGGGGTGCCGGTTCTGCCAGGCGGGCATGATCTACCGGCCGGTGCGCGAGCGCGATCCGGTGGCGGTGGTCGACGCGCTCCTCGGCGGCGTGAAGAAGGGCGGCTACGACGAGACGTCGCTGACGTCGCTGTCGACGGCGGACTATTCCTGCGTGACGCCGCTGGTGAAGACGGCGATGGCCAAGCTGCGCGACGAGAAGGTGTCGCTGTCGGTGTCGTCGCTGCGCGCGTACGGGCTGAACGAAGATCTGCTGGGCGAGATGGCCAGCATGCGCGCCGGCGGGCTGACCTTCGCGCCCGAGGCCGGCACGCAGCGCATGCGCGACGTCATCACCAAGAACGTCACCGAGGACGACATCATCGAGTCGGCGCACCGGGTGTTCGGGCGCGGGTTCCAGCGCATGAAGCTTTACTTCATGATCGGCCTGCCCACAGAAGAGGACGCTGACGTCACCGGCATCGTCGACACGGCGGCGCGCGTGCAGGCGATCGGCCGGCGCCACCAGCGGGCGTCGGTGGTGACGGCGTCGGTGTCGACGCACGTACCGAAGCCCCACACGCCGTTCCAGTGGGCGGCCATGGACAGCGAGGCGGAGACGGCGCGCAAGCAGGGGCTGCTGGCGGGGGAGGCGCGCCGGCAGCGGGTCGAGCTGAAGACGCACGAGAACCACCAGTCGCACATCGAGGGGATCTTCTCGCGCGGCGATCGCCGGGTGGCCGACGTGCTGGAGGCAGCGTTTCGCCTGGGCTGCCGCTTCGACGGATGGGACGACGTGCTGCGCGTCGATCTGTGGGACCAGGCCATCGAGGCGAGCGGCGTCGACGTCGAACGCTACCTGGGAACGATCCCGGTGACGGCGCGCCTGCCGTGGGATCACATCGACATCGGGCTCGAGCCTGATTTCTTGCGCACGGAGTATCGCAAGGCGCTGAAGGATCGGCTGTCACCCCCGTGCGGCAAGCCGTACAAGCAGCTCCTGCACCACACCAACGTCGCCGACGCGGAGGCGGGGAGAAAGCAGAAGCTGGTCTGTTACGACTGCGGCATCGCCTGCGATCTCGACGCCATGAAAACCGAGCGGCTGTATTACCTGCGGCGCATGAACGCCTGGATCAAGCCGCCCGCGACGACGGCGGCAGCGGCGCGGCCGGAGGCGGGCGCGGTCGTGGCGAAGGGCAAGCGCCCGCAGCCGACGGCGCGCATCGAGCAGGGGGCGGCGCAGCGGTATCGCCTGCGTTACACGAAGACCGGGCGGGTGGCGTACCTCGGCCATCTGGATCTCATCCGGCACCTGCCGCGCATCTTCCGGCGCGCCGGGCTGGAGCTGTTCTATTCGGGCGGCTTTCACCCGAAGCCCGATCTGTCGTTCGGGCCGGCGCTGGGCCTGGGGATCCCGTCGCTGGGCGAGCTCATCGACGTGCGGTTGATAGATCGGCTGTCGCCCGACGAGCTGCTGCGCCGGCTGCGGCCGGTGTCGCTGGGCGGCGTGGACTTTCTGGCGGCGGCGGCCCTGGGCGACAGCGATCGTGCGCTCGGGCGGGTGATCACGCAGACCGAGTTCGCGGCCCGGCTGCCGGCCGCCGCGCGTGAGTCGGCGGACGAGTCAATCGATCGCGCGCTCGCGGCGTTCGCCGGCGGCGCGCCGCTGCGCGTGCGGCGCGCCTCGGACGGCGGCGCCGCCCGGCGCGGCGACGACAGCGCGAGCGGCGGCCTCGACCGCATCGTCGACGTGCGGCGCTCGCTGCTGTCGGTGGCGGCGCTGGAGGACGCGGCCCTGCGGCGCGCGCTGGACTGGCCCGACGGGGCCTTGCTGCGTTTTCGCGTGGCCGTCAGTCACGAGGGCAGCGCCCGCCCGAGCGAGGTGGTCACGGCGCTGCTGGGCGCCGAGCTGGGCGCCACCGTCGAGCTCGCGCGCCTGGCGCTGTGGAACAGCGACGGCGCGAGCCAGGAGGCGCTGGTCGATCCGCTGGACGTCGAGGCGCTGCGGCAGCGGGCGCCCGTCCCCGCGGCGGCCACGGCAGCGGCGGCCGCGCCGGCGGCGTCGTGATCGAGACCTTCGGGCTGACCAAGCGCTACGGCGACAAGACGGCGCTGAGCAATCTCGACCTGCGCGTCGAGGGGGGTGAGGTCATGGGCTTCCTGGGCCCGAACGGGTCGGGCAAGACGACCACCATCCGCCTGCTGATGGGCCTTCTGCGCCCGTCGACGGGGCGGGCGATGATCCTCGGCCGCGACTGCCACCGCGACGCCGTCACCCTCAAGCGCGAGGTCGGCTACCTGCCGGACGAGCCGTTTCTCTATCCGTATCTGTCGGGGCTGGAAATCCTGGAGCTGGTGGCCGGCCTGCACGGCTTTCCGCGCGCGGAGGCGCGCCATCGCGCCGCCGCCGCGGCCGGCGAGATGGGCCTCGGCGAGGCGGCGGGCGCCTACTCGATCACCTACTCGCTGGGCATGAAGAAGCGGCTGGCGCTGGCCATGGCCCTGGTGCACGAGCCCAAGGTGCTGATCCTCGACGAGCCGACCAACGGCCTGGACCCGCGCGGGGCGCGCGAGATGCGCGAGACCATCGGCCGGCTGGCGGCCAGCGGCCGCACGGTGTTCCTGTCGACGCACCTTCTGGAAGCGGCGGAGCGCCTGTGCCACCGGGTGGCCATCATCCGGCGCGGCGAGCTGCAAGCGGTGGGCGCGCCGGCCGAGCTGCGCGCGCGCTATGCCGCCGCGCCCGACGCCAGCCTCGAGGATCTGTTCCTGCGCGTGACGGAGGGCTGAAGGCCGATGTCCGGCGCGACGATGCTCTCGCCCCCGACGGTGGCGGTGCCGGCGGCGGCGCCGACGCCGATCACGCGCGTGGCGGCGCTGCTGGTGCGTTACCGGGTCCGCTACCTCCTGAACGCGCTGCGCTCGCGCCGGTCGCGCTTGCCGGTGCTGGTGGTGGTGATCGGTCTCTTCTCGTCGCTGGCGTACGTCGGCCTTTTTTGCCAGGCGTTCGCCGCCATGACCCTGGAGACCGACCTGCGCGGCCAGGCGGCGGCGCTGGCGCTGATCGTGGGCACGATCGTCGCGGGCGGCCTGGCGGCGAAGGCGGCGGCCGGCGACGCCGTGCTGGCCGGATCACCCGAGAACGAGTTCCTGCTCACGCGTCCGGTGACGCTGCCGGCGCTGGTGGTCGCCCGCGGCCTCTCGGATGCGGTGACCGATCCAGTGGGGGCGTTGTTCCTGTTCCCGGTCCTGCTCTCGGCGGCGCTGATCTGGAACCTGGGCGTGGGGGCCTGCGCGCTGGCGGCGCTGACGTCGCTGCTGTCCCAGGTCGCCGTGTCGGCGGGCGCGCAGACGCTGCAGATCATGCTGGTGCGCCTGGTGTCGCCGCGCCGCCGGCGAGCGGCGTGGGTGGTCCTGCGCCTGCTCGCCTCGCTGGCGCTGGCGTCGCTGTGGATGACCGGCACCTGGGTGCTGCGCGCGCCGGGGCGCTTCGCCGCCGCGCTGGCCCCGGCGGCGCCCTGGCTGGAGTGGTCGCCGGGCGCGCTCTTCACCCGGCCGCTGGTGGCGCTGGTGCGTGGCGACGCCCGCGCGGCCGCCATCGCCGTCGGCGCGGTGGCGGCGGCGGCCCTCGCGGCGCTGGCGCTTGCGGCGGCGGTGGCGCGGCGGGCGGGGATGCACGGCTGGGAGCAGGCGGGCGCCTCGTGGGCGGAGGCGGGCATCCCCGAGCGCGCCCTGTCGCGGCGGCCGATCACGGCGGCGACCAAGGACCTCCGGCTTCTCCTGCGCGATCGCTCGCAGCTGCTGGCGCTGGTGGCGATGCCGGTGATCTTCGTGGGCGTGCAGATCTTCGGCGCCGCCGGCTGGAGCTGGTCGACGGAGTCGGTGCAGCGCGTGTCGTATCTCGCCTTCTCGCTCTGTCTCTACATGGCCACCATCGGGCCGCTGGCGCACATGCAGGCCGAGCGGCGCGCCTTCTGGATCCTGCTCTCCGTTCCGGTGCCGCTCGGGCGTTTGATGGCGGCGAAGGCGCGGGCCTGGTCGCTGATCGTGGGCGGGCTGGCGGCGCTGGTGTTCGTGGTCTTCGGCGCGGGCGCACCGCCGGTCGGCGCGGCGATGTTCGCCGGAACGGCGCTGCTGGTCGTCGCGGGCGCGGTGGGGATGACCTGGCTGGCGGTGGCGCTGGCCTGCCAGGCAGCCGATCTCTCCGACGAGCACCGGCCCGCCGTGGGGCCGACGGCGATCTATCGCTTCTTGCTGGTGGGCGGGCTTTACAACGTGGTGCTGGCGGGCGACGGGGGTTTGCGATTGCGCGGGCTGCTGCTGTACGCGCTGGCCATCGCCGCCTTCTGGGCCACCGGGATCGACCACGCCGCCGCCAGCTTCGATCCCGAGGCGTCGCCGCGCCGCCGGGCGTGGCTGGGCGACGCGGCGACGTTCGCGCTGTGCGCCTTCCTGGGCGCGCACGGCGTGACGGCGGCGGTGAAGCTGGGCGGCGCCGATCCCGGCGACGCCGCCGCCATCGGCTGGACGGTGACGACCGCCGTGCTGGGGTTGCTGGCGGCGATCTACGTCGGCCGGTTGCCGCGCGAGCCGGCCCGGATGCGGGTCTTGCCCGCGGCCGGCGCGGCGCTGGCGGCGGGCTTCCTGCTGGGCGCGATCCTGCGCCGCACGCCGCAGGCGGCGGGGGCGGCGATCTGGCGGGCGCTGGTGGCGGGCGGGGCGGACGCGCCGGTGGTGGGGGTGGGGGCGCTGGCGGTCCTGGTGGCGGTCGTGCTGTGCGACGAGCTGGTCTTCCGCGCCGTCATCCAGCGTTCGATCGAGGATCAGCTCGGCCGGCCGCTCGCCGCCGCCGCGCTGGACGTGCTGGTGGCGACGCTGGCGTCGCCGGCGCAAAGTGGCTCGCTGGCGGCGGTGGTGGCCACGCACGCGTTGCCGGCGGCGGTCTGGATGCTCTCGCGGCGCACCTGGGCCTGCGTGCTGGTGCGGCTGGCGGCGATTGCCTCTCTGGCGGTGGGCGCCGCGCCGCCTTTATAATCGAGCCCGGTGACTCCTCGGTCCGTCCTCCTGGTCTCGGCGATGACCGCCGCCGCGGCGTCGGGTGGATGCTCGCTGGATCAAAGCGGACTCGACCCGCTCGACGCTTCGGCGCCGGTCGATCGTCCGGTGATGCCACCGCTCGACGAGGCGCCCGAGACGGCGTGCGCGTCCTGCGGTCCCTGCCAGCTCTGCGGCGCCGACGGCACCTGCGAGCTGGATCCGTCGTCACCCTGGCAGATCGTCTGCGTGTCGGCGTCGGTCGCCCCGGCGCCGCCCGGACGCGATTCCTGGGACCCGCCCGGCGACACGCCCGCCAGCACGGCGCCCGATCCGTTCTGTCAGTTCGCCACCGTCTCGAGCGGCGCGGGCGCCGGCAGCACCGGGATCACCACCACCATCATGGACAATTTCATGCCCAGCTGGAATCAGGTGGTGACCCCGCCCGGCCAGACGGTGAGCGCGTCCGATCTGCTGGATCCGCACGCCTCGTGGAAGCTGATCGTCGGCGACGACGACGGGTGCACGGCGAACGGCTGCGTGGCCGAGACCGTCTGTTCCCTGTTGCCGCCCATGAACGCCAGCTGGCTCGCCGACGGCGAGGTGACCATCCCCGTGGCGCCGAGCTGCCTGTCGCTGACGCTGCGCCTGGTCTGCCAGCAATGAAACGAGAAGACCTCACGCGGTGATCGGGCCCAGCGTCGCCGCGACGGCGCGGACGTAGTCGGCGGGGGCGATGACGATCTGCGTGCCGCGGATGCCGGCGGAGACGGCGATGCGGTCGTGCAGCTGGATCGTCTCGTCGGCGAACGCCGGATTCGCGGAGCTGGTACTCGATTCCCAGCCGATCGAGCAGGCGCGCGGCGTTGGTCTTCATGTCCGCTCCTTGGCCGTCCTTGGCAGGCCCGTGCCGGCGACGCGCTGCCGCCCGCGATTGCTTGCCGGTTGTTTGTCACGTTTTTCAGGGTGGCGGGGTCTTCCTGGGGGCGGGCGGGAACCGCTCGCTTTACCGGGAGGATCGCATGCCGCAAACGTCGTTTTCCAAGGTCTCGATCGCCGGTCTCCAGCCGCTTCCAGCGGGGAGCGCCACCCTGAAACTGTGGCTCGCCGCCCTGCCGCCGCTGGTGGCGGGGATGGCCAGCAGCGGGCTGCCGCGCGCGCTGGGACTGTTGATAGGGCTTTCCTGGTTCGTGCTGCTCATCGTGGCGCTGGGGCGGGCGCGTCTGGCCGCGCTGCTGCTGCCGGCGGCGGCGACCGCCTGGTTCGTCGTGGTGCTGCTGGTGCTGCCGTTCAACTCGCCGGCCTTCATCGTCGACAGCTGGGCCGCGCTGGCCATGCTGCTGATGACATTCCCGCGCGCGGCGGTGCGGACGGCCGTGAGCTGATACCTCGCGCGATCAGCGGGGCGGCGGCGGTGGCGGAGTCGCGTCGCGCCGACTGCGCCGCGCCGGCCGATCACACCGCCGCGATCGGCAGCGCGCGGCGCGGGCCCGGCAGGGCGGGCGGGGCCGCCGGTTCGTCGCGCACGGGCGGCGGCGGCACGTCGGCCAGGGCGGCCTTCCAGTCGGCGAAGCGCCCGCCGGCCCGGGTGGCGACCGCGGCGGCGGCGCCGGCGGCGAAACCGCCCTGGGCCAGGCGGTACTCGACCCAGGCCCACTTGGGCGAGGTCAGGCGCACCTCGGCGCGGCCGTGCAGGTGCGACCGCAGGCGGTCGAGCTTGGCGGACAGGCTCGCGATCGGCTCGAATGGCGATCCGTCGAGGGGCGTGTTGCGCTTGGCCACGAAGGGCGCGATCGAGAGCGCCAGACGGGGCGCCGCCGCGCGCAGCTCGAGCGCGAAGCGGCCCAGCTCGTCGATGTCGTCCATCGTCTCGCCGGGCAGGCCCAGCATCATGTAAAGCTTTAACAATCGCAGCCCATGATCGCGGCACAGCGTGGCCGCGCGCAGGAGGTGCTTCTCCCTGGTCTTGCGCTGAATGCTGTCGCGCAGCCGCTCCGAGGCGCCGTCCGCCGCGGTGGTCAGCGTGCGATAGCCGCCGCGCTTGAGCAGGCCGACGATCTCGGGCGTCAGGCGATCGGCGCGCAGGCTGGAGATGCCAACCTCGCGCCGGCTGGCCACGATCGCGCTCAGGATGTCGGGCAGCTGCGGATGGTCGGTGACGGCGGCGCCCACCAGGCCCACGCGGCGGGCGTCGGGCGGGATCAGCTCGAGGACGCGCGCCTTGTCCACCAGGCGCATGCCGCCGTTGGTCGACCGGCGCATCACGCAATAGGTGCAGCCGCGATGGCAGCCGCGCTCGGGTTCGATCAGGAACATGTCGGAAAGCTCGGTGTGCGGCGTCCGGATCTGCGAGCGCGCCGGCAGCCGGTCGTCGGGGGCGGCGGCGATGGGCGGCAAGACCTCGCCGTGGATCGACGGTACGTAGAAGCCGGGCAGCCGCGCCAGCGCCTGCAGGCAGGCCGCGCGATCGCCGCCGTCGCGGACCGCGTCCACCAGCACGGCGCACAGCTCCTCCGCCTCGCCCAGGATCATGACGTCCGCGTACGGGCCCGCCGGCACCGGGTTCGAGAACGTCAGCGGCCCGCCGACCACCACCAGCGGGTGGCGTTCCGGCCGGCGCGCGCGCTCGGCGGCGAACACCGGGATGCCGGCCAGGTCCAGGCAGTCGACCAGGCCCGCCAGCTCCAGCTCGTAGGCCAGCGAGAACGCCAGCACCGGAAAATCAGACGCCGGCCGCCCCGACTCGTACGTGCAGAGCGGCTCGCGGGCGATCCGGGCGGCCCGCGCGTCGTCGGGCAGGAAGGCCCGCTCGGCGGTGACGCCGGGCAGGGCGCAGAGCTCGCGGTAGATGGTCTGGAACCCCAGCGACGACATCCCGACGTGGTAGGGGCTCGGATAGCAGAGCGCCATGGCCAGCTCGGCCTGCTTGAAGATGGTTCCGGTCTCGGCGGCGAGCCGCGCGTCCCGGATGGCGCGAAATCCCCTATACGTCATTGTCACCGACAGCGAACCCGGAAATATACGGCGAAACGCCGGGCGGCGCCTCCTCGGCGCCTATTGCGCGGCATCGGCCGGTATCGCAGCGGGGGCGGCCGCGTGCATCATCTGCAGGCGGTAGAGCTTGGCGTAGATCCCATCGTGGGCCAGCAACTGGGCGTGCGTCCCCTCCTCGGCGATGCGGCCCCGGTGCACGACGACGATGCGCGACGCGCGCTGGATGGTCGACAGGCGGTGGGCGATGACGATCGAGGTTCGCCCCTGCATCAGCTCGCCGATCCCGCGCTCGATGGCGCGCTCGGTCTCGGGATCGACGCTGGCGGTGGCCTCGTCGAGGATCAGGATCTCCGGATCGCGGCACAGCGCCCGGGCAAAGGAGATGAGCTGGCGCTCGCCCGCCGAGAAGTTGGTCCCGCGCTCGACCACCCGGGCTCCCAGGCCCTCGGCGCGGGCGGCGATGATCCCGGCTGCCCCCACGCGGCGCATGCACAGCTGCATCTGCTCGGGCGTGACCGACGGATCGCCGAGGCCAATGTTCTCGGCCAGCGTTCCGGCGAACAGGAACACATCCTGGCTGACCACCACCAGCCGCCGGCGCAGCAGCGCCGGATCGATGGCGCGGACGTCGACGCCCTCGACGCGCACCGAGCCCATCTGCACCTCGTACAGCCGAGGCAGAAGCTTGATGAGGCTGGACTTGCCGGCGCCCGTGGCGCCCACGATCGCCACCGTCTCCCCGCGCTTGATCGACAGCGAGACGTCGTTCAGCACGGGCCGATCGCGCCGATAGCCGAACGTCACGTGCGACAGCGCGATGAGCGGCGGCGCCCCCGACCCGGCGGCGACGGCGGCCGGGGTGGGCACCGACGTCGCCGGCAGCCGAGGCGCGTCCGGCGCGTCGGTGTCCAGCAGGGCGAAGATGCGCTCTGCCGCTGCCATCGCCTGCTGCATGACCGTGTACTTGGTCGACAGATCGCGGATGGGGGCGAAGAACTTGCCCAGGTATTCGATGAACGCCACCATCACGCCGAAGGTCAGCGTGCCGGCGGCGATGCGCCCCCCCCCGTGCCACAGCAGGCCCGCGATGGCGATCGACCCCACCGCCTCGACGATCGAATAGAGGGCGGCGTCGGCCTGGATGGCGCGGGTGTTGGCGTGGCGGTAGGCGGCGTTGATCTCGTCGAACTGGTGGGCGGCGCGCCGTTCCTGGGCGAAGGCCTGGATGATCTTCATCCCGGACAGGTTCTCTTGCAGGTAGGTGTTGAGTCGCGCCAGCCTGGCCCGGATCTCGCGGAAGGCGTCGCGCACCACCCGCCGGAACAGGGCCGCGACGGCGAACAGCAGCGGCGCCGTCCCCATGGAGAACAGCGCCAGGCGCCAGTCGATGACCAGGATCGCCACCAGGAAGGTCGTCATGCGCACGACGTCGCCCAGCAGGCTGACGATGCCGGAGGCGAACATGTCGTTCACCGATTCCACGTCGCTGGTCAGCCGGGTCATGAGGCGCCCGACCGGCGTCTTGTCGAAGAACGACGCCGCCAGCGACAGCACGTGTCGGTGCAGGCGCAGGCGCAGGTCGTTCATCGCCCGCAGGCCCGCCAGCTGCGTGAGATAGAGGTGGGCGAACGTGGCCGCGTACTGGCCGATCAGCGCCAGCAGGTACAGCAAGCCGATCCGGTTCAAGCCCTCGAGTCGCCCGACGGCGATGTGCTCGTCGATGGCCTTCTTCAGCAAGATGGGCAGCGTCACCTCGAAGCCGGCCATCATCGGCAACAGCAGGGCGGCGGCGATCATCAGCCGCCGGTAAGGCCAGACGAACTGGAAGATGCGCCGGAGCAGCGTGCGGTCCAGCGCCTTGCCGATGGCGTCGTCGCCGCCCGGGGACGCGGCCGGCTTGCGCGGGGCCGGCGCGCTCACGCCGGCGCCTCCGCCAGCGCCGCCGCCGCCAGCTGTTCGCGGTAAAGCTGGGCGTAAAGCCCGCCGCTGGACAGCAGCTGCAGGTGCGTGCCGCACTCGGCGACGCGTCCCTGGTCCAGGACCAGGATCTGGTCGGCGTCCTTGACCGCGGCCACCCGGTGCGAGATCAGGATCGACGTGCGGCCTCTCAAGATCGGCCGCAGGCGGGAGAGGATCTCCTTCTCGGTGCTGGCGTCGACCGACGACAGCGAGTCGTCCAGGATCAGGATCTGCGGCTCGGCCGCCAGCGCGCGCGCCAGCGCCACCCGCTGGCGCTGGCCGCCCGACAGCGTGATGCCGCGTTCGCCGACGACGGTCTCGTAGCCTTCGGGCAGCGCGCCGATGTCGGCGCCCAGGCCGGCCGCCTCGGCCGCAGCGCGCACCTCGGCGGCCACCATGGCCCCGCTGCCGCCCCGGGAAAACCCGATGTTCTCGGCCACCGTCGCCGAGAAGAGGAACGCCTCCTGCGGCGCGTACCCGATGAGGCCGCGCAGTCGCGGCAGCGGAATGTCGCGCACGTCGTGTCCCCCGATCAGCAGCGTCCCCGGAGCCACCTCCTGCAGGCGCGGGATGGTGTCGACCAGCGTGGTCTTGCCCGCGCCCGTCGGTCCGACGATGGCCAGCGTGCCGCCCGCCGGCAGCGTGAACGAGACCTTGTCCAGGATGGTGCGCCCCCCTCGCGCGACGGTGATGCCGCGCGCCTCGATCGACGGCTCCAGCCCGCCGACCGCCAGCCCCGTGCCGTCGCGCATGCTGGCGGCGACGGCGGCGCTGTCGCGGATCTCGCAGGTGGTGCTCAGCAACGTCCGCACCCGATCCCAGCCGGCGATCCCGCGCTGCCAGATGGACAGCACGAAGCCCAGCGCCACCGTCGGCCACGACAGATACGCGAGGTAGGCGTTGAACGCCGTCAGCCCGCCGATGGTCAGCCGGCCGGCGATGACCTGGCGCCCGCCGGCCCACAGCACGATCAGCGTCCCCAGCGCGGCGATGACGGCGAAGAACGGCGTCAGGATGCCGCGCGCGCGCACCAGGCGCAGCGAGCGGGTCAAGAACTCGTCGTTGAGGCGCGC
>DATKEU010000251.1:0-5543 GCA_035544495.1 Polyangia bacterium | reverse complement strand
ATCTGTGGCTGGATCAGCAGGGGCGGCTGGCGCAGCCGATGGTTCGCCGGCCGGACGCCACGCACTATCAGGCAATCGACTGGCAAGAGGCGTTCGATCTCATCGCCGGCGAGCTGAACGCGCTTCCTTCGGCCGATCAGGCGTCGTTCTATACGTCGGGGCGGGCCAGCAACGAGGCGGCGTTCCTGTACGGGCTGTTCGCGCGGCAGTTCGGAACCAACAATCTGCCCGACTGCTCGAACATGTGCCACGAGTCCAGCGGCGCCGGGCTGACCGAGGTGATCGGCATCGGCAAGGCGACCGTCAAGCTCGAGGACTTCGCGCAGGCGGACTGCATCTTCGTCATCGGGCAGAACCCCGGGACCTGCCATCCGCGCATGCTGACCGAGCTGCAGGCGGCGGCGCGCAACGGCTGCCGGATCGTCAGCGTCAACCCGCTGCGCGAGACCGGCATGGTGCGCTTCAAGAACCCGCAGGAGCCGCTTGGTCTCCTCGGGCGCGGCACGCCCATCGCCTGCCTGCACCTGCCCGTGCGCGTGAACGGCGACGTCGCGCTGCTGAAGGCGATCATGAAGGAGATGCTGGAGGAGGATCGGCGCGCCGGCGGCCGCGTGCTGGCGCACGACTTCATCACCGATCACACCGAGGGGTTCGCCGCCTTCGCCGCCGATCTCGAGGCCGAGAGCTGGGACGCGCTGACCGCGTCCAGCGGCGTATCGCGGGAGTTGATCCAGCAGGCGGCGGCCATCGCCGCCGCGTCCGAGCGCATGATCTGCTGCTGGGCGATGGGCATCACCCAGCACGAGAACGGCGTCGCCAACGTGCAGACCATCGCCAACTTCGCGCTGCTGCGCGCGCAGATCGGGCGGCGCGGGGCCGGGCTGTGCCCGGTGCGCGGCCACAGCAACGTGCAGGGCGATCGCACCGTCGGCATCTGGGAGAAGATGAGCGACGGTTTCCTCGAGGCGCTGGGCCAGGAGTTTCAGTTCGCGCCGCCGCGCAAGCATGGCCTGGACACCGTGCGCACGATCGCCGCCATGCACGACGGGCGGGTCAAGGTGTTCGTCGGGCTGGGCGGCAATTTCCTCAGCGCCACGCCCGACACGCACTACACGGCCGAGGCGATGCAGCGCTGTCGCCTGACGGTGCAGATCGCCACCAAGCTGAACCGCGGCCACCTGATCACCGGCCGGCAAGCGCTGCTGCTGCCGTGCCTCGGGCGCACCGAGCGCGACGTCCAGGCGGGCGGCGAGCAGTTCGTCAGCGTCGAGGACACCACCGGCGTCGTCCATCAGTCGCGCGGCGTGCTGCCGCCCGCGTCGCCGCACCTGCGCAGCGAGCCCGCCGTCGTGGCCGGCATCGCGGCGGCGACGCTGCGCGGGCGCAGCCAGATCGACTGGGCGGCCCTGGTGGCCGACTATGATCGCATCCGCCAGCACATCGAGCACGTGGTGCCCGGGTTCGCGCAGTACAACCGCCGCGTGCGCCAGCCCGGCGGGTTCTACCTGCCGAACGGGCCGCGCGAGGGGACCTTTCCGACGGAGTCGAAGCGGGCGCGCTTCACCGTCCACCCCGTGCCGCGGCGGCTGATGCGCGACGGCCAGCTGCTGCTGACCACGCTGCGCAGCCACGACCAGTTCAACACGACCATCTACGGCGAGGACGATCGCTACCGCGGCGTCTACGGCGGGCGGCGCGTGGTGTTTCTGAACGCGGAGGACATCGCCACGCTGGGCCTGGGCGAGCGGCGCTGGGTCGATCTCGTCAGCCACCACGACGGCGCCGAGCGCCGGGCCGAGCGGTTTCGCGTCGTTCCCTACGACATCCCGCGCGGGTGCGCCGCCGCCTATTACCCGGAGACCAACGTGCTGGTCCCGATCCGCAGCGTGGCCGCCGGCGGCAACCAGCCCGCATCGAAGTCGGTGGTGATCACCGTCGAGCCGCACGCGGAGGCGTGAGGCGGGGCGCCGTCTGCTGTTTCACCTCTCTGGAACAGGCACGGAAACAGGACGTCCATGGCCCGCCAGCGCCTCAGGGCGCCTTGCAGAAGGTTCCTCCGTTGGCGCCGATCGTCTTGGGCGAATCGAAGGTGGCCGTGTCCTCGTCGATGGAGATCAGGTACTCGACCAGATTCGCCACCTCCGCTGTGCGCTGGGCGCCGGTCTCCTGCAGGAAATTGGGAGACAGCGCGCGATAGTGCGGCGCGAACCTCGGGTCCTCGGCGAAGAGCGCCTCCAGCGTGCGCGCGCCGCCGTTGTGCAGGTACGGCCCGCCCACGTTTCCGCCCAGCAGCGACGGCGGATTGAACCCGTTGCCGGCCGCCTCGTTGCCCTGCGCCGGCATGCCGTTGGCCCGGATCTCCGGAAAGGCGCCGTCGGCGGCGACTGCGGCTTCCGCGACGCCGAAGGAGCCCACGTTGCGCAGCACGCACACGATCTGATCCAGCCCCGCCACGTTGGCGCCGGCGAATCGCATGACCTGATCGGCGGCGTTCTGCGCCGGCAGGACGCTGGCCGGAAAGCCGGCCACCAGCGTCGACCAGGACGTCGTCTTCAGCGCCGTGCTGGTGGCCGTCGACGGCGCGTAGAACACCTTCGACACGGACCACTTGGCGTCGCCGTGGCAGCCCTGGCAGTTGGCGCCGGCGAACAAGGCCTTCCCGGCCGCCACGTCGGCGCTGGGCAGATTCGTCGCCCCGCGCGGCGAGCGAATGCTCTTCACGTAGTTGGTGATATCGGCCCAGTCGCCCTGCACGCCGGGCATGGCCAGCCCCAGCGGATTCGCCGGATCCGCCGCTGCGGCCGCCGAGCCCGACAGCCCGGCATGTCCCAGGCCGGCAAAGTCGATCCGGTTGGCCGTGGCCAGCGCGGCGTTCTGCACGATGGCGCCCACGCCCCCGGAGACGCCGCGCGTGTTGTTCTCGAAATCGGCCACCTCGTCGAAGATCGCCGTCCAGTTCAACACCCGCTGGTCGGTGGGATCCTTGGACGCAAAGCTGCCGTCCAGGCTGGTCGACTGCCGCGGGCCGCGCGCGAAATAGAACGTCACGTTGTCGGTCAGCCCGTCGGTGTGGCAGGCCTCGCACGAACCCCAGCCCTGGCCTTTCAACGACCAGCGCCCGAGACCGGTGCGGAAGAATTTCTTTCCGCGGCGGCGGGACTCTTCAACCGATTCAGCAGCGGGCAGCGCGGCGCTGGCGGCGACGGCCGGCGCCCCCACTCCGCCCAGGACGGCCTGAGTGTTGAAATCCAGCACCGTCACGTTGCGGCTGATGTCGTTGGCGACGATGCCGAACCGCTTGCCGCCGTGGGCAAGGTGCGTGATCTGATGGCCGATGGGCCCGATGCCTCCGGCAGTGGCCGGCGTGATGCCAGCGGGGTTCAGGTTGATGAACGGCACGTCGTTGGTCCCCAGCGCCGTGATGGTCCCGGCCGCGGGGTCGTACACGATTCGAAACACCGCATCCACGCCGTTGGCCGTCAGATACGACACGCCGGTTTCCGGCACGAAGACCAGATCGGTGGGGATCAGCGCATACCGTCGAGAAGCGTCGTCGGCGATGGCCTTCTTGGCATAGACACCGGTCAGCCATTGCTGGTTCAGGCTGGCGGCCGCCGCTGTGACCTCGGCGCCCGCCTCGGTGTCGATCACCGACACGACCGGCGCCGTCGTGGTCTTGGTGCTGGCCAGATCGACGCACACGCTGGCCAGGCCCGCTGCCGGCACCACGCACGCCGGCTCGATCAGGCCGGCGCACTGGGTGACGTCGGTGCAGGGCGTGGTGGTGACGTTGGGCCCGATCGGGCCGCGCGGCGACGCGCAGATCGACGTCACGTAGGCGAATTTTCCGTTCAGCGTGATCGATTGCAGCTGGTTGGGATAGCAGCCGGCGGTGTTGCCGTTCTGATCTTTGAACCCGATGTCCGCCAGCGGCGCCAGGGTCATCGCGCTGACGGCGCCCGTGCTAGCTTTGATGCGATAGACGACGCCGACCTGCGCCACATCGGCGTTGGAAGCGTCGGCGGCCTCCGGGATCTTCCGCTGGGCGAAATATTCGGTGACGTAGGCGCTCTCGTCGTCGTCGGAGGCGTCGCCGTTGTTGGAGATGGCGACCGAGCGGGGGTGGGCCAGCGACGGCCGCGCGGCGACGCTGCCCAGAAAGCCGGTGGCCACCAGGGCGCTGTTCAGATCGACGGTCATGGCCACCGTCATGTTCGTGGTGTCGACGATCGAGACCGTCCCGTCGACCCAGTTGGCCACGAAGGCGCGCGCCCCGGTCGGCGTCAGCGCCACCCCCGTCGGCTCCGAGCCAACCTGGACGGCCGTGCCGATGACCGGCGTCGCCGCCAGGTCATCGATGCGCACCAGCTTTTGATCGCGGCGCAGCACCACGTAGGCGCTCTGACCGTCCGGAGCTATCTCTGCTTGCCACGGCTCGGAACCGGCGCCCATGTTCAACTCGGCGGTCTTGGCCAGCGTGGGCGTGCCGTCGGCGGCGTAAGTCACCGCCATCACCGTGACCGTGCCGGCGTCGCGATTCACGACGACCGCGACGTCGTCCTTGGGCGACAGCGCCAGCGGCGACCCGCGGCTGGGACCGGGCAGGATCGCGCCCGCAAGCGCATCGCCATTGGCCGCGTCGTTGCCCCCCGTGCCGCCGAGGCCGCCGTCGGCGCCGGAGGTCCCGCCAGCGCCAGCCGCGCCGCCCGATCCACCACCATCGTCGGCGCTCTTGCTCTTGCCACCGCAAGCGGCGAGCGCCAGAACGACCAGGAGCGCCACAGTGGCGGTCGGACCGCGGCTATTCTCCGACTCGCAAACAGTCCCCTTGTTCTCGATGAATGTCGATTTCACACTGCTGGTAACGATTCAACCGTCCGCAAGTGTCGCTGCCTTTTCGAACTGTCACAGTTGTTTGAGAAATTCGATCACAGTCTGTTGATCCGCGGGGAAGAGCGATCGGAAACGACGAATCACCTCGCGCGCCTCACCACGATTGTTCCTGGACGTGGCGGAGCCGTAAGGCGGACAGATGTCGTCCGGTCCGCCGTACACGAGATCGCCGACCTTGCCTCCCGCCGGCAACGGGCAGCCGCCTCCCGCCGGCGTGCGAGCGTCGTCCGGCGGCGGGAGATCATGCAGCTCGATCACCGCGCGGATCGCGTCGTCGAACGTGCGGATCACCAGCGGCGCGTTCGTGACGGTGCTGTCCGAATACACGGTGCTGGCGGGGGCGCTGGCCATCGACAGCGCGCTCAAGTAGACGCGTCCGTCGTGCAGGAAGGGCGGTCCGACGAGCCCCAACCCCATCAATGGCGGCGTGCGGAACTCGCGGCCGTTGGCGACGCCCTGGTTGGGCATAGCGTCATCGCCGAGACCGCGCGGGATGTCGAACGACATCACGCCACCGCGATTCACCGCCACTGGGTTGCGGGGCAGGCTGGCCAGCCGCTCCGGCGTCACCTCGGGACCCTCGTGCAGCAAGATGTCGGAAAAGATGGGGGCCCACACATAGCTGAGGTGCCGGCTGCCCACCGCCGCCG
>DATKEU010000250.1:0-7086 GCA_035544495.1 Polyangia bacterium | reverse complement strand
GCTTGACTGAACGGCGAATGCTTGTATGTTCCGCGGCCGGTTTTCCCAGCAGCGAGGAGTGACCATGCGCGCCGTGATCGCAGTTCTTCCGGGGGACGGAATCGGGCCCGAGGTCGTCGCCCAGGCGACCAGCGTCCTCGCCGCCGTGGCGGCGCGGTTCGGCCACGAGCTCGTCCTGCGCGAGGCCCTCATCGGCGGCGTCGCCATCGACCGCACCGGCAGCGCGCTTCCCGCCGACACGCTGGAGATCTGTCGCGGGGCCGACGCGGTCCTGCTGGGCGCGGTGGGCGGCCCGAAGTGGGACGACCCGCGCGCCAAGGTTCGCCCCGAGCAAGGTCTCTTGGCGATCCGCAAGGGCCTCGGTCTTTACGCGAACCTGCGCCCGGTGGCGGTGAACCCGAAGCTCCTCGGCGCCTCGCCGCTGCGCCCGGAGCTGCTGGCCGGGGTCGATCTCGTGGTCGTGCGCGAGCTGACCGGCGGGATCTACTTCGGCGACAAGGTCCGCGAGAAGGATCGCGCGGTCGACGTCTGCGTCTACACCGAGGGCGAGGTCGAGCGCATCGTTCGCACCGCCGGCAAGCTGGCGCGCGGGCGCCGCAAGAAGCTCACCTCCGTCGACAAGGCCAACGTCCTCGAGACGTCGCGCCTCTGGCGCGAGGTGACCGAACGGGTGGTGAAGGCCGAGTTCCCCGACCTCGCGCTCTCGCACATGCTGGTCGACGCCTGCGCCATGCACCTCATCCGCCGGCCGGCCGACTTCGACGTCATCGTCACCGAGAACATGTTCGGCGACATCCTGACCGACGAGGCGTCGATGCTGGCCGGCTCGATGGGCATGCTGCCGTCGGCGTCGCTGGGCGACGGGACGCGCGGCCTCTACGAGCCCATTCACGGCTCGGCCCCCGACATCGCCGGCAAGGGCGTCGCCAACCCCTACGCCACCATCCTCAGCGTCGCCATGCTGCTCCGCCACTCGCTGGGCCTGGAAAAAGAGGCCGCCGCCGTCGAGGCCGCGGTGGGCAGCGCCATCGATCGCCAGATCCTGCCGGGCGACATCGCCGGCGCGACCGGCGTGGCGCCCGCGACGACCGCGCAGGCGGGCGCCGCCGTGCTGGCCGCGCTGGCGTAACCGAAGCGCCGTCAGCGGTTCAAGATGGCCCGGTAGGTGGCGGCCACCCGGCTGGCGATCGCCGCGGCGTCGAAGGCCTGGGCGCGCGCGCGGCCCCGTTCGCCCAGCGCCGCGCGCAGCGCGGGATCGCCGCCCAGGCGCAGGATGCGATCGGCGAAGGCGGCGGCGTCGGTGGGAGGCGCGCTGAGGCCGCAGCGATCGCCCTCGATCAACTCGGGCAGGGCCCCCTCGTCCGTCACCACCACGGGTCTGCCCGCGGCCATCGCCTCCCCGACGACACGCCCGAACCCTTCGTGGCGCGACGGGAGGACGAATACGTCCAGCGCCCGCATCACGGCCGGCATGTCGGCGCGCGCGCCGGCGAAGCAAATGCGATCGGCGACGCCCAGCGCGGCGCAGAGGGCGCGCACGCGCGCGAAGTACGCCTCCTCGACCGGCACCTCGGCCACGCCGACGACGGCGAAGCGGGCGTCCGGCCGCTGCGCTGCCACGGCCGCTGCCGCCCGCACGAACGTCTCGACGTCCTTGCGCGGGTGGATGCGCCCGACGGTACCGACCAGCAGCTGCCCCGCTCTGGCGCCCAGGGTGGCGCGCACCGCCGCGACATCCGGATCACCAGCGCCCGCGGCGAACGCCGCCACCTCGATGGGGTTATAGACCACCTCGATCTTCTCGCTCCGCGCGGCGCCGAAGATGGCGTCGGCCGTCGCCTGCGAGATGCAGAACACGCGCGCTGAGAGCCCGGTCCACAGGCGCGCCAGCGCCGCGAACACGGCCCGCGGCTCGGCCAGCGTGTTGCCGCGATAGTGCAAGACGTGGGGCAGGCCCAGCGCCCGGGCGGCCAGCGCGCCGTCCAGCACCACCTCCATGTTGGTGTGGATCAGCTCCGCCCCGACCTGCCGCGCGATGCGCGCCACCGTCCACGCGCCCCGCCCGAGATCGAACGGCAGCCGGGCGATCGTCGGCACCGCCAGGCCCCGGTGCAAGATCGTCAGCGGCGCGAAGTGCACGACCGCTCCCGCGGCGCGATAGCGCGGCACCGGCGGGCCGTCGGCGGGCAACACGACGTGCGGCTCGACGGCCGCGGGGCGCAAGCGCCGGATCAGCGCCAGCAGGCTCTCGTCGGGTCCGCTCACCTGCTGCGAGAAGGGGCTGACGTAAAGGACGCGCATGGGCCGGCCGCCGCTGCCGCGCCTAGGGTCCGAGCAGCGCGCGCCGAAACGCGGCCCCGGTGCTGCGGTTGTTCATGTGGCGCAGGGCGAACCGGAACGCCGCCTGGCTGCGCACCTGCAGGTCCGCGTCGCTGCTGCCCGCGAAGGCGGCCACCGCCGCCCGCGTCGACGCCTCGTCGTGCGCCACCAGGCCCCACCCGCTCTCGCGCGCCAGATCGACGACGCCATAATCGGGCGGCGCGATGCACAGCACGGGGCGGCCGACCGACAGGTACTCGCGCAGCTTGCTGGGCCACGCCACCTGCAGCGGCGCCCGATCGCGCGCCGCCGGATCCAGCGCCACGATCACGCCCGTCGCCGCCGCCACCTCGGCCGGCACGCCCGCGGGCGGCACCGCGCGCAACGACCAGCGCGCCGGATCCAGCCCCACCGCTGCCACCGCGGCCGGTGTCATCTGCGACAGCAGCCGCAGCTCGATCCCGGGCGCCAGCTCCGCGACCGCCCGTTCGACCCAGGCCAGGGCCTGGCCGTGCGCCGAGTACAGCCAGCCCACGAACAGCAGCGACCGCCGCCCCGTCGGCAGCGGCGCCGGCCCCGCGCCGTCGACGTTGGTCAGCGGGGGCAAAAGCTCGACCTCGCCGGGCGCACCGTCGGCGCGCAGCCATTCGTTCATGCGGGGCGACAGCCCGAAGACGCGCGAGGCCCGGCTGTAAACCCGCCGCCGCCAGCGCGCCAGCGTCTCGCGCAGAAACGGCCCGGCCCCCCAGAACGCCGACGCGTGCAGGTCGATGCCGTAGACCCACAGATCGGCGCCCGTCGCGCTGGCCCAGCGCTCGGCGACGATCATCGTCGGATCCAGCGTGGTGACGATGCGCCGCACGTTCGGGAACAGCCGCCGCAACACCGCCGGGGCCAGCGCCCGCGTCGCCGCCATCACCGCCGCCATCAGCGACGATTCCGACCGGCGCGCCGGCGGCCGCGGCACCGGCAGCGGCGCCCGGGCGCGGCCACCCCAGCGCGCCGGGCGCACCCCCACCAGGGCCAGCGCTTCCTCGGGCACGTCCCGGAACAGCTCGTCCAGAATCAGGGAGTAACCGTCGTGGCCGGGCGGCAGGTTGTGCGCGACCAGCGCCACCGTCTGCGTCTGCCCCATGCGCCCGCGCGATCCTAGAGCAGGGGGCGGACGTCGACGAACGCCATCCCGGCGCGCCGCGCGGCCTCGAGACCGAGGTCGGTGTCTTCGTAGACGGTGCAGGCGGCCGGATCGACGCCCAGACGGCGCGCGGCCTCCAGGAAGACGTCGGGCTCCGGCTTGTGGCGAACCGTGTCCTCGGCGGTCACCACCGCGTGGAACCAGTCGGCGATCTGGATCAGCGCCAGCGTGCGCTCGACCAGGTGGCGCCGCCCGCCCGAAGCGATGGCCATCGCCCCGTGGCTGCGGCAGGCGCGCGCGATGTCGACCACCTTCTGGATCGGGCGCACCGCCCCGGGACGGGCCAGCGCGGCCACGAAGGCCTCTTCCTTCTCCAGCGCCACCGCCAGCGGATCGGCGGCGACGCCGGCTTCCCTGATCAGCAGCTCGGCGATCTTGCGGGTGGGGACGCCGCCCAGCGAATAGAACCGCTCCTCCGGGAAATGCAGCCCGTGGCGGGCGGCGATCTCCTGCCAGGCGGCGAAGTGCGCCGGCATGGTGTCGGCCAGCGTTCCGTCGAGATCGAAAATGAAACCTTTCTTCATGACCTGCGGCGCCACTTTCTGAAGACCGTCCGCCGGAGTCAAGCGCGACGCGAAGGCCGGCGGTGACGTTTCGACTGCCCTCCCCGCGGCATGGAGCCGGCTGGCCGGCACGGTGCCGGCGCGCGGGCGCGGCGCCGGCGGCGAAAACTTCGCTGAAATCGCCTCCCTCGCGTTGGTACGACCCGTGCTGGGGTCGCCCGCTGTTGACCAGCCTTCTCCCCGCGACCCTCGACGCGATCTCCGAAGGGCTGCAGATCATCGGCTTCGACTGGCGCTACCTGTACCTCAACGAGGCCGCCTGCCGGCACGCCCGCCGCCGTCGCGAGCAGCTCTTGGGGCAGGTCATGACCGAGGCTTATCCGGGCATCGGCGGGACCGAGTTGTACAAGACGCTGCAGGCCTGCATGCACGACCGGACCGCCCGCCAGCTCGACGACGAGTTCACCTACCCCGACGGCGGGACCGCCCTGCTACAGCTGCGCATCGAACCCTGCCCGCAAGGTCTCTGCATTCTGTCGGTCGACGTCGGCGAGCAGCGCGAGCTGCAGTCCCAGCGGCAGCAGGCGCAGAAGATGGAAGCGATCGGCAAGCTGGCCGGCGGCGTGGCGCATGACTTCAACAATCTCTTGACCGCGATCCAGGGCTTCACGGTGTTCGCCCTCGAGACCATGGAAGCCACCCACCCCGCGGTGGCCGACCTGCGCGAGGCGCTGTCGGCCATCGATCGGGCCGGCACCCTCACGCGCCAGCTGCTGGCGTTCGCCCGCAACCAGCCGGTGACCCCGCGCCTCATCGACGTCAACGCCACCGTGGCCTCGGTCGACAAGCTGCTGCGCCGCCTGCTGGGAGAGGACATCGAGATCCAGACCCGCCTGGGCCAGCCGGATGCGACCGGCGAAGCCTGGCAGGCGCTGATCGATCCGGGGGCCTTCGAACAGCTGCTGGTCAACCTGGCGGTGAACGCGCGCGACGCCATGCCGAGCGGCGGGCGCCTGACCGTCGAGACCGCCGCCGTCGTCGTCGACGAACCGCAAGCCCTGGCGCGCGGCCACGTGATCGAGCCCGGCGCCTACGTCACGCTGGCGGTCAGCGACGAAGGGATCGGCATGGAGCGCGCGGTCCTGGAGCAGATCTTCGATCCCTTCTTCACCACCAAGCCGGCCGGCAAGGGCACGGGCCTGGGCCTGTCGATCTGTTACGGCATCGTCCGGCAGGCGGGCGGCTACATCTGGGCTTCCAGCGAGCCCGGGCACGGGTCGGCGTTTCGGATCTACCTGCCGCGCGCCAGCGGGACGCCGGCCGAGCCCCGTCTGCCCGCGGCCCGGCCCGACGCGGGCGGCGGCGACGAGACCATCCTGCTGGTCGAGGCCGACGCCCAGGTGCGCCTGGTCTCCGAACGGGCGCTGCACGAAGCCGGTTACTGGGTGATGAGCGCCGCTAACCCACGCGAGGCGCTGGCCATCGTCGATGGACACCGGAGCGCGATCCACCTGCTGGTCACCGACGTGACCATGCCGGGCGGCCGGGGACACGACCTGGCCCTGCGTCTGGCGACCCGCCATCCGAAGATGCGCGTCCTGTACCTATCCGGTCACGCGGCGCCGGCGATGATCCGGCGCGGCACGCTGCCTCCCACCGCCGAGGTGCTGCCGAAGCCGTTCTCGCCGGGAGCGCTGGTCCGGCGCGTCCGCGACGTGCTGGACGCCGCCAGCGCGCCGGCAGAAGGGGGCGTCGACGACGTCACGCCCGCGCGGCAGCGTCCGCTGGTGATGGTCGTCGACGACGACGAGCTCTTCCGGCGCAGCCTCGAACGCCAGCTGCGCGAGCTCGGGTGTCAGGTGGTGGTGTCGCCCGACAGCGACCACGCCGTCGAGCTGGCGCGCCAGACCCAGCCGGCGGTGATCCTGCTCGACCTGAACATGCCCGGCCTGGACGGGCACGCGCTGCTGCGCCGGATACCGGCGGCCGACGTCCAGGCCAGCATCGTCGTCATCAGCGGCCGGCGCGGCGTCGACGACATCATCGACGCGCTTCGCGCCGGCGCCGTCGATTACCTGCGAAAGCCGTCGTCGCTGGAGGACCTCTCGAGCGCCCTCGGGCGCGCCCTCGGGATCTTCCGCACCATCACCGGCCGGCTGGCCTAGCGCGGTCCCGATCCTCAGCGGCCGGGGCGCGCGATGCCCAGCTTGCGCATGCGCCCCTGCAGCGTGGTGCGGCTCAGGCCCAGGCGCGCCGCAGCGCCGCCCGGGCCGGCCACCACCCAGTTCGCCTGCTCCAGCGCCTGGACGATGAAGACGCGCTCGGCGTCGGCCAGGGTGCGGGGCGCGGGCGGGGCGATCGGTGGCGGCGCCATCCGGGAACGAACCAGCGGCGCCGGCGTGTAGCGCTGGCTGCCGTCCAGCGTCCCGGGCGGCACGCGCAGCACCGGCCCCGTCGACAGGATCACCGATCGCTCGATCACGTTCTCCAGCTCGCGCACGTTGCCGGGCCAGTCATGGTTCGCCAGCTCGTGCAGGGTCTCCTCGGGGAGCTCGGCGATGGTCTTCTTCAATCGGCGGGCGAAGCGCTGGACGAAGTGCCGCACCAGATCGGGAATGTCGGCCCGGCGCTCGCGCAGCGGCGGCACGAAGAGGGGAAATACGTTCAGGCGATAGAACAGATCCTCGCGAAACGTCCGGTTCGCGACCATCTCTCCGAGATCGCGGTTGGTGGCCGCGATGACGCGCACGCTGACCTTGATGGTGCGCGTACCGCCGAGACGCTCGAACTCCCGCTCCTGCAGCACGCGCAGCAGCTTGGATTGCAGGTCGAAAGGGATCTCCCCCACCTCGTCGAGAAACAGCGTGCCCCCGTCGGCCAGCTCGAAGCGCCCGATCTTCTGCGTGACGGCCCCGGTGAACGATCCACGCTCGTGGCCGAACAGCTCGCTCTCGATGAGGCCAGTGGGAATGGCCGCGCAGTTCAGGCGCACGAAGGTGGCGGCGCGGCGGCGGCTCTGGCGATGGATGGCCCGCGCCACCAGCTCCTTGCCGGTCCCCGTCTCGCCGT
>DATKEU010000249.1:0-7892 GCA_035544495.1 Polyangia bacterium | reverse complement strand
GAGGCTGCCCGGCTGCGCGCGGGTGATTGCCGCCCTTTGCGCCGCCCTGTGCGCCGGTGCCTGCAATCGCGCCCCCGGGCCCGCCACGCCGGGCGCCGATGATTTCGCCTCGGCCTCGTCACCCCTGCGCGGCGAGCCTCCGGCGCCCTCGCACTTCCTCCGCTTCAACGCCCCCGCGGGCGATCAGCCGACCACGCGCGCCGCCACGATCGACGGCCGCTCCGGCGCCATCTTGCCGAGCGGCCGCTTCGTCACGCCGATCGGCCTCGAGGTGGACGTGCAGGCGCCGAAGCCCTTCGGCCTGGCGATCTCGCCCGATGGCAACACCGCCGCCACCATCAACAGCGGCGCGTCCAAGTTCTCCGTCACTCTGATTCGCGGCCTCAAGTCACAGGCGCCGGTCACCCAGCGCGTGGACCTGGATGCGACGTTCATGGGCGTGGTCTTCTCCAGCGACGGGACCCGGTTCTTCGCCTCGGGCGGCGAGAACGGCAATCTGTGGATCGGCGACGTCGCCGCCGGGCAGATCATCGGCTCCGTCAACCTGAACGGCGCCGCGCACCCGCTGGATCGGCCGCTGTCGCCCGCTGCCGCGCCGGCGCTGGCGTTCAAGGGGGCCTTCCCCGGCGCCATGGCGCTGTCGGGCGACGGGCGGTACCTGTACGTGGTGGATCAGGCCAGCTTCGCCGTGCACGTCGTCGACACCACCGCGCTCGTCACCGGCGTCGACGCCGACCACAAGATCGTCGAGCCCGACAACTTCGCCGCCGTGGCCGGCCACGCCGCCACCGGGCGCTATCCCTTCGGCATCGGCCTGACGCCCGACGGGCGCACGCTGCTGGTGGCGAACGTGGGCGTCTTCCAGTACACGCACCTTCGGCCGCCCGCGCCCACCGGCGACAAGAACGACGACTATCCCCTGTGCATCCCCGGCACCGGCTATCCCGACGACCTGCTGGCGGCGAAGACCACGCCATCCACAAGATCGACGCCTCGACGATCAGCGGGCTGCCGTCCACGCTGCGCGTCCCCGATGGCATCCGCTGCGGCTACGTCGGCGGCGATCGCTCGTACACCATCCCGGCGCTGGGCAGCCCCAACGTGCCCGCCTCGTCGTCGGTGTACGCGCTGTCGCTGGACGATCCGCGGGCGCCGGCGCTGGCCAGCGTGATCAAGACGGGTCTGCCGGTGGGCGCGGTCGAGGACGGCATCGCCGCCTACGGCGCCAGCCATCCCAACGCCGTCGCGGCCGGGCGGCGTGACATCTTCGTCTCGAACGGCAACAACGACACCGTGACGGTGCTGGATCGCCGCCGCCTGCGCCCGACGGCGACCGTGCGCCTGTCGGTGCTGCCCGACGGCGACGCCGTGCTGAAGGGCGTGCAGCCGGTCGCGCTGGCCTTGAGCCGCGACGAGAATTTCCTCTACGTCGCCGAGGCCGGCCTGAACGCCGTCGCCGTCGTGCGCCTGGACGACGGCGATCCACGCGTCGTCGGGCACATCCCCACCGGCTGGTGGCCGAGCGCCGTGAAGGTCAGCGCCGACGGCGGCTGGCTGTATGTCGCATCGGCCAAGGGCCGCGGCGCTGGCCCCAACAACGACGATCAGGCGCCCAAGCACAGCGTGTTGGGGACCTTCAACATCGTGCCCATCCCGCGCACGCCGCAGGCGCTCGCCGCGCTGACGCGGCAGATGCTGCGCAACAACGGCTTTCTCCCCGACCAGCCGGCCGACGTGCGCGACGACGCCCGCGCCGACGTGCGCGACGACGCCCGCGCCGGCGACGGGCCGATCCCCGCGCGCCCGGGGCTGGCCAGCCGGCAGATCAAGCACGTCGTCTTCATCAACAAGGAGAACGCCACCCACGATCTCCTGCTGGGGGACATCGTGGCCACCCGCCAGGGCGTGCCGGTGAACGGCAATCCCGCCTACTCGCTGGGGCCGGTGGCCTCGCCCAACCATCACGAGCTGGCGCTGGAGTTCACGTTCGGCGACAACTTCTTCCTCGAGCCGGCGGTCTCCAGCGACGGCCACCGCTGGCTGAACAACGTGTACACCAGCGAGTTCGAGGAGACGCACTGGCCGGCGTCGTACGGTGGCCGGCGCCGCGACTCCGGCGACGACCCCGACGTGATCGCCCACTATCCCGGGCGCATCGGCTTCACCGACGCCAACTCGTCGCCGGAGCCGCACGACTATCCCCAGCACGGCGGCATCTTCATGCACCTTCACCGCAACGGCCGCAGCTTCGCGAACTTCGGCAACGGATACGAATTCGCGCTGGTCGACGAGGATCGCGCCACCGAACCGACCGGCATCCGCGAGCACGCCAACGTCCCCATGGAGTCGATCGTCCGCGACAACACCGATCACCTGTACCCGGAGTTCAACACCGCCATCCCCGACGCGCCGTTGCCGGAGAGCCCTGATCGCTTCAACCGCTTCGGCCGCTTCAAGCAGGTGTTCGAGGAGCACTACGTCGACCGCGCGCGCGGCGTCTGCTTGCTGCCCGCGTACGTGGATCTCTATTACCCGAACGATCACGGCGGCGGCGCCAACGACATTCACCCGAACGGCCCGGCCTGGGACTTCACGCGCTTCGTGCAGGACAACGACGCCGCGCTGGGGCTGACCGTCGAGCTTCTGTCGAAGAGCCCGTGCTGGAAAGACACCGTCATCTTCGTCGTCGAGGACGACACGCAGAACGGCCTGGACCACGTCGACGGCTACCGGTCGATCTTCCTCGCCATCGGTCCCTGGGTGAAGCGCCAGAACCTCACCAAGCACCACCTCAGCCTGGCCAGCATCTTCAAGACCGTCGACCTGATCCTGGGCCTGCCGCCGCTGAACCAGTACGACGCCGCCGCCACCGATCTGCGCGACCTCTTCACCGACCGGCCCGACTTCACGGCGTACGACTTCGTGCAGCCGGTCTTCGTCGCCAAGGCAAAGCCGAGCTGGCGGCGGCTGACGCGCGGGATCGACTTTCGCCATCCCGACGCCAGCGAGGCGGCGCTGCGCCGGGCGATCGCGCGGTCAGAGGGACTGCCGCGCCACGGGCGCCGGCCCGGTCCCTGAGCCGGCGCCGCGTCTCAGCCGCGCTTGAAGAACTGCACGGCGCGCTCGTGTTTTTCGGCCGCCGCGCGCGTCTTGAACGTGCCGAGGTTGCGCCGCCGTCCGGTCTTGGGGTCGACCTTGCGCGAGTAAAGCCGGTACTGCCCCGACGATAACTTCCGGATCATGAGCGCCAATATGAGGCGCGCGCCGCCTCCGACAAGATCGGGCCACCCGCCCGATTCGCGCCCGCGACTCACAGCCGATGCTGCGCGAGCCACTGCGTGGTCGCGGGCGCCTCTTTCTCGCGCAGCATCGCGCAGCGCAGGCCTTGCTCGATGGATTGGCGGATCGACTTGTCGGCGCCTTCCAGAGCCTCGATCCGCGGTCGCAAGAACGCCGCCACCGACTGCACGCGCTCGCGGTCGCACAGCGCGCCCGCCACCCCCATGAAGCGCGCGCGCTGAGGGTCCGGCACGGCGGCGGCCAGCCGCGCATAGTTGCCTTCGATCCAGGCGATCGTCGCGTTCTGCGTGCTGCGCCGGGTGGCGAGCGGGACGAACGTGTAGCGCAGGTCCTGCGTCTTGATGCCGCCGCTGGCGACGAGCTCCAGCGTGCGCGCCACCTGCGCCGGATCCTCGAAGGCCGCCAGCCCGCGCAGCGCCACCACGCGCAGCTCGGGCGTCTTCGGGCTACGCGCCACGGCCAGCAAGCGATCGTAAAGAGCGGCGTCCCCGTGACGCGCGGCCAGCGGAACGGCCAGCCGGGCGATGTCGGCGTCCGTCGACGCCGCGTCGGCCAGCCAGGCGTCGGTCGCTCGCCGGGCCTGGGACAGCACCCAGCCGTCGTCTCCCAGGTTTCCCAGCGCGTCCATCACAGCGTCGCGCAGGATCTTCTGATCGTCTGTCTCGCCGGCCTTCGCGGTAAAGCCCAGCCGGCGGCCCAGCGGTCCCAGCAGATCGCGCACGTATGCCGCGAACGCCGGCCGCGCGCCATCGGTGATCGCGGCGCGATCCAGCTCGGCGAGCGATTCGGCGATCTGGCCCCAGACCAGCCGGCTGTCTTCATTCCTGAAACCGCGCAACAGCTCGAGAAACGAGGCGGCCGGCAGCTCGCCGCTCCAGACGGACGCCCAGGAATTGTTCACCACGCCAAAGCGCTCTTGTTCCGAGAGCTGGTTCAGCCCATTCGCCAGGCGCCGGGCGTCGGCGGGCGCCAGCTGAAAGCGGTAATACCCGGTCTCGCCGGCGTTGGGATAGAAGAACGCCGGGCAGCCCGCTCCCGGCAGCGCCATCTCCGCCTGGGCGCCGTCCATCAGCATGCAGCGGCGCTGCAGGTGGCCCGCCACCGGGAAGGCCGCGCACAGGGGGATGCGCCAGGTCTTCTCGCTGGGCCCCGCGCGATCCAGCGTCCGATATTCGCGCTCGGTAAACGCGATCACCGCCGTCGTTCCGGCCGCGTCGCGCGCCGGCTGACAGCGCAGGGACGCGCTGATCAGCGGGACGCCGGTCTGCTCGGTGAAGCTGTCCATCACCGCCGCCACCTCGCGCACGCCGCTGGCGTCGGCCAGGGCCTTGTACAGGTCGGGCGCCGAGGCGTTTCCCCACTCGTGAGCTTTGATGTACCGGCGCAACCCGTCGCGGAAGGTGTCCTCGCCCAGCCAGGCCTCGATCATGTTCAGGACCGCGCGTCCCTTGCCGTACGTGATGCCGTCGAACGCCTCTTCCGCCTCGCCGCTGCTGCGCACGGGGTTGCGGATCCTGCGCGCGCTGGCCAGCGCGTCCTCCGCCATCACCTGCGCCTTGTCGCCGATGGCTTTCACGCGCGCACGTGACTCCGGACGCCACTGGTCGACGATCTTGTCGGCCATCCAGTTGGCGAACGCTTCGTTCAACCAGACGTCGTCCCACCAGGCCATGGTCACCAGATCGCCGAACCACTGGTGGGCCAGCTCGTGCGCGATCACGCTGGCCATCGCCCGGCGGCTGGCCGTCGACGCGTGGGCGGGATCCAGCAGCAGCAGCTCTTCGCGGAAGGTGATGAAGCCCGCGTTCTCCATGGCGCCCGCGCCAAAGTTCGGCACCGCCACCAGATCCAGCTTGGAATACGGGTACGGCCGATCGAAGTACTGCCCCAGCAGCGTCAGGTGCGCGGCGGCGGCGTCGATGGACAGCGCGCCCAGGTCCCCCTTGCCGCGCGCGGCGACCAGACGGATGGGAGCTGGCGCCCGGGGACCGTCCCGCACGTCGAACGTCCCGACGGCGAACGCCACCAGGTAGGTCGGCAACGGCGGCGTCGGCTCGAACGTGAACGTGGTGTGGCCGTCGGCGCTGTCCGCCCGCCGGGCGAGCTTGCTGTTGGCGAACGCCTCCAGCCCGCGCGGCACGGTCAGGGTCAGGGAGAACGGCGTCTTCCAGCCTGGCTCGTCGAAACAGGGGAAGGCGCGGCGGGCGTCGGTCGGTTCGAACTGCGTGAACGCGTACGGCGCGCCGCCTTCTTCCACGCGGTAGACGCCGTCCAAACCCGGAGAGAACGGCGCCTGGTACTCGATGTCGATGACGGCCGGACCCGGCCCCGCCAGCTGGTCGAACGTCAGCGCCAGCTCGTCCGGCTCGCCGCGGTCATGCGCGGCCAGGCGCGGCCAGGCGCGCGCCGGTTGCGAAACGCCGGCCGACGTCACCAGCGCCGTTCGCACCGCCAGCGCGCGGCCATGCATGACGATCGCGCGCGTGGGGCCGTCCAGCGTCACCGCGATGCGCGCCCGTCCGCCGAAGGTCGGCAGGGTCGGATCGACGGTCAGATCCAGCGCGTAGCTTCGTGGCCGAACTCCGGGGGGCAGCCGCCCGTCGTCGCGCGGAGCGGGGACCGTCGCCGGCAGCGGCGCCTCCGCGCGCGCCGCCGTCGCCGCCGCCACCACCACCGGCGCTGCCCGCGGCGTCTGACCACAGGCGGCGGCCAGCAGCGCGGCCAGCCCGAGATCGGCAATCCAGATGCGCCGGCGGTCTCTAGTTGCGCATGACGTGTTTCCAGCCACCGATGGCGCCTTTCTTCGCTGGCGGGCCCTTCGCGTCCTGGCGACGTTCGCCAGCTGGCGGGCGCGCCGGGATCAGACCTCGTAGTCCGGAGTGGTGACCCGGCCGTAGGGGATCTTGTTCCACAGCCGTTCGTGCAGAAAATAGATCGCCAGCTTGACCGTGGTGTCCACGGCGCCGATCTTGGCGGCGAATTCCAGCTGGCCGGTCATCGCCAGCGCCACGCCGGCGGTGATGAATCCGGCCAGGATGCGCCACGAGATCGACTTCGCCAGGCTGCGCTTCCGCGTCTCGATGACCCCGCCCATCAGCGCAGCCCGGCGCGGCGAACGATCTCGGTGAAGACGGCGTTCCCGGCATAGCGCTCGCCTCCGTCGGGCAGCACCACCACCACCTGCTTGCCGGCCAGCGGCCTTTGCTGGGCCAGCGCCAGCGCGGCGTGCAGGGCCGCGCCGCTGGACATGCCGGCCGCCAGCCCTTCCCGGCCGGCGAGCAGCAGCTGCGCGCGCACGGCCTCCTCCTCCGTGACGGCGACGACCTCGTCGATGACGGCGCGGTTCAGGATCTCGGGGATGAACCCGGCCCCCAGGCCCGGCAGGTGGTGCGAGCGCGGCGTCTTTCCCGACAGCACGGCGGCGCCGGCCGGCTCGACGGCGACCACGGTGCACGACGGGTTTCGCGCCTTCAGGACCTCGCCCACGCCGCTGATGGTGCCGCCGGTGCCGACGCCCGCCACCAGCATGTCGACGGTGCCGCCCGCGTCGGTCCAGATCTCCTCGGCGGTGGTGCGGCGATGGATCTCGACGTTGGCCGGATTGCGGAACTGCTGCAGCATCACCGCCCCGGGTGTCTCGGCGACGATCTGCTCCGCCTTGGTCACCGCGTCCTTCATCAGCGAACCAGGGGTCAGCACGACCTTCGCCCCCAGCATGCGCAGGAACGCCACGCGCTCCTGCGAGATGTTCTCGGGCATGATCAGCGTCAGGCGGTAGCCCTTGGCAGCGGCCACGAACGCCAGCGCGATCCCGGTGTTGCCGCTGGTTGGCTCGACCAGCAGCGCCCCCGGCTGCAGGACCCCGCGCCGCTCGGCGTCCTCGACCAGCGCCGCGCCGACGCGATCCTTGACGCTGCCGCAGGGATTGCGCGATTCCATCTTGACCAGCACGCGCGCCCCCGACGTGTCGAGGCGCCGCAGCTCGATCAGCGGAGTCCGTCCAACCGACTGAACGACGTCGGGAAACAGCATGCTCTCTCTCTTAACACAGGTTGGGGGCCGTGGCCGTGGGCGGCGCCCGCCGCGTCTCGCGTGTTCTGCTGAAATGCCGCGACCGCCGCGCACTCCCAACCTCGATGCTCAATTATCGTCGTTGCGCCGCGGGCCGCTAGCGGGCGAAAAGGATCGGGTGACCGACCGCTTCGCCACGCCGCTGATTGATCCCGGGGCGCTGGCAGCCACCTATGACGAGCTTCCACTCTGGTCCGCCCCGTTCGGGCTGGCGCTGCTCGATGCCGTGCGGCTGCGGACCGGGATGACGGTGCTGGATGTGGGGTGCGGCACCGGCTTCCCCTTGCTCGAGATCGCGGCGCGCGCCGGCGCAGGCGTGGCGCACGGGATCGATCCGTGGCGAGCCGCCCTGGAACGCGCGCGGCACAAGGCGGCGGCGCGGGGGTTGGCCAGCGTGCGCCTGCACGAAGGGGTCGCGGAGGCGCTGCCGTTCGCGGGCCGAACCATCGATCTGATCGTGTCGAACAACGGCATCAACAACGTGGCGGATCTCGATCGGGCGCTCGCCGAGTGCGCGCGCG
>DATKEU010000248.1:0-19270 GCA_035544495.1 Polyangia bacterium | reverse complement strand
CGCTGGGCGCTCAGGGTTTGAAAGTAGGCGCGCATCTCGGGCAGCGCTTCGATGAGACGCTGAAAATATTCGCGCGCCAGAAAGAGTATGGTCGACTGTCGGGCGGCGCGCACGCTGGCGTTGGTGGGCTGTTGATTGATGAGCGACATCTCGCCGAAGACGTCCCCCGCGCGCAGGCGCGCCAGCGACACGACGCCGCCGGTGGGCGCCTGCTTGCTGACCTCCACCTCGCCGGCCAGCACGACGTAAAGGCCCAGGCCCGCCTCGCCTTCGCGGATGATCTCCGTGCCGGGCGCCACCTCGTGCCCGTCGAAGCGGCGGATCAGATCCATCCTTTGCTGGCGCGTGAAGGGGCGAAACAGCGGCGATGTGGCCAGCAGGTTCTTCAGCAGCCGCTCGCGCGCGAAGCGGCCCAGGCTCTCGCCCAGCGACGGCACCTCGGCCTCCAGGCGAGCCAGCGCCTCGCGCGACAGCTCGAGGACGTCGGCCTCGTCGATCACCTGCACGCTGGCGGTGCGGGGCTGCACGGCCAGAAGCGCCATCTCGCCGAACAGCGCCCCCTCGTGCAGCTGGGTCAGTTCCGTGCGGCGTCCCAGGCTGTCGGTCGAGAAGACGCTGACCTGGCCGGCGGCGATCAGATAGAAGCTGACGCCGGGCTCGCCCTCGCGGATCACCAGGTGGCCGTCGGGCAGGCGCTTGAGCTTCAACGCGCGCACCACCGGCGCGAACACGTCGCGCGGCAGCTCCGAGAAAAAGGCCAGCGGCAGAAATTGATCCGGATACTGGGCGAAGACGGAGAAATCCACGGCCCGCTCGCGGGCGCGGGCGGCGATCCGCTCCGGCGTCCCGGCGCGCGTCAGATCGGGCGGCGTGATCTCGGCGGCCAGATCGACCGGCGCGGGTCGGGCGGCGAAGCGGGCCAGCGACGGGGCGTCGCGCGCGTACAGCTCGGCCATCAGGTTGACGATGTCGTCGGCGGGCTGGCCCATCGCCTCCAGCGCGCGCGCGCAGACCAGCGCGGGCAGGGGGTGGCCGGCCCGGATGTCGTGCACGGCGACGGCGCGATAAACGTGGGTGGCGGCCGACTGGTCGCCCATCATGGCCAGCAGATCGGCGATCTTGAGGCGGCTGTCGTTGTCGAGCGGGTTCTGCGCCAGCAGATGCTCGTACGCCGCCAGCGCCATCGGCACTTCGCCGCCACGGACCAGCGTGCGGGCCTGGCTCTTCAGATCGCGCAGCGTGAACGCCATGGGAGCCGGGTGGAAAGTTAGCCGGATCGCGACGTAGGATCCAGCATGGGCCAGGACACGGTCGCTGACGCCGCGGAGATCGCGAACATCGCGGAGATCGCGAACATCGGCCGCCTGCTGGACGCGCTGGCGGCGCGGTCGGAGGAATGGGCGCGGGCGGCGCCGGTCGGGCGGTCGATCGAAGGGCGGCCGATCCAGGCGTTGCGCGTCGGCGACACCGCGGAGCCGGCGGCGCTGCTGGTGGTGGCGGGCGTGCACGGCGACGAGCCTGCGACGGTGGCGGCGGCGGTCGATCTGTGGCGGCGGATCCAGACGGGCGCGCTGGCGGTGTCGCGGCCCTTCTGGTTGATCCCGGCGCTGAACCCCGATGGCCTGCGGCGGGGGAGCAAGAACAACGCCCGCGACGTCGATCTCAACCGAAATTTTCCCGCCGCCAACTTCACCACCCATCACCGGCCCGGATACGCGCCGGGCGCGGCGCCGCTCTCGGAGCCGGAGACGCGCGCGCTGGCCGAGCTGGTCGATCGGGAAGGGATCGCGCGCGTTGTGGCGATGCACGCGCCGTTTGCTTGTGTCAATTTCGACGGCCCGGCGGCCGGCTGGGCGGCGGCGGTGGCGGCGGCGTGCGGCTGGCCGGCGAAGGCGGACATCGGGTATCCGACGCCGGGTTCGCTGGGCAGCTGGCTGGGGCACGATCGCCGCCTGCCGGTGCTGACGCTGGAGTTGCCGCCGGGATCCTTCGCCGGTTTCGCCTCCGCCTGCCGCGCGGCGCTGGCCGCCGCCGTCGAAGCCGCGATTTTCGGCGATTCTGCTGGCGCTGCGCACCGGTGAAGCGCTATGAATCGGGAACGAATCAGGTAGTATCCGTTCCGGTTGGGCTGAGGAAGAACAAGCAACCCCCGACCCACGAACCCCCCGGCCGCTTTTAATGGACAAGGAACTGGAGCGTACCTTTCTCGATCTGCTGGCCCGAGCGCTGGTTTCCCTCCCCTTCGATGTCAAGGTGCTGCTGGAAGCGGTCGCGGATTCGGATCTCGAGCATGCCGTTCGCGAGATCGCCGCCGCCACCGTCGTCCACGTCATCACGCCGAAGGAGGGCACCGTCGAGGCGCCCGTGCGCCACGTCGAGGACGTGGTCCTGGTGCGGCTGGCGCTGGCGCGCGTCGCCGCCCAGGGTGGCGAGGGCGCGCCGGCTTTCCGCGAGCGCTTCGCGGAGAATTACGCGCGCCTCGATCAGGAGCTGGGGCTTCTGCGCAACGTCCTGGGCGACGAGATCGTCGGCTGGCTGGACGGACGCTTTCCGTCGCTGCGCAAGGCGGTGTACGCGAAGAAGAAGATCCCGATGTTCGTCGACGACGAGGAGGTGGGAACCTTCCTCTACGACGAGGGCCTGAGGTTCGGCACCGAGTACCCGATCACGGAGAAATCGCTGGCTGGTCGCGTGAAGCAGGCGCAGCCTTTCGTCGATCACCTGGCGCGCAAACGCGATCAGGATCGAAAGAAGATCACGTCGTAAGCCGGCCGCGCAGGTCCGTCACTCTTCGTTAAGGTCGTCGCCGTCATGCCGTTCGTAGAAGCCGCCGCGCCGTTCGGCGCCGAACCGGAGGCGTTGCTCGACGTCGCGGTGCGCGTGGCGGAGAGCGGGCAGCCGCCGTCCGTGGCGCTGACCGAGGCGGCGCGTGGGGCGGCGGCGCTGGCGTCGTCGATCTCGCCAGCCAAGGTGCGCGCCGCGATCGAGGCGGTGATCATGGGCAAGCGGCTGGAGGCGGGGCTGCAGTGGCTGCACGAGAGCGGTGTGCTGGGGGTGCTGCTGCCCGAGCTGGAGGCCACGGTCGAGTTCTCGCAGGAGGCCGGCCGCCGCCACAAGGACGTCTGGGAGCACACGAAGCTGGTCGTGCGCCAGTCGGTTCCGAAATCGGTGGTGCGCTGGGCGGCGCTGCTGCACGACATCGGCAAGGTGCCGACGCGCGTGATGCTGCCCGACGGGCGGGTGACGTTCCACCGCCACGCCGAGGTCGGCGCGCGCATGTTCGACACCCTCTCGCGTCGGTTCGGCTTCGATAGGGCGGAGAGATCGCAGGTGCGGTTTCTCATCCTGCACCACCTGCGCGCCAACGCGTACGAGGCCAGCTGGACCGACGCGGCGGTGCGCCGCTTCGATCACGAGATGGGCGACGCGCTCGGCGACCTGCTGGATCTGTCGCGCGCCGACGTGACGTCGAAGCGGCCGGGGCGCCGGCAGGAGGCGGTTGCCAACATCCACGCGCTGAAGGAGCGCATCCTGGCCATCCGCGAGCTGGACGCGCGCGTGCCGCCGCTGCCGCCCGGGCTGGGCAACGCCATCATGGAAGCGTTCGCGCTGCCGCCGTCGCGCCGGGTGGGCGATCTGCGCAAGCGCTGCGAGGAGGCCGTCGAGCGCGGCGAGCTGGAAGAGCGGCGCGACGCCGCCTACTACGTCGATTACTTGCGCCGCAACGGCGACGGCGGCTGAGCCGCACCCGCGGCGGCGCGGGGCAGGTTCCCGAAGTCGACGAACAGCTTGCGCCCGCTGGGCTGGCAGGCCGGGCAGAAGCAGGCGTCGCCGTCGCCGACGCGCACGGCGCGGATCGTGGTGCCGCAGCGGGGGCAGGGCTTGCCGTCGCGGCCGCGCACCTTCAAGAAGTCGCGCACCTTGACCTCGACCGGCTCGCGGCGGCGCGCGATCTCCTCGATGGCGTGCCGAAGGACGTCGCCGATGGCGGCGTGGAGGGCGTCGATCTCCGCGGGCGCGAGCTTGTTGCAGAAGGTCTTGGGGTGGATGCGGGCGGCGAAGAGGATCTCGTCGGCGTAGGCGTTGCCTATCGAGGCCAGGGCCGACTTGTCCATCAGGAACATGCGCGCCTGATCGCGGCGGCGCGCGATGGCGCGGCCGAACGCCTCGCGCGTGAAGGCGGGCGACAGCACGTCCAGGCCCAGCTGGCCGTAGATCGGGATGGTCGCCTCGTCGGCGGCGCGGGCGACGTAGATCTTTCCCATGCGCTTGTCGTCGAGGTAGTGCAGCTCGCCGCCGCCGTCCAGCGCCACGGCCAGGGCCAGCGCGCGCGGATCTTTTTTCGGCGTCTCTTGCGCGGGCGGAACCAGGCGATAGCGCCCGACCAGCATGGCGTTGATGACCAGCACCAGCTCGCCGTCCAGGGCGAAGCGCATGAAGTGGCCGCGGCGGGCGACGTCCGTGAACGCGCGCCCCGCCAGCGCGGCGGGGAACGGATCGGCGATCATCACGCGCAGGACCGTGGGATCGCCGATGCGCGCGGAGGCGATCCGGCGGCCCACCAGGGCGGGTCGCAGCACGGATTCGACGTAGGCGAGATCGGGCAGCTCGGGCATTGGGTTCGGGTCCGGTCGCGATCCAATCTGGCATCCAAACCGCGTCCGGTCCAAACTCCGTTCATCATGCCGTTGCCCGCGTTGGTCATCGTCGGCATCGCCGTCGTGGGTTCGATCGCGTACCTCGCCTACCAGGTGAAATCGCTGCGCCGGCAGCGACGCAACCTGCGCCACTGGGAGCGCGGCGAGCCCCTGGAAGGCGTCAGCGACTGGGATTAGGGCGCGCCTTCGCCGAGGGCTCGCCGAGCGCGTAGAGGATGACGGCGCCGGCCGTGGCGACGTTCAACGAATCGACGCCCATCGACGCGCCCGACGCGGCCATGGGGATGGCGACCAGCTGATCGGCGAGGTCGAGGACGGCGCTGGAGAGCCCCGGGCCCTCGCTTCCCAAGAGCAGCGCCATCCGTTCGGGCCGCACGAACGCGGGCAGGGGCGTGGCGCCGGCGCGCGGCGTGGCGGCCACGAGCTGGAACCCGGCGGCGCGCAGGCCGAGCAGGTCGTCGGGCCAGCGCGCGAAGCGGACCACCGGCAGGAAGAAGACCGCTCCCAGCGAGACGCGGATGGCCTTGCGGTAAAAGGGATCGGCGCAGCCGGGGCTGAGGCAGAGGGCGCCGGCGCCCAGCGCGGCGGCGTTGCGCGCCACCGCGCCCAGGTTGTCGACGTCGACGAGATCCTCCAGCACGACGACGGTGCGCGCGTCCGCCGGCACGGCCGCTTCGGCCGGTCGCTCGCCGACCGCCAGACAGCCGCGGTGGACGTGAAAGCCGGCGATGCGGTCCATGATCATCTGCGCCACGACGTAGACGGGAAAGCGGTCCTCGTCGCCGCCGGTGCCGGGCGGGGGCCGGAGGGCCAGCGCGTCGGCCAGCGTGGCCAGGCGCGCCGGCGTCGCCAGCAGCGAGTGCACGCGCAAGCCGCTGGCCAGCAGGCGCCGAACGACGCGCTCGCTCTCGGCGATGAAGCGTCCGCCCAGCGTGTTGAGGTGCCGCTCTTTCAGATCGCGATAGTCCCCGAGGCGCGGGTCGTCGGCGTGCGTGATGGCGATCGGGACCATGCCTGACCAGCATGTTAAAAGACGACGGCGGATGTGCGCCAATCGAAGGGGGGGCCGCGCGCGGTGGCCGCCGTGGTCGTTGACGATCGCCGGGGTGGCGGGGTTATGGCTCGGCGGGGCGGCCGGCTGCAGCCGGAACGACCAGGTCACCGGCGGCGGCGGCGGCGGGCCGGTGTTGCTGACGATGTTCTGGGCCGGGCGGCACCAGAGCGATGGCCACGCGGTGGTCTGGTCGGCGGACACCGCCGCCGACCTGGCGCGCGTGGTGACGCCCTCACCGTTCGAGTTCGAGCTGGTCTTCGATCGGCGGCTGGACGGCGACAAGATCGAGGACACCGTCGTCCAGGGTGGCGTCGCGTACACCGTCCCGAAGGCGATGCCGCCGGTGACCGTTACCTGGGACGGGATGCCGGCGGGGCTGGGGCCACTGACGGTGGCGTACAACAGCCTGGCTCTGCCCGACGCTCCGTCGGAGAGCACGTACGTTTTCGGCCGCGCGGACACGGGCTATCCGTCGGCGACGGCGCTGACGTTCCACCTGGACGCCGCCATGCTGACCGGCACCGACAACCGGCCGATGCTCGGGCCCGACGCCATCGCCGTGACGACGGCGCCGTTCTCGATGCAGATTCTCGGGCCGGCCGGCACCGACGGCGGCGCCACGCCGGCGGTGCCCGCGGACTTTCGGTTTCCGCTGGCGTTCAACAGCCAGCCGGCGAAGTCGGATGCGGTGACGCCGTACATCTCGCTGTCGATTGACGGCGCGCCAGCGGCGTTCGGGCTGGTCACGGCCGACCAGGACGCGACGACGCTGTACGTGTCGCCGCCGCGGCTGGGGCAGACCTGGCCGGCGGGCGCGCAGATCGCGCTGTCGGTGAAGGCCGGGCTGCCGGACGTGTTCGGCGTGCCGCTGGGCGCCGGCGCCGACGCCACGTTCGTCATCGCCGGGACGCGCGCCGATGGCGGCACCGACGCGGGCGCGGGCGCGCCCGACTAGCCTAGCCGAGGTCGCGCTCGAACACGCGGCCGACGGCGGCTCGCACGCTGGCTTTTGCGTCGTCGAACGCCACCGGACGGCCGAGCACGCTGGACATCGAGGCCATCACGGTCGCTTCCAGGCCGCAGGGGTTGATGGAGGCGAAGCGGGTGAGGTCGGTGGCGACGTTCAGCGCGAACCCGTGCAGCGTCACCCAGCGCTTGACCGCCACGCCGATCGACGCCAGCTTGCGATCGCCGATCCAGACGCCGGTCCATCCCGGATTGCGGCCGCCCGCGATGCCGTGCTCGCCGACGGCCTGGATCAAGCTCTCCTCCAGGTTGCGCAGATAGAGGTGCAGGTCGCGCTCGTTTTCGCGCAGCAGGAAGATCGGGTAGCCGACCAGCTGCCCGGGGCCGTGATACGTCACGTCGCCGCCGCGCTCGATCTCGAAGATCGGGATGTCGCCGGGGGCGATCAGGTTCTCGCGGTGTGTGCCGCGGCCGAGGGTGATGACGTCCGGGTGCTCGACCAGGATCAGCGTGTCGGGGATCTCGCCGCGCTGGCGCGACCCCACGAGCTCGCGCTGCATGGCCCAGACGTCGCCGTAGTCGCGGCGGCCGAGATCGAGAACCCGCGCCTCTTGCATGGATGCGCCAAGCATACCCGGCGCGCGCGCCAGGGGCCTGCCGACGCGCGCGAGATCAGCGCTCGCCCAGCAGCAACGGCACCTGGTGGCGATCCATCGCCACGCGCCCGTCGATCACCCGCACGCCCTCCTTGCGCAGACGGCGCGCCTGTTCCGCGCCCGCTTCACCGCCCAGCAAGATTCGCCCGCCGCTGCCGACCACGCGATGCCAGGGAAGCTCCGCGGCCGAGCGTAGCGCCCAGGTCACCTGCCGCGCGGCACCGGGAAAACCGGCCGCGCGCGCGACCTGACCGTAGGTCGCCACGTGACCGCGCGGGATCGCGCGCACGACGGCCAGCATCTGCTCGAACATGCCGCCGCCGCGCGCCGCATCTGTCGACTGTGGCGGCCGGCGGCGTTTCGGACTACTTCGCGGCGGCATCGGTCGCATTTCTCGGCGCGCCGGCGCGGAGCGGGCGCGCGCTAGCGGTTCTGGATGTGGATCGCTTCGCCGAGGGCGGCCTTGGCGGCTTCCATCAGGCCCTCCGGCAGCGTCGGGTGGGCGTGGATGGTGAGGCTCACGTCGTCGGCGACGGCGCCCATCTCGATGGCCAGCGTGGCCTCCGCGATCATGTCGGCGGCGCCGTTGCCGACGATGTGCACGCCCAGCAGCTCTTTCGAATCGGCGTCGATCACCACCTTCACGAAGCCGTCGGTGTCGGCGTTGGCCAGCGCGCGGCCCAGCGCCGCGAAGGGGAACTTGCCGACCTTGACGGTGTGGCCGCGTTTCTCCGCCTCCTCCACCGTCAGGCCCGACGACGAGATCTCCGGGTCGGTGAAGATGACGGCGGGGATGGCGCGCACGTCCATCTCGGCCTTGTGGCCGGCGATGATCTCCGCCACCACCTCGGCCTCGTGCGATGCCTTGTGCGCCAGCATCGGCTGGCCGACCAGGTCGCCGATGGCGTAGATGCCGGGGACGTTGGTACGCAGGCGCTTGTCGACGGGGACGAAGCCGCGCTCGATCTTCACGCCCACCTCTTCCAGGCCCAGGTTCTCGCTGTTGGGGCGGCGGCCGACCGCCACCAGGACCTTGTCCGCTTCGATCACCAGGTCCTTGCCGCCGCTCTCCACGGTGACGGCGGCGTGCGTGCCGGCGTCGGTCCACGACTTGGCCTTGGCGCCGGTCAGCACCTCGACGCCCGACTTCTTCAGCTTGCGCGCCACCAGCTGCGCGAGCTCGGGATCGGTCCCGGGCAGGATCGACGGCAGCGCCTCGACCACGGTCACCGTCGCGCCCAGCTTGGCGTACAGCGTCCCGATCTCGAGGCCGATGTACCCGCCGCCGATCACCAGCAGGCGCTTCGGCACCTCGGCGAAATCCAGGGCGCCCGTGGAATCGACGATGCGCTCGCCGTCGAACGGAAAGCCGGGGATCTCGATCGGGCGCGACCCGGTGGCCAGCACGATGTTGTCGGCCTGGATCATGATCTTCCCCGTCGCATCGGTCAGCTCGACGGTGTTGCGCGAGGTCAGGCGGGCCACGCCGGTGCGGTAGTCGCAGCCATTGCTCTTCAGCAGCTGGCGCACGCCGCCGGTCAGCTTGCCGACCACCTCGCCTTTCCAGCGCTGCAGCTTCCCCATGTCGACGCGAATATTGTCGGCCAGGATGCCGATGTCCGCGCCGTGGCGGAACTTGTCGTAGTACTTGGACGCGTTGATCAGCGCCTTCGAGGGAATGCAGCCGACGTTCAGGCAGATGCCGCCCGGTTTGTCGCGCTCGACGACCAGGGTCTTCTTCTTCAGCTGGCCGAGGCGGATGCCGGCGACGTAACCGCCGGGTCCGGCCCCGATCACCAGCGCCTCCATGCGCAGCATGTCGTCGGGCATTGTTTGCGGTTACCTTTCGGGCTTGCCGGGGTGGGCGCGCAGAAGCTCGGCTTCCTGCTCATGCAGCGCCGGCGGGACGTCGGCGAAGACGTCACGGAACATGGTCTCGCGCGCGGGCGGGCCGACTGGCTCCTCGGCGGCGATGGCCGCCTGCAGGTCGGCGTCGATGCCGGCGCGCAGGGCGGCCTCGGCGGCGCCGTCGAGGATCTTCTCCGCCGCCAGCCAGGCGCGCAGGCGCGCGAGCGGATCCTTGCCGGCCCACTCGGCGGCGACGGCGGCCTCGTCGCGATAGCGGCTGGGATCGTCCGACGTGCTGTGCGCGCTCATGCGGTAGGTGACCGCCTCGATCAGCGTCGGTCCACCGCCGGCGCGGGCGCGCTCGATCGCCTCCTTCGTCGCCGCGTAGACCGCCAGCACGTCGTTGCCGTCGACCCGCACGCCCGGCATGCCGTAGGCCAGCGCCTTGATGGCGAACGTCGTCGACGCCGTCTGCTGCGAGGCGGGCGTGGAGATCGCCCACTGGTTGTTCTGGCACAGGAACACCACCGGCGTGCGATAGACGGCGGCGAAGTTCAAGCCGGCGTGGAAATCCTCGGCGCTGGTCGCGCCCTCGCCCAGGTAGGCCAGCACGGCGATCGATTTGCCGCGTTTCTTCGCCGCCCAGGCGATGCCGGTGGCGTGTGGCAGCTGCGTGGCGACGCAAGACGACGGTGGCAAGAAATTCAGCGCGCGCGGCGCCGCCACGTGGCCCGGCATCTGCCGCCCGCGCGAGATGTCGTTGGCGTTGCCGAACAGCTGCGCCAGCAGGGCGCGCAGGGGCAGCCCGCGGTGCAGCGCCGCCCCGGCCTCGCGGTGGGAGGGCACGACGAAATCGTCGGGCCCCAGCGCGGCGACGGGGCCGATGATCGCCGCCTCCTGACCGCGCGCCTCGGCGTAAAAGCCGATGCGCCCCTGGCGCTGCAGGCCCAGGAGGCGCTCGTCGAGCACGCGGATGCGCATCATCGACTGATAGATGGCGCGCAGGGCGGCGGCGTCCAGCGCGGGCAGGCGGGCGCGATCGGCGACCGTGCCGTCGGCGGCCAGGATGACGTCGAGGCCGGTGGCGCGCCGCTCGTCGCGATCGGACCAGACCTCGACGGCTGGCGTCTCGACGTCCCCCATGCCGGCGCGGATCTTGGGCGCGTGCGGCACCGCCGCCGCCGCCACCGGCGCCACCGCCACCTTGCCGGCGGGCGGCGGCGGGGGCGTGGGCTTCGACGCCGCCATGCTCAGATCGACTCCAGGTACAGAAGGCCCGGCGTCTCCAGCGACGCCTTGACGTGCGCCAGGAACTGCGCCGCCTCGAACCCGTCGACGACGCGGTGGTCGACGGAGATGGACAGGTTCATGACGTCGCGGGCGACGATCTCCCCATTCCTCACCATCGGGCGGCGCGCGATCTTGGCCGGGGCCATGATCGCCACCTCCGGAAAATTGATGATCGGCGTGGCCATCACGCCGCCCAGGGCGCCCAGGCTGCTGATGGTGAACGTCGAACCGGTCAGCTCTTCGCGCGTCATCTTGCCGGTGCGCGTGGCCTCGGCCAGGCGCTCGATCTCGGCGGCCAGGTCGACGACGGACCGGCGATCGGCGTCGCGCACGACCGGGACGATCAGCCCCGCGTCCGTCGCCGTGGCCAGCCCGATGTGATAGACGCGGCGCTGGACGATCTCGCCCGCCGCCTCGTCCAGCGTGGCGTTCAGCTGCGGAAAGCGCTGCAGGCCCGCCACCGTGGCCTTGATGATGAAGGGCAAGAACGACAGCTTCACGCCGCGCTCGCGCAGGCGCTCGTTGGCGCGCTGGCGCAGCGTCACCAGGTCGGTGCAATCGACCTCCTCGACGTACGTGAAGTGCGCGGCGGTGTGCTTCGCGTGCACCAGGTGCTCGGCGATCTTGCGGCGCACGCCGCGGAACGGGATGCGCACGTCGCCGGCCGCGGGCGCCGTCGCAGCCGGTGCGCGCGCGGCGGCCGGTCTGGGCGCGGGCGCGGCGCCCGTGGCGGGCGCGCGGTGCTCGCGCACGTCGGCGGCGGTGATGCGCCCGCTGGGGCCGGTGCCCAGCACGCGGGTGATGTCGACGCCGATGTCGCGCGCCAGCTTGCGCGTGGCGGGCGTGGCCAGCACCGGGCGCGCCACCGTGGCGCCGTTGCGACCGCCGGCGGCGCCTTCCTCGACGCGGGCCGGGCCGGCGGCGGCCTTGGACGCCGCGGCCGGCTTGGTTGTGCTGGCCGCCCCCTTGCCGGCGCCGCCGCCGGCCTCGGCCTGCGCATCAAGCTCGATCGTGATCAGCACCTTGCCGACCGGGCACAGCTGTCCCTCGCTGAACATGCGCTTGCCGACGCGGCCGGCGCGCGGCGCGGGGATCTCCACCGTCGCCTTGTCGGTCATGATCTCGACCATCGGCTGATCCTCGCTCAGCGGGTCGCCCTCCTTGACCAGCCAGCGGACGACCTCGCCCTCGACCACGCCTTCACCGATGTCAGGCAGCCTGAACTCGTACGTCATGCAGCGCGCTCTCCCCAGGGATCGGCCGAAGGCTAGAAGCTCACCACCCGCTCGACGGCGTCCAGGATGCGATCGGCGTCGGGCAGGTATTCATGCTCCAGCGTATAGGGGAATGGGGTGTCGAAGCCAGTCACGCGCAGGATGGGCGCCTCCAGGTGCAGGATGGCCTTCTCCTGGATGGTCGCCGCCAGCTCGGCGCCGAAGCCGCAAGTGCGCGGCGCCTCGTGCGCGACCACCACGCGTCCCGTCTTGCGAACCGAGGTCAGGATGGCCTCGACGTCGAACGGCAGCAGCGTGCGAAGATCGATCACCTCCAGATCATACCCGCGTCCGGCGCCCTGGTCCGCTGCTTCCAGCGCCGTGTGCACCATGGCGCCCCAGGCCAGCACCGTGACCTGACGCCCTTCGCGCGCGACCTTCGCCTCGCCGAGTGGGATGGTGTATTCACCTTCGGGGACGTTGCCCTTGGCGGCGCGGTAGACGCGCTTCGGCTCCATGAAGATCACGGGGTCGTCGCCCCGGATGCAGGTCGCCAGCAGGCCCTTGGCGTCGATCGGGTTCGACGGGCAGACGACCTTCAGCCCCGGCACGTGGATGAACAGCGCCTCGGGTGACTGCGAGTGATAGTGGCCGCCCTTGATGCCCCCGCCGACGGGCGTGCGGATGACGACGGGCGCCGGGTACTCGCCGCCAGAGCGGTAGCGCATCTTCGCCAGCTCGCTGACGATCTGGTCGTAGGCGGGATAGATGAAGTCGGCGAACTGGATCTCCGGCACCGGCCGCATCCCGTAAAGGGCCATGCCGATGGCGGTGCCGACGATCCCGGACTCGGCCAGCGGCGTGTCGATGCAGCGGTCGGGGCCGAACTCTTCCTGCAGGCCGGTGGTGGCGCGGAAGACGCCGCCGAAACGGCCCACGTCCTCGCCCAGAACGACCACCCTGGGATCGCGCCGCATTTCCAGCCGGAGAGCGTCGTTCACCGCTTGAATGATGTTCATTTCGGGCATCGCGGTGACTCGGCTTACGCCACCCGGAAACGGAAATCAAGTCGATCGCTCGTCGGCGGCGCGTGGGAGGCGGCGGCGCGGAGGGCGACGAATTGACGACAAATCAGCCGGGTCGAAATCCGAGGGAAACACGCAGCGACTAAAAAGAATGTGACAGACACGCAACGGGGGGATGCACCGAGGACCCTCACCTCACATCAGCCAGGAGAAGAGAATAATGTCGAAGAAGCTAACCGTCCTTGCTTTCGCGCTGGCCCTGGGCTCGGCGTCGTTCGGGGGCTGCTCCAGCAGCAGTGGCTCGAATGCCGAGGGGGGCGCCGGGGGCAGCGGGGGCAGCAAGACGGACGCGAACAGCGAGACCGGCGCCGGCGGCAGCGACGCGGCGGCCGATGCCAGCGACGCGGCGGGCGACGCCGGCGAGACGGACGTGACGGCCGACGCGGCCGACGCGCCCTCGGAGACGGCCGGCGACACCGGAGACGACGTCGCCGCCGATGCCGGTTCGGAGGCGGGGAGCGAAGCGGGCGACTGACCCGGTTTACCCGCCGCCCGACCGGCGGCCGTTCGGGCGCGGCCCGGTCAGGCGCAGGCGCTCGTGGCGGGGAGCGAAGCCGAGCCGGCGGAAGGCGGCCCGGGCGGCTTCGTTGAACTCCCAGACGCACAGCTCGACGTCGCGCACGCCGTTGGCGCGGGCGTCGGCGACGACGGCGTCGATCAGCGCGCGCGCGACGCCGCCCCGCCGGTGAGAGGGCGCCACCGCCAGCTGATCGATCTCGCACCAGCGCCGGGCCACGGCGAACGGGGTAGCCGGCCGTTCGTGATATTGCGCGGTCGCGTAACCGACGGCGGTGCCGCCGTCGTCCTCGGCGATCCAGGCGGCGGCCGTCGGCGATTTCAGGAAGGCGGCGAACCAGTCGGCCACGTCGCGCAGGCGGGCCGGTCGGAAGACCTCCGGGTGCGCGGCCACGTGCGCCTGTTGAGTGGGCGCGTTCAACGCCGCCAGCGCCGGTTCGTCGCCGGCGACGGCCATGCGGATCTTCACGGAAGGCGCCACCGGTGCGGGGTGATCGTCAGTCGGGCAGCCATAACGCGTCGATCATATCGGCGCGGCGCTGGCATTGGTACGGGAACAGATCACCGGGAGTTTCCTGGCGCCGCCCCGTGCGCGGGCGCGATCCAGCGCGCCACGAAGACGTTGGTGTCGTGCTGGCCGGGCGGGGTGGCCCGGTTCGATGAAAATGCCAGCCACCGGCCGTCGGGCGAGAACAGCGGGAAGCCGTCGAAGCCGGGCGCTGTCGTCACGCGCGCAAGGTCGCTGCCGTCGCTGCGGATGGTCCACAGATCGAACTCGCGCCCGCGCGGATCGCCGTAATTCGACGAGAAGATGATCAGGTCCTCGGTCGGGTGAAACGACGGCGCGAACGACGCCGCGCCGAGACTGGTCAGCTGCTGGGCGTGCCCGCCGTCGGCGTCGGCGATCCACAGCTCCAGGCGCGACGGTTTGACCAGCCCGCGCGCGAGCAGCGCGCGGTAGGCGTCCAGCCCGGCGCCCGGCGCGGGCCGGCTGGCGCGCCAGACGATCTTCGTGCAATCGCGGTTGAAGAACGCGCCCCCGTCGTAACCCGGCTGGCTGGTCAGCCGGCGGACGTGACCGCCGTCGGCGTCCATCCGGTACAGATCGATGTCGCCGTCGCGCGTGGAGGTGAAGACGATCGAGCCGTCGCGCCCGCAGACCGTCCCCTCGGCGTCGTACCCCGGCGTGGCGGTGAGACGGCGCAGGTTGCTGCCGTCGGGGGCGACGCGAAAGATGTCGTAGCTGTCGTAGAGCGCCCAGACGTACCCCTGGCTCATGTCCGGGCGGGGCGGGCAGGCGTCGCCCGCCAGGTGCGTGGACGCATAGATGAGATCGCCGGCCGGCAGAAAGTGCGCGCAGGTCGTGGCGCCCTTCCCCGACGAGACCGGCACCGGCGCCGGGCGATCCGCGTCGACGGTCATCCGGTAGATGCGATCGCAGCCGGGCCCGGGCGGGCGTGCCTGGAATGACAGCTGCCGCCCGTCGAACGACCAGTAGGCCTCGGCGTTCTCGCCGCCGAAGGTCAGCTGGCGCAGGTCGGCGAGGAAGGCGCCCTCGCCCGGAAACAGCGACGCCGGTGGGGGCGACGCGGGGGCGGGGGCGGGCGTGGGCGCGGGCGCCTGCTTCGGTTCGGGCCGGCGCGGGCCACCGGCGCAGGCGCCCGTCACGCAGGCCAGGAACGCGAGCGCGCGAAGGCGTGTCGGCATGCGCCGAGGATTGACCGGTGCGGAAAATTTCGCCACTGTTGCCGCCTTCATTCACCCGCTGCGCTGTGCCCGCTGCGCGCGGCGCCGGGTGCACGCCGAAGGAGGTCTGCCATGACGTCACTGTCGCGCCGGAGTTTCTTGGCCCAGGGAGCGAGCCTGACCGCGCTGGCCGCCGGTGTCGGCCGCGGGCGATCCGCGGCGGCGTCGTCGGATTCGCCCGCCGAGGAGAAGTTCGATCTGGTGATCAAGGGCGGCCGGGTCGTCGATCCCAGCCAGAAGCTGAACGCCCCGCGCGACATCGGCATCCGCTTCGGCCGCATCGCCGCCGTCGAGAAAGACATTCCCGCCGCCCGCGCCACCCGCCTCATCGAGGTCAAGGACAAGCTGGTCACGCCCGGCCTCATCGATCTGCACACGCACGTCTATCCGTACGGGTCGGCCATCGGCATTCCCGCCGACGAGCTGGTCCCCAACACCTGCACCACCACCGTCGTCAGCGCCGGCGACGCCGGGGCGAACAACTTCGCCGCGTTTCGCCGCCACATCATGGCCCAGACGCGCACCCGCATGTTCGCGTTCCTGCACATCGGCAACAACGGGCTGGCCGGCTTCCCCGTCCCCGAGATGCTGAACATCGACTACGCCGACGTCGAGGCGGCGTCGCGCGTGATCGCCGAGAACGCCGACGTGGTGCTGGGGGCGAAGGTCCGCATGAGCAAGAACATCGTCGGGGCGAACGGGACCGAGCCGCTCAAGCGCGCCATCGCCGCCGTCCAGCGCGCCGGGACCAAGGGGCGCGTCATGTGCCACATCGGCGACGTGCCCGGGCTGCTGGCGGACTTGCTGGATCTGTTGCGGCCCGGCGACGTGCTGACGCACGCCTACAGCGGGCTCGGCAACAACATCGTGCAGGACGGCAAGCTGCTGGGCGCGGCGCTGGCGGCGAAAAAACGCGGCGTCATCATCGACGTCGGACACGGCGGCGGCAGCTTCGACTACACGGTGGCGGAGCCGGCCATCAAGCAGGGCCTGCCGCCCGACGTGATCTCCAGCGACATCCACGTCGCCAGCGGCAACAGCCCCGGCATGCCGTACCTGCCCTGGGTGATGAGCAAGTTCCTGAACCTGGGATTCACGCTGGATCAGGTCGTCGCCATGGCCACCATCAACCCCGCCAAGGTGATCGGCCGCGTCGCGAAGCTGGGCACCCTGCAGCCCGGCGCGCCTGCCGACGTCTCCATCCTGGAGCTGGCGGAGGGCCCGGTCCATTTCGTCGACACGCGCAACAACACGCGCGACGGCAACGTTCATTTGAAGCCCGTGCAGACCATCCGCGGTGGCCTCCCTTTCGGCCGCCCGTATCCGCCGCCGCCGTTCGCCGTTTACTGAGACCGCCACCGTTTCTTCGCCGCCGGCGCTGGCAGTCCGCGGGCCGATGCTTAGGTTCGACGCGGAGAGGGTGGTGAAACTCTGTCCGGGGATTTTTGCGCTTTCGTTTCGGCTGGCGCTGGCACTGGCAATGACGGTCATGGGCACGGGATGCGCGCATGACGAACTCGGGACCGGTGTCTGGGTCCACGCCCTGCGCATCGAAGGAAACCGGGCGTTCTCCGACGGCGCGATCACCGACAAGCTGGCCACGCAGACGACTGGCTGGTGGCCCCTCGCCAGCAAGAAGTGGTTCGACAGCGCCGCCTTCGACCTCGATCTGAAACGGGTCGACGCTTTCTATGCCGACCACGGGTACTTCGACGCGCGCGTCGTCGATCACCAGGTCAAGAAGGTCGACGGCAAACCGGACGCCGTCGACATCCTGATCAAGGTGCAGGAGAACTCCCCCACCAACATCGGCGCCGTGCGCATCCAGAGTCTGCCGCCGCCCGAGGAGGCGCGCGCGCGCAAGGCCGCCGCGTCCTGGGACGTGAAGGCGGGCAAGCGGTTCGACTACTCCAGCTACAGCGGCCTCGAGGGGACGCTGGGCGATCGCCTGAAGGACGACGGCTACGCTTATGGCGCGGTCACCGGCAGCGTCAGCGTCGATCGCGATCGGCACGTCGCCGACGTGCAGTACGACGGCAAGCCGGGCCCGCGCGTGCGCATGGGCAAGACCACCATCGAGGGGAACGACCGTATCCCGGCGTGGAAGCTGTACCGCCGCATCGGCTGGAACGAGGGCGACGTCTATAGCCCGTCGGAACTGGCCGCCGCGCAGGGCCGGCTTTACAACCTGGGCGTCTTCTCGTCGGTGCGCGTCGACCTGCCGCCGCAGCCCACCGACGTGGCCGACGTCGTCGTGCACGTCAAGCCGGGGCCCTTGCGCGAGATGCGTCTCGGCGCGGGCATCGGCGCCGATCGCGCGCAGGAGCAAGTCCACTTGCGCGGCGAGTGGACGTTCAGCAACTTCCTGGGCGGCCTGCGCAAGCTGCGCCTGCGCTTCATGCCGGCCTACGTGGTGATTCCGTCGGTGACCAATGTCCAGCGCGCGGGCTTCGCCGGCGCGACCGACATCCAGCTGACCCAGCCCGACGTGTTTGCCACCAACGTCGTCATGCACGTGCTGGGGGGGTTCGATCTCGGCGTCTCCGAGGGTTATCAATATTACGGCCCGCGCGCGGAGCTCGGCGGTGAACGGCCGTTTCTGCGCAACCGGCTGTTGCTGGGCGCGTCCTGGAACCTGCAGTACCTGGACTTCTTCAACGTCAACCAGGACGTCTTCGGCGGGGCCAGCGACAGATTCTTCGGCTTCAAGGATCCGTACCGTCTGGCGTACGTCGAGGCCTTCGGCCAGCTGGATCTGCGCGACCGCGCGCTTCAACCACGTTACGGCGGCTATCTGTCGTTGCGCGCGGAGGTAGGCGATCCGGCCCTCGGCGGCGACTTTCACTATGTCAAGTTCACGCCGGAGGCGCGGGCGTATGTGCCGCTCGGCCGGCGCATGGTGCTGGCCGGGCGCGCGCTGACCGGCTGGATCTCGACCTACGACAGCGACGGCAGCCCGATCACGCGGCGGTTTCGCCTGGGCGGCCCCGCCGATCACCGCGGCTTCGGCTTCGGGCGCCTGTCGCCGCAGGCGCGCGACCAGCAAGGGCGCCTGATCCCGTACGGCGGCGACGGCCAGGTGCTGTTGTCCGGCGAGCTGCGCGTCGACGTGATGAAGATCGGTGGCAACTGGCTGGGGTTGATCCCATTCGTCGACGCGGGCGACGTCACGCCCACCTTCGCCGAGCTAAAGCTCGGCCAGCTGCACGTGGCGCCGGGGCTCGACGGCGCGTACAACACGCCCATCGGCGTCGCGCGCGCGGGCGTGGCGGTGCGCCTGAACCGCGTCGGGCCGGGGAACCCGGATCCCGGCGAGCGCTTCGCCTTTCACTTCACCATCGGCGAGGCGTTCTGAGATGGCCTTCCGATCGTGGGGGATGCACCGCGGTTCGGCCCGGTCGTCGCTGGGGCGGGTGGCGCGCGTCGCCGGCGCTGTCGTGCTGGGGCTCCTGGCCCTGGCGGCGGCGGCGGTCTCGGCGGCGTTCATCTATGCCCGCACAGAGGTCGGGCGCGAGCAGGTTCGCCAGCTGGTCCTGGGCCAGGCCCGCGCGCACGTCCCCGGCCTGCGCATCGGCCACGTCGGCGGCGACTACGTGCACGACCTGATCCTCGACGACGTCAGCGTCGTCGACGACAGCGGGCGCACCGCCGTCGCCGTGGCCCGACTCTCCGCGCGCTACGACCTGCTGGCGCTGCTCCGCCACACCGTCGCCGTTCGCGAGCTGCGCGTCGAGGGCGCCCGCCTGGTGGTGCGGCCCGAAGCCGACGGCACGCTCAACGTCCAGCACCTGGTCGCGCCTTCGGCGGCGCCTGCCTCGCCAAAATCCGCGCATCCGCCCGGCGGCGCGTCCGGTCGCTGGCGCGTGCGCCTGGATCGGCTGGCGGTGGTCGATCTCGCGGCGGACGCCCGGCTGGCGGACGGCTCGCGCGCCATCGTCAGCGCGCTGGATCTCAGCGCTCGCCTGGCGCTGGACGCCGATCGGCTGAACGCGCGCCTCGACGAGCTGGAGATCCGCAGCGGGCCCGCCGGCCGCATCACCGCCCAGGGCAGCGCTTCCGTCGATCACCTCGGCGGCGCGCAACCGCGCCTCGGCGATTATGAGCTCGCAGTGCAGGCGGAGAACCTCGACCCGGCGGCGCTGCTCAGCCGCGCGCCCGCCGCCCGCCTGGGCTTTTCGCTGTCGCTGGACGGGCACGGGCTCCCGCTCGCCGAAGACGCCGCGGCCCAGCTGGCGCT
>DATKEU010000247.1:0-16654 GCA_035544495.1 Polyangia bacterium | reverse complement strand
CTGGTCGAGCACGCGAACGCGAGCGGCGGCCACGACAACATCACGGCGGTGATCGTCCGCGTCGAGCAGCCGCAGCCGGGCGCCGCGGCCGAGGACCGCACCGAAGAGCTGACCCGCAAGGTCGACAGGCGCAAGCAGATGCCGCTGTTCCGGCATCTCATCTACAAGGAGATCCTGCGCGTGGTGAACGTCACCGAGGTGCGCGAGTACGCCGCCGGCGACGAGATCATCAAGGAGGGCCAGGCCGGCGACGAGATGTTCGTCCTCCTGCGCGGCAAGATCCGCCTGCACAAGAACAACGCTTTCATCACGCACCTTCTGCCCGGGGCCCACATCGGCGAGATGGCGCTGGTGGACCCACGCCAGCCGCGCTCGGCCAGCGCCACCGCCGACGAGCGCTCGCGCGTGCTGATCCTGCGCCGGCGCGACTTTTACGAGATCATCCGCAAAGAGCCGCAGCTGTCGGTCAAGCTGCTCTGGAGCTTCGTCCAGGTCCTGGCCGATCGCCTCCGCAAGACCACGGCGGATCTGTCGGGCGCCCGTCTGGAAGCGGGCGCCCTGGACATGACCGAGGACGTGTTGTTCGACGAATAGGCAGGTCTTTCATGCGCGACGACGAGCTGCGAACCGAAATCGATTCCCTGGGCCCCGTGCAGGTGCCGGCCAACGCCCTCTACGGCGCCCAGACCCAGCGGGCCATCGACAACTTTCCGGTCAGCGGCCTGCGGCTACCGCGCCGGGTGATCCGCGCGCTGGCCCTCATCAAGAAAGCCGCCGCCGAGATCAACAAGGACGCGAACGCCCTGCCCCCCGAGATCGCCGACGCCATCTGCGCCGCCGCGCACGAGGTGGCCGCCGGCCAGCACGACGGCGAGTTCGTCGTCGACATCTTCCAGACCGGCTCCGGCACCTCCAGCAACATGAACGCCAACGAGGTGATCGCCAACCGCGCCATCCAGATCCTGGGCGGCAGCCCGGGGTCGAAGCAGGTTCACCCGAACGACCACGTCAACCGCGGCCAGTCGTCGAACGACGTGTTTCCCAGCGCCGTCTACATCGCCGCCGCCGAGGCGATGGAGCGCGACCTGCTGCCGGCCATGCGCGCGCTGGAGGGCGCGCTGGACGCCAAGGCGCACGCCTGGGACTACGTCATCAAGATCGGCCGCACGCACCTGATGGACGCGGTGCCGATCCGCCTGGGGCAGGAGTTCTCCGGCTACGCCGCCATGCTGACGGAGAGCATCCGGCGCGTCGAATCGGCGCGCGGCGCCCTCACCCACCTGGCGCTCGGCGGGACCGCCGTCGGCACCGGCCTGGGCGCCGACCCGGCGTTCGCGCGCCGGGTGATCGCCGTGGTCGGGCGCGAGGTCGGGCTGCCCCTGCGCCAGGCCGCCAACCTGTTCGAGTCGCTGGCGGCGCACGACGGCCTGGTCGAGGCGTCGGGCGCCCTGCGCGCCACGGCGGTCAGCTTGACGAAGATCGCCAACGACGTGCGCTGGCTGGGCTCCGGCCCGCGCTGCGGCCTGGGCGAGCTGCGCCTGCCCGACCTGCAGCCCGGCAGCTCGATCATGCCCGGCAAGGTCAACCCGGTGATGCCCGAGATGCTGCTGCAGATCTGCGCGCATGTCATCGGCAACGACGCCACCATCGCCTGGGGCGGCGCGGCCGGCAACTTCGAGCTCAACGTGATGACGCCGGTGATGGCTTACAACTTTCTCCAATCGACGCAGATCCTGGCCGCCGGCTGCCGCCTGTTCGCCGCCCGCTGCATCGAAGGGCTAGAGCCCGACATCGACCGCTGCCGGTCCTTCGTCGAGCAGAGCCTGGCCATGGTCACCGCCCTGGCGCCGCGCATCGGATACGACGCCGCGGCGAAGATCGCCCAGGAAGCGGTGAAGACCGGCAAGACGGTGCGCGAGCTGTGCGTCGAGAAGAAGGTCCTGCCCCCCGACGAGCTCGCCCGCCTCCTCGACCCCGCTAGCATGACCGGGAGGTGAGATCGAGCGGCAATTTCCGCCGTCGCCGGGGTGGTCCGACCCCGACGCGCTTCGCATAGATTGCGCTTTTCGAACCGCTCAGCGGAGATCGCTTCCCTCATCGGCGGAACCTGTGGTATCCGACGGATTCGGAGGGACCCCATGACGCGTTTTTTGTCCGTCGCCCGCTCTTCCGGGGCGTGGCCCCTGAGCCTGTCAGGCATCTGTGTGCTCACTTTGTTGACGGTGGGATGCGCCGGATCGCTCCCGCCGGACCTGGCGGGTGGCGGGACCAGCGGCGGTAGCGGGGGGACGATGGGCGGGAACGACGGCGGTTCACTTCCCACGGGTTGCGACACAAGCGGCATCTTCTCGAAATACACATGCACGACCGTCTGTCACGGGGCGGCGGGCGCGCCGTCATTTGGCGGGTTCGACATGACGGCCGCCACGTTTCCGCACTCGCTGGTCGGCGGAATGCCTGCCGCACCGACGATGGCGAACATGAACAAGTGCGGTGGAATGAACCAGGTCTACCTCAAGCCGGGCGTGCAACCGGCGCAGGGCTTGTTCCTCGACAAGTTGAAGCCTAACCCACCATGCGGCGTGCAGATGCCGATGGGTACCGGAATGATGCTGACGGCGGATGAGCTGACCTGCGTCCAGAACTGGGCGAACAACGTCGTCGCGGGCGGAACCGGCAAATGAAGAAGATCCCCCGCTTGGTTCCACATAGCCGTCTCATTAACACTATCGCTCTTCTCTTCCTCGCCTTGCTGGCCTGGCCCAGCTTGGCGGCGGCGGCGCCGAAGCGGGTGGGCATCCCCCGCTTCGACGGGCAGCAGGAGGCCTTGATCCGCAAGGTCGTCATGCAGATCGTCAAGGGCAAGGGATTCGAGCTGGTTCGCTCGCGCGAGATCGACGACGCGGCGAAGGCGGCGAACATCTCGCTCGACTCGAATGACGGATATGCGTCGCTGGCCAAGGAGCTGGCGCTCTCGGCCATCGTCACCGGCGAGGTGGGCAAGAAGAAGGCGCGCCTGGCGGTGCGCAACGGCGCCGACGGCACCGTGACCGGTGAGGGAGCGTTCGCCGGCCCCAGCCCGAAGAAGCTGGCGGTCGACGTGGCGAAGAACTTCTGGAAGCGCCTGGGCGCCGCGATCGATCGCGGGAAGGTTCCGGCCGGCGCAAAGAAGCCGGGCAAGGCGGCCGGCCCGGCCGCGCCCGAGGACAACGAAGAGGACAAAGAAGCCGCGGCGGCGGCCTCCGAAAAGGAGGAGACCAAGGCCGAAGAGGAGAAGGACAAGGCCGAAAAGAAGCCCGAGAAGGCGGAGAAGCCCGAGGAGAAGGCGGCCGCCCAGGAGGAAGAGAAGCCCAAGAAAAAGAAGCGCAAGGACGCCGAGGAGGAAGCGGGCGAGACCGCTGCCGCCGCCGGCGGACCGCTGCGCTACCTAGATCTCTCCGCGGGCGCGCGCATCTTCAAGCGCGACCTGTCGTACAACCAGAACGTCGGCCATGCGGACGGCACCGGCACTCTACGGCCATACAACCTGAGCGCGCCGACGCTGGGCCTGGCGGCGATCTTTTACCCCGGCGCCATGGGCGGCGGCGGCGGCGTGCTGGCGAACATCGGCCTGGACGCCAGCGCCGAGCTGGGCTTCGGGCTGAAGTCGACGACGAAGAGCGGCGCCTCATACCCGACGACGGTGCACGACTATGCGATCGGCCTGCGCTATCGCATTCCGTTCTCGACCAGCGGCGAATTCTCGATTTCCGTCACCGGTGGAGAGCACGCGTTCAAGCTGTCGAATCGGAACCAGGACCCGGCCAACCCGCTCAGCGATCTGCCCGACACGATCTATCGCTATGTGCGGCCGGGGCTGTTCGCGCGCGTGCCCATCGGTCCCCTCTCGGTGTTCGCTGGCGCCGCGTACCGCTACATCCTGACGCCCGGGCAAATCAAGGACAACTATTTCCCCAACCTGAAGGTGGGCGGGATCGACGCTCAGGGCGGCCTCGGTTACGCGGTGACGCGCACGATCGAGGTGCGCGCGGGGATCGACGTGCGCCGTTACTTCTACGACTTCAAAGTGACCCAATCCACGGCCCCCTACATCGTGGGCGGCGCCATCGATCAATACATCACCGGTACCTTCATGATCGCCATCACTCTGGACGGCGGGAAGAAGGACTGAGCGCACGGCCGCCCGCGCGATCATTCACCTGGACATGGACGCGTTCTACGCGTCCGTGGAGCAGCGAGACGACCCCTCGCTGCGCGGGCGGCCCGTCATCGTTGGTGGTCACCGCAGCCGCGGCGTCGTGCTGGCGGCGTCGTACGAGGTGCGGCCCTTCGGCGTGCGCAGCGCGATGCCGATGGCGCGGGCGCTGAAGCTGGCGCCCGACGCCGTCGTCGTGGGCCCGCGTTTCTCGGCCTACGTCGCCGCCAGCCGCCAGGTCTTCCAGATCCTGCACGACGCCACGCCGCTGGTGGAGCCGCTGTCGCTGGACGAGGCGTTCCTGGACGTCACCGGTTCGATCGCGCTGCTCGGGCCGCCGGCCGAGATGGCGCGGGCGCTGCGCCGGCGCATCGCCGACGAGGTGGGCCTGCCCGCGTCGGCCGGCATCGCGGCGGTGAAGTTCATCGCCAAGATCGCCTCCGACCTGGCCAAACCGAACGGCCAGCGGGAGGTCGACGAAGCCGAGGGGCGGCCGTTCCTGGCCCCGCTGCCGGTCAGCCGTCTGTGGGGCGTGGGTCCCAAGACGGAGAAGACGCTGCGCCTGTGCGGGATCGAGACCATCGGCGACGTCGCGGCCCGCGATCCGACCGAACTGGAACGCCGGCTCGGCCCGTCGGGGCGCGCGCTGTGGAACCTGAGCCAGGCGATCGATCCCCGGCCCGTGATCCCCGACCGCGATGCCAAGAGCATCGGATCGGAGGACACCTTCGACGAGGACATCCGTGGCGCCGAGGCGCTGCACCCGTTCATTCACGCCCAGGCGCTGCGCGTGGCCGAACGCCTGCGCGCGGCCGGGCAGAAGGCGCGCACGGTGCAGCTGAAGATCAAGCTGGCCGACTTCCGGCTCCTGACGCGGCGATCGACGTTCGAAGGCGCGGCGGTCGACGACGGCCAGACGCTGTACCGGGCGGCGCTGGCGCTGCTGGCCGAGGCGCCGCTGCCCCGCGCGGTGCGCCTGACCGGCATCTCGGCGCAGAACCTGGTCAGCACCGGGCGCGGCCAGCTCGGCATCTTCGCGACCCCCGCCCCCGCGAGCGAACGCCTGAACGCTGCGCTGGATCGCATCGGCGCCCGTTTCGGCCAGGGCGCCATCACGACCGCCGATCTGACCGAGGCGCTTCCCGACGGCACGCGCGTCACCCGCCGCCGCGGCAACAAGGACGAGAGCCGCTAGAGTCGAAGCGGCGATCAAAGCAACCGGCACGCCTCTTCGAAGCTCAACCGGGGGCCCCGCGGATAGACGCCCGCCGGATCGCCGTAGCCAAGGTTGCACAGGAAGTTCGATCGCAGGCGACCGACGGGGTTGACCTCGTCCGCAGCCGCGCCGCTGCGGCTGGCCGCAGGGAAGAACGCCTCGTCGACCTTGGCGTTGTCGAAGCCGGACATCGGACCGCAATCGAGGCCCAGCGAGCGCGCGGCCACGATCAGGTAGGCGCCCTGCAAGCTGCCGTTCCGGAACGCCGTGGCCGCCGCCAGCTCCGGTGAATTGGCGAACACGTCGCGCATGCCAGGGACGTGCGGGAACAGCCTGGGCGCCTGTTCATAGAAAAGTTCGTCGTAGGCGATGATGGCGGTCACCGGCGCCGCCATGGTCTTGTCGACGTTGCCGGGGGCCAGCGCGGGTCGCAGCCTCTCCTTTGCCTCCCGCGTCCGCAGGAAGACGATGCGCGCCGGCGACATGTTGGCGCTGGTCGGGCCCCACTTCAACAGGTCGTAGAGCCGCCGCAACACCTCGTCGCTGACCGGCCGGTCGAGCCAGGCGTTGTGCGTGCGGGCTTTGCGAAACAGCTGGTCGAGCGCCTGGTCGCTCAACGAATGCTCGAGCGGATCGATGCTGGTCGCCGTCGTGGTCGCTGTCGCTGTCGTGGTCGTCATGGCTGGTCCCTCCGTTGTCGATCGGAGAGATACCTCTGTTCCGTCCATGGGATTAGATCGCTTGTTCTGGAATTATTGTTGTTGCGATGGAACAATCATCCAGCGCGGCACCGCGGACATCCGGTCGGTACGTGCGCGTCGAGACCGTGCAGATGCAGGTCCCCGGGATCCAATCGCGACGGCGGCGGCCGCTACCGCCGATCACCGCCCGGCGAAGCGGGCGATCGAGAACGGCGCCAGATCGACCGCGGGCGTCCCGCCGGCGACCAGCTCGGCGATGACGGCGCCGGTGATGGGGGCCAGCAGGATGCCGTTGCGGAAGTGGCCGGTGGCCAGCACCAGGCCGCGCACTGGCGTCGCGCCCAGCACCGGCAGATGATCCTCCGTGTAGGGTCGGAAGTTCGACCAGGTGGCGGTCACCGGCGCGTCGGCCAGCGCCGGCACCAGCGTGTGCGCCAGCCCCAGGATCTGGGCCAGGCCGGCGACGGTGACCTCCTTGCGGAAGCCGGCCATCTCCATGGTGCTGCCCGCCAGCACGCTGCCGTCGCGGCGCGGGACCAGATAGCCGCGCCCGTGCACGCTGATGACGTGGCGGAAGATCGGCGGGCGCGTCTCGATGGCGACCATCTGGCCGCGCGCCGGGCGCACGACGGTGCCGGGCACGCCGGCGCCTTCGACCAACCCCGACCAGCTGCCGGCGGCGACGACGACGGCGGCCGCGGGCAAGACCTCGCTGTCCAGCTCAACGCCGGTGGCGGCGCCTCGCTCGACCAGCACGCGGCGCACGTAGCGACCCTGCAGGAACCGCGCGCCGGCGGCGGACGCCGCCTGCGACAGCGCGCGCGCCAGATCGCGCGCGTTGACCTGGCCGTCGTCGGGGAAGCGCAGCCCAGCCAGTACCGCCCGGTTGATGGCCGGCTCCGCGGCGCGCAAGGCCTCCGGCGACAGCGCCTCGACGCGCAGGCCACGGGCCAGCTGCCAGACGCGGCGGGCGCCGAGCTCCGCCTCCTCGGCGGCGGTCAGCGCCACCGCCAGCACCCCCGACTTGAGGTAGCCGATGTCGATGCCGGTGGCGTCGCGCAGCTCGGCGGCCAGCGCGGGATAAAGCGCCCGGCTGCGCAGGCCCAGCTCCAGCAACGGGCCCGGCTGCTCCGACTCCATTTGCGGGCCCAGGATGCCGGCGGCGGCGCTGGACGCCTCGGCGCCCGGGATGCCGCGCTCGATCACCGTGGCGGCGATGCCCCGCTGGCACAGGCGCAGGGCCACCGCGCAGCCCATGACCCCGCCTCCGATGATGATGACGTCGGCGCTGGCGGCGGTCGTCTTCGGGCTGGTCATCGCGCTGGCGGTCATCGCGGCTCCTAGGGCGCGTCGGTGGGCGGCGCCAGGCGTTGCAGCTTGCCTTCCAGCGCCGGCGACATCCAGACCTTGTTGTGCGCGTCGATGATCAGCGCCGCGCAGTCGGGGTACGCCGCCACCAGGGCCAGGCCGCGCTCCGGCCCCACGATGAAGACCGCGTCGTCGAGGGCGTCAGCCAGGAAGGCCGTGGGCGCGAAGATGGTCACGCCGCGCGAGGCGGTGGCTGGATAACCGGTCTTCGGATCGATGATGTGATGGTACCGCTTGCCGTCGAGCATGAACGACCGTTCGTAATCGCCCGCCGTCGAGAAGGCGTGATCCTTGATCGCCATCCGGGCGATGATGTCGCGCGGCCCGCCACGCGGATCGCGCACGCCCACCATCCAGCTCTGCGCGCCCTTCGAACCGGCGACGAACAGATCGCCGCCCGCCTGCACCATGAAGTTCGCCAGCCCCTGGCCGCGGAGCATGTCGGCGCAGCGATCGACGGCGTAGCCCTTGGCGATGCCCCCCAGGCCCAGGCGCATGCCAGCGCGGCGCAACCGCACGGTGCCCGCGGCGTGATCGACGACGACGTCGCGATAGTTGATCAGCTTGCGGCGCGCCTGGATCTCCGCGTCCGCGGGCAGCTTGCGCTCCATGTCCTCGTCGAATTTCCACAGGCCGCGCATCGCCGCGTAGGTGATGTCGAACGCGCCGCCGGAGCTCTTCGACATCGCCAGCGACTGCTCGATCACCGCCAGCGTCTCGGGCGAGACCTTGACCGCCTTCTTGCCGGCGGCCTTGTTGATGCGGACGACGTCGCTCGGGTCCTGGCCCGGGCGCTCCCAGTCGGTCATCAGACGATCGATGCGTCGGATCTCGTCGAAGGCGGCGTCGAAGGCGCGGTCGGCGGACGCCGGATCGTCGGTCCAGGCGCTGAAGGTGGCGTCCGTCCCCATCACCTGCACGGTGCGGGCGTGCACGCGCGGGCCGGCCGGGGCGACCGGCGCGGCGGGCGGCTCTTGCATCAACAGCGCGGCGGCCACGACCAAACAGAACGGCGGTGTCACGATCGCCGAAAACATAGCACTTCACGTCCGCCGGTCAGACGGGATCGGAGACCGGCGCCGGGTCGGACGGCTGACCGCACAGCGCGGCCCGTATCTGTCCAACGAGAAAGATCGATCCCGCCACCACCACCAGACCGCCGGGCACGCGCCGGCGCGCTTCGGCCAGCGCGGCCAGCGGATCGGCGACGGCCAGGCGCGCCGGGCCGGCGGCGGGGATCGCGGCCGCCAGCGCCGCCGCCGGCAGCGCGCGCGGGTTCTGCGACTCGGTGGCGACGATCAGCTCCACGGCCGGCAGCAGCGCGGCCACCACGCCGCCCGCGTCCTTGTCCTTCACCACCGACAGCACCAGCGCGACTCGACGTCCGGCCGCCAGCGCCGGCAGCGCCGCCGCCAGCGCCGCCGCGCCTTCGGGGTTGTGCGCGCAGTCGAGCAGCACGTCGCCGCCGATGAGCTCCAGGCGCCCCGGCCAGCGCGCGCCGGCCAGCCCGGCCGCCACCGCCGCCTCGCTGACCGGCCGCGCGCGCGCGCGCCCCGCCGCCAGGGCCAGCGCCCGCGCGAGGGCGGCGTTCGAGCGCTGGTGCGCGCCCGCCAGCGCCACGGGTCCCTCCACCTCGTGAAAGTCGACACCCAGCCGCAGCAGCGGCGCCCCGGCGGCGCGCGCCACGCGCGCCATCTCCTCGTCGGCCTCGGGCGGCAGGCGGGCGACGTGATGGGGAACGCCCGGCTTGATGATGCCGGCCTTCTCGCGCGCGATGCTGCGCAGATCGTCGCCGAGGTAATCCATGTGATCGAAGGCGATGCTGGTCACCGCCGTCGCCACTGGCTGGCAGGCCGTCACCGCGTCGAGGCGCCCGCCCAGCCCCGTCTCCAGCACCGCGATCTCGACGCCCTCCTCCGCCATCAGCAGGAACGCCAGGACGGTCGCCACCTCGAAGTAGGTCAGCGGCACGCCCGTGCCGGCCACGCGCGCGTCCAGCGCCGCCAGCCGATCCCCGTCGGCCTCGACGTCGTCGACGCGGATGCGTTCGGTGAACCGGCTGAGGTGCGGCGACGTGTAGAGGCCCGTCTTCCAGCCGGCCGCGCGCAGGATGGCGTCGGTCATGGCCGCCGTCGATCCCTTGCCGTTGGTGCCGGCGATCTGCACCGCCGGCAGGCGCGCCTCCGGCGAGCCCAGCCGCCGCAGCGCCTCGCGCACGCGGCCGAGGTCGAGGTCGACGCCCAGCCCGCGCAACCCGTCCAGCCGGGCAAGCAGCTCCCGATACCGCGCGGCCATCGCCTAGCCCGCCCGCCTAGCGGCCGCGCGGCCCGAGCAAGCGCACCAGCGACGCCAGCGTCGCCCGCAGCTCGCGCCGCGGGACGATGCGGTCGAGAAACCCGTGCTCCAGCAAGAACTCGGCGCGCTGGAACCCGGGCGGCAGGCGCTGGCGAATGGTGTTCTGGATGACACGCGCGCCGGCGAAACCGATCAGCGCCTTCGGCTCCGCAAGGATCACGTCGCCCAGCATGGCGAAGCTGGCCGCCACGCCGCCCGTCGTCGGGTGCAGCAGAACGGAGAGGTACGGGATGCCGGCCTCGCGCAGTCGCCCCAGCGCCGCCGACGTCTTCGCCATCTGCATCAGCGACAGCACGCCTTCCTGCATGCGCGCGCCGCCCGAGGCTGAAAAGACGATGGCCGGCACGCGCCGCTCCAGCGCCCGTTCGAAGACGCGCGTGACCTTCTCGCCCACGACGGAGCCCATCGACCCGCCCATGAACTCGAAGACGAAGACGCCGATCTCGACCGGTTGCCCTTCGATGCGCCCGCCCCCGGCGCGCACGGCGTCGCCGCCCGCGACGTCCGACGCCTTCTTCGCCGCGCGCAGGCGCTCCGAATAGCGCTTCGAATCGCGAAAGCCGAGCGGATCGATGCTGTCGATGGTGGCGTCCTCCTCGACGAAGCTCCCCTCGTCCAGCACCAGGGCGATGCGACGGGCCGCCGGCAGCGGAAAGTGGTGGTCGCACTGCGGGCAGACCTGGTCGCTCTTGTCCAGCTCGGCGGTCAGAAGCGGGGCGCGACAGCCGGGACACTTCGTGAAGACGCCAGCCGGCACGCTGCGCTTTTCGGCGGAGAGATCCTCTTCCTTCTCGTCTCGTTTGTACCAGGCGGCCATCAGAAAGCGGGGAGAATACCTCACCACGGGTGCGGAACGCTCGTCGGTCTCGGTTTTAATTTGTTATGCTGCCGCCCGTGCATTTCGGCTCGTGGCATCCCATCGCGCAGGCGAGCGCGCAGGCTCCGGAATCGTCGGGCGTGTTGCAAGTGCGCGCCGAGGGCGTGATGGATTACGAGACCGGCCGCAGCGCCATGGTCATGTACGCCTGCTCGCCGCCGGGAGAGACGCTGCGCGGGTTCGTCGACGGGCGCGGGGGCCGCCAGCTGCGCCGCGCCGTCGCCGCCGGGGCGCGCTGGATCCGCTTCGCCGAAGCCGCCCAGCCGGAGGCAGAGCTGGATCGCCTGCTGCGCGGGTTCGTGGAACGGTTCGGTTCGCCCCCCATCAGCAACGCCGCCGGCAGCGCCGCCCGCCGCGCGCGCGCCGACGAGGACTAGGCGAGCCGGCCGTCATCATCGTCATGGATCGGAACAAGCGCCCGGGACTGACCTATCGCGACGCCGGTGTCGACATCGACGCCGGCGACGAGCTGGTCGAACGCATCAAGCCGCACGTGCAGCGCACGATGCGCCCGGAGGTGCTGGCTGGCGTGGGCGGGTTCGCCGCCCTGTGCGGCCTGCCCGCCGGCTATCGCGAGCCGCTGCTGGTGTCGTGCACCGACGGCGTCGGCACCAAGCTGAAGCTGGCGTTCCTGACCGGCCGGCACGACACGGTCGGCATCGATCTGGTCGCCATGAACGTCAACGACCTGGTGGTCAGCGGGGCCGAGCCGCTGTTCTTCCTCGATTACTTCGCCGCCGGCGCGCTGGACGTCGACGTCACCGAGCAGGTGGTGGCCGGGATCGCCAGCGGCTGCCAGCAGGCAGGCTGCGCGCTGATCGGCGGCGAGACCGCCGAGCTGCCCGGCTTCTACGCCGCCGGCGAGTACGACCTGGCCGGCTTCTGCGTCGGCGTGGTCGAGCGCAGCCGCCGCGTCGACGGCGGCGCCATCCGCGCCGGCGACAAGCTGCTCGGGTTGGCGTCGTCGGGGTTTCACTCGAACGGGTACTCGCTGGTGCGGCGGGTTTTTCTCGAGCACATGAAGCTGCCGCTCGACGCCGCGCTGCCGGGGCTGGACGCGCCGCTCGGCGAGGCGCTGCTCCGGCCGACGCGCATCTACGTCAAGGCGGTGCGCGCGCTGGCGGCGGCCGATCTTCTGCGCGGGGCGGCCCACATCACCGGCGGCGGCCTGGTCGACAACCCGACGCGCATGCTGCCGGCCGGCGCCAAGCTGAAGCTGCAGATTCACCTCGGGTCGTGGGAGGTGCCGCCCCTGTTCGATCACCTGGCGCGCGGCGGGGGCGTGGCGCCCGAGGAGATGCTGCGCACGTTCAACATGGGGATCGGCATGCTGGCCTGCGTTCCCCGGGCGCGCGTCGCCGAGGCGCGCGCGCTGCTGGAGGCGCAGGGCGAGCGCGTGTTCGACGTCGGCGAGGTCGCCGACAGCAACGTCGTCGACGGCCCGGTCGAGTTCATCGGTCGCCTGCCGGTGGCGCCCCGCCCGGCGGAGCGCGCGTGACGGGCGGCGCATGAAGGTCGGCGTCCTGGCGTCGGGGGGCGGGACGAATCTGCAGTCGCTGATCGACGTCGCCGCCCGCGGGGAGCTGGGCCCGGCCCGGCTGGCCGCCGTCGGCGTCAACGTCCCCGACTGCGGCGCCCTTCACCGGGCGCGGGCGGCGGGCATTCCCACCTTCGTCGTCGACCATCGCCAGTTCGCCGAGCGCGCGCTGTTCGACCAGGCGCTGCTGGGGGCGCTGCGCCTGCACGAGGTCGAGCTGGTGGTGCTGGCCGGGTTCATGCGCCTCCTGGGCGCCGATTTCCTTTCCGCTTTCGCCGGACGGGTGATCAACGTCCACCCTGCCCTGCTGCCGGCGTTTCCCGGCACGCGCGCGCAGGAGCAGGCGTTCGCGTACGGCGTGAAGGTCGCCGGCTGCACCGTGCACTTCGTCGACGCCGGCGTCGACAGCGGGCCGGTGATCGCGCAGACCGCCCTCGCCGTGCGCGACGACGACAGCGCCGAGACGCTGCGCCTGCGCATCCTGGCCGAGGAGCACAAGCTGTTGCCGGCGGTGGTGCGGGCCCTGGCCGAGGGGCGGGTCTTCGTGCAGGGGCGCCGCGTGCGCGTCAGCGGCGCGCAGCCGGGCGCCGGCGTGGTGGCCAGCCTCTGATCGGAAGCTCTCGGAGAAACTGCAAACCTGCGGCGACGAAGCCGCCTCCGTTCCCACGCGACGATTCGCCGCGTATCCTTTCTGTGAAGACCGGGTCTCGCTTCTCGCTCCCCTCCGACCATGGACACGAACTACTACGACGTCATCGTCTGCGGCGGCGAGCTGACGGGGCTCATCGCGGCGGCGTTGCTGGGGAGGCGCGGGTTTCGCGTGCTGCTGGTGGGGCACGACGCGGACCGCCCGACCTTCGAGGCGGCGGGGCACACGCTGCCGCGCGGGCCGGCGCTGCTGCCGCCGCTGGATTCGCCGTCCGTGGCGCGCGTGATGAGCGAGCTCAACTGCGTGCAGATCGTCCGCCGGCGCGCGCCCGCGCTGCAGCCGGGGTTTCAGATCGTGATGCCCAAGCACCGCTTCGACGTGCCGGCCGACGAGGACACGCTGCTGGCGGAGCTGCGCCGCGAATTCCGCGGCGACGCGCCGGCCATCAACGCGACGATCGCCCGCCTGACCGAGGCCAGCAACGTCGTCGAGCCGGTGCTGGGGTCGGAGCTGACGCTGCCGCCGGACGGCTTCTGGGAGCGGCGCGAGGTGGCGCGGCTCGAGTCGCTGTTGCCCAAGGTGGGCGTCGATCTGCTGGCGCCCCTGCCGATCGAGCACGCCTGGCGCGCGGTGGTGGCGGCGCCGGCGGCACTGAGCAGCTCGTTCGGTCCCGGCGACCTCGGCACGCTGGGGCAGGCGCGGGCCTTCGCGCTGGCCCGGCGCGGCCTTCACCAGCTGGAGGGCGGCGCGCCCGCGCTGCACGCGCTGTTCGCCGACAAGCTGGGGACGTTCGCCGGGGAGAAGCGCGAGCGCCTGACGCCGGTGGAGATCGTCCAGCGCCGCGGCCGCGCCGTGGGGATCCGCTTTCGCCCGCGCGACGAGACCATCGGCGCCGAGCACATCATCTGGGCCGGTCCCGCGGCCACCATGTACAGCCTGCTCGCCGACAAACCACGCAAGAGCCGGGAGGGCAGCGGCGGCCTGCACGTCGCCTGCTATCGCTACGGGATCGCGCTGCTGCTGTCGGCGGAGGCGCTGCCGGAAGGGATGGCCAGCCGGGTCTTCCTGATCGCCGATCCCGGCCGCCCGCTGGTCGAGGAGAACGCCATCGCCGTCACCGTCGGGCCGGGACAGACGGGCGGGCGCGTCCACGTCTGGGCCGAGTGCCTGGTGCCCGCGCCCTCGGTCGACGGCGGCCTCGGCTATCTGCGCGCGGTTCGCGGCCGCGTGCGCAAGCAGCTCGGCAAGCTGATCCCGTTCTTCAACGAACACTTGATAGTTCTGGCGTCGCCTTATGACGGCCTGCCGCCCGAGCGGCCCGCTGGCGCGCCCAGCAAGCAGCCGCCGCCGGCCGCGGTGCCGGCGCTGCCGATGGCCGCCGTCTACAGCGCCGACGTCGCCCGCCCGCTGGACGTCGTCGGGCTGCCGCACGCGACGGGCGTCAAGAATCTCTTGCTGGCCGGGCGCGAGAACCTGCCCGGCCTGGGCGTCGAAGGCGAATTCGTGTCGGCGTGGGGGATCCTGCGCCTGTGCGCCGGGACCCAACCGAAACGCGACGTGCGCCGCCGCGAGGTGCTGCTGAGCGAGGGGTGAGCGAGGGCCCAGCCGCCCTCAGGCGCGCTGGCTCCGGCGGCAGAAGCCGGCGATGAGGCGCTGGTGCTCGGGCCGGAGAGCAATGAACGAGATGCCCGTGCGGCGGAACGAGCCGGACGCGGCATCGCTGGTGATGAGGCCCTCCGCGGCGATCAGCTCGGCCATGCCGGGCAGCGCGAACGCCAGCGCCACCGTCGTGCGCGGCGTGTAAGAGAGATCCTTCGGGCGCTTGATGGTCATGCCGCCGGGACAGATGTCCTCGGCCTGGCAGAGCTGCACGTGGCCGCCGGTCGAGTTCTTGACGGCGAAGGTCGCAGCGATGCGGCGAGCCCTTCGCCGGTCTCGCTTCGTTCTCCTACGCTCGTCCACTGTCATGAATCATTGTTGGCGCCGCCGGCGCCGCACGCAAATTTTTTGCTTTCCCCATCGCCTCTGGGCCGGTCACTCCGGCAGGGGCTTGGCCTCTTCGATGATGAAGTTCGGGATGTCGTCGACCACGGCGTAGACCAGCCGGCAGCGCGGGCATTCGAAGGCGCTCTCGTCGGGCCGCAAGGTCAGCGGGCCCTTACACTTGGGACAGGCCAGGATCTCGATCAGCTCTTTGTTCAGGGCCATGGCCGTCCATTTATACCCGAATCGCCCGCCTGCGTTGCTCGCGAAGGGCGCGCCCCTGCGATAAATTGAACCCCGTCCAATGAAGCGCGCGATCTTCACTGTCGTTCTGCTGGCGGCCCTGGTCCTGTTCACCTGGACCGTGCGACGGTTCGCCCGCCTGATCCTGGCCGGCCGCCCGGACGTCCGCACCGATCACCCCGGGCAGCGGGTGGGCTCGCTGCTGACGTACTTCTTCGGCCAGAAGAAGGTCGTCGAGAAGACCGTCATCCCGGCCGCGCGCGCCTCCCGCCTGGTCAGCGCCATCGGCAGCAAGTACCACTTCATCATCTTCTGGGGCTTCATCCTCATCACGGTCGGCACGGGGGAGACGCTGATCCAGGGGATGTTCCCCTCGTTCACGCTGTCCGCCGTGCTGGGCGAGACGCTGGCGGATTTCCTCTACGCCTCGATCGACGTGGCCAACGTGCTGGTGCTGGCCATGATCGCCTTCGCGGTCTTCCGGCGCGTGGTGCTGCGCCCGCGCCTGATCCCGATGAGCCGCGACGCCGCCGCCATCCTGGGGGCCATCGCCGCCCTGATGATCACCCACTATGGCATCCACGGCCTGCGCGCCGCCGCCGGAGCGCCCGATCCGGCGCTGCCGATCTCGAACGCCATCGGCGCCGCGCTGTCCGGAATGCCCGGCGCGACCGCGCTGTCCGAGGTGTCGTGGTGGCTGCACGTCCTCATCGTCCTCGGCTTTCTGAACTACCTGCTCTACTCGAAGCACAGCCACATCATCGCGGCGCTGCCCAACATCTATTTCCGCAAGCTGGGCCAGCGCGGCGTCCTGCCCAAGCTGAACATGGAAGCCGACGACATGGCTGCCACCGGCGTCGTGTCGGAGTTCAAGGACTTCACCTGGAAGTCGCTGCTGGACGGCTATGCCTGCACCGAATGCGCGCGCTGCTCGAACTTCTGCCCGGCATACAACACCGGCAAGCCACTGTCGCCGATGCAGGTGATCCATGACGTGCGCGACGACATGAAGTCGCGCATGCCCGATAAAGGGCCGCTCGATCACATGATCGAGCGGTTCCAGCACGGGGCGGCGGCGGAGCCCGTCGGCCAGGCGCCGACGCCGCTGATCGGGGGCCGCACGACCGAGGACGTGCTGTGGGCCTGCACGACCTGCGGCGCCTGCCAGGAGGTGTGCCCGGTCTTCACCGATCACCCCGAGAAGATCATCCAGATGCGCCAGAACCTGGTGCTGGTGCAGGAGAAGGTCCCGTCCGACCTGGCGCGCACGTTCACCAACCTGGAACGCAACGGCAACCCCTGGGGCCTGGCCGCCGACAAGCGCCTGGACTGGGCCGAGGGCAAAGGGATCCCCACGCTGGACGACAAGCCCGACGCCGAGTACCTGCTGTGGGTCGGCTGCGCCGGCGCCTACGACGATCGCATCAAGAAGCAGACGCTGGCGCTGGTGGACGTCCTGCGCGAGGGCGGCGTCGACTTCGCCGTGCTGGGCCTGGAGGAGGGCTGCACCGGCGATCCGGCGCGGCGCTC
>DATKEU010000246.1:0-4157 GCA_035544495.1 Polyangia bacterium | reverse complement strand
CGAAGCTGCCGAGCAGCTTGCGGCGCAGCGCCGGCTGCAGGATGCCGTTGATGAGCGACGACTTGCCCGCGCCCGAGACGCCGGTCACCGCCACCAGCACGCCGAGCGGGAACTGCACGTCGATGTTCTTGAGGTTGTGCTCGCGCGCGCCCTTGACGGTGATGAACCCCTGCGGCGGGCGGCGCGCCGACGGCACCTCGATGCGCTCGGTGCCGGCTAGGAATCGCCCGGTGGGCGAGGCCGGATTTTCCTTCAGCGCATCGGGCGGCCCCTCGGCGACGACGCGCCCGCCCCGGCGCCCGGCGCCCGGTCCGAAGTCGACGACGTAGTCGGCCGCTTCGATGGTCTCGGCGTCGTGCTCGACGACGATGACGCTGTTGCCGAGATCGCGCAGCCGCCGCAGCGTCGCGATGAGGCGCAGGTTGTCGCGCTGGTGCAGGCCGATCGACGGCTCGTCCAGCACGTACATCACGCCCGACAGCTCCGACCCCAGCTGCGACGCCAGGCGGATGCGCTGCGCCTCGCCGCCCGACAGCGAGGCCGCGGCGCGATCCAGCGTAAGGTACTCGAGGCCCACGTCCAGCAGGAAGCCGAGGCGGGCGTTCACTTCCTTGAGGATCTCGTCCGCGATCTGCGCGCGCGCGCCGGTGAGGCCCAGGTTCCCGAAGTAGCGCGACGCCTCGGCGACGGTGAGAGCGGTGACCTGGACGATGCTCTTGTCGCCGAGGACGACGGCGCGCGACTCCGGGCGCAGGCGCTGGCCCTTGCAGGCCGCGCACTCCTGCTCGCGGAAGTAGCGCTGGTACCACTGGCGCGTAACCTCCGACGTCGACTCGGTCATGCGCTTCTTGATCGTGTTGACGACGCCGGCGAAGCGCATGGCCCACGACCCGCCGCCGTGCTTGCCGTTCCAGGTCACCTTCATGCGCCGCTCGCCCGCGCCGAAGAGCAGCACCTCGCGGTGGCGCGCGGTCAGCGTCTTCCACGGCTTGTCGAGGGGGATGCCGAACTCGCGCGAGATGGCCGCCGCGACGTTGGCCGTCCAGCCATGGTCGCGCCCGGTGCGTTCGCCCCACGGCTCGATGGCGCCGTCGTTGATCGAGAGGTTGCCGTCGGGGACGATCAGCTCGGGGTCGACCTCCAGGCTGGAGCCGAGGCCGTTGCAGTCGACGCACATGCCGAGCGGGCTGTTGAACGAGAACGACTGCGGCGACAGCTCCGGCAGGCCGATGCCGCAGTCCGGGCAGGCGCGCGCCTCGCTGTAGGCGCGCTCGCGCGCCTCGCCCTCGACAGCGACGATCACCGAGCCGCCGCCCGCCTTCACCGCCGCCTCGACCGAGTCGGTCAGGCGCGCCCGGTCGGCGGGATCGATGCTGACGCGGTCGATGACGATCTCGATGGTGTGCTTCTTCTTCTTGTCCAGCGCGGTGACGTCCTCGAGGCGCTGGATGAGGCCGTCGATGCGCACGCGCACGAAGCCGGCCTTGCGCGCCTCCTCGAACACCTCGCGGTACTCGCCCTTGCGGTTGTCTGCCTTGCGCGCCATCAGCGTGGCCTTGGTCTTCGGCGGCAGCGTCAGAAGCTCGTTCACGATCTCGGCCGCCGAGCGCGCCGTGACCTCGCCGCCGCACAGATGACAGCGCTGCTCGCCGGCCCGCGTGTACAGGACGCGCAGGTAGTCGTAGATCTCGGTCACCGTGCCGACCGTCGAGCGCGGGTTCGACGAGGCCGACTTCTGCTCGATGGCGATGGTGGGCGACAGCCCGCGCAGCGACTCGTACCTGGGCTTCTCCATCTGCCCCAGGAACTGGCGCGCGTACGACGACAGCGACTCGACGTAGCGGCGCTGCCCCTCGGCGTACAGCGTGTCGAACGCCAGCGACGACTTCCCCGACCCCGACACGCCGGTGAACACCACCAGCTCGCGCTTGGGGATGCGCAGGTGATCGATCGCCAGGTTGTGCTCGCGCGCCCCCTTGACGACGATGAAGTCCGGCTCCTCCGCCGGCTTCCGCAACGCCCCGTTCTCGCCGATCTGTTTCTGCCGCCCGCTCAAGGTCCGACAGTCTAGCGGACCATGCTCAGGGTTCCAGCGCGTTTTCCGCGCTAACTGTTTCGCTCAGCTGTTTCCTTTGGGCTCCTCGTCGTCGCTGAGGTAGGCGAAGGTCCGGACCAGGTTCACGATCTCCTCGCGCTGCTGGACGGTGAGGTCGACGAACTGGACGCCCATGCCGGGGTTGATGTTGTCGTAGCTGCCGGGGCGAAAGGGGTTGACCCACATGACGCGCCCCTCGAGGTTCAGCTGCTGGCCGCCGGGTGGCGTGAACTGGAGATTGAGACGCGTGCCGGGCGGCTCCGGCGCGTTGGTGCGGATGAAGATCCCCATCGCGCTGATGTCGGTGATGTACGCGAAGAGGAAATTGTCCGCGCTCTTGTAATCGACCTCGATGTCCACGGGCACGCGGGCGTGAACGCGGCGCTCCGCGCCGGGGCGTCGCCGTTCGGCGGAGACGTCGACCTCGCGGCGACGTCGATCTTTTCCCCTGCGCGTCGTCATGCGCTCACGCGGCGCGATCGGGTTTAGCCCAGATCGGCGTTCGCCTCAAGAGCATACGGGCGCTTTACCGTCGGAGCGCGCGCGCAGGAGGCGTCACTTGATCTCGATCGTCCCCAGGCGCACGCGATCGGCGCCGTCGTTCGGCCCCTTGGTGATCTTGAGGCGCTTGCCCTCGCCGCCCGGCCAGAAGCCCATGTAGACGGTGTAGGTGCCGGCCGGCGTCGTCATCAGCGGCACGTCGACGTCGAAGTGATCGCGCACGTATTCACCAGGCAGCCAGTAGTTGGTGGGGAAGGCCTTGTTCAGCGGGTCGTGATCGCCCAGCAGGCGTGGCGCGGCCGGCCCGTCGAAGTGCGCGAAGATCTTGTAGCTGCCCGGCGAGTGGCCCTTCACGCGGAAGGTCAGCTCGAGCGGGATCTTGCCGGGGCGGCGCACGGTGGCGGGGAAGTTGGCGCCGATGAGCTCGATGGCGTCGCCGAAGGTGGCCGACACCGGGATGCGCCAGCTCCAGGGCGGCTTTTCGCCCGCCTGCCAGCTGTCGGTGCCGGGGGCCGGCGGCGCGGGCGACATCCAGACGTTCTTGCGCAGCGGGTTCTCGTCGGTCTCGCCGGGCGACAGGTGATTGGAAAGCAGCAGGAAGCGCGTCGATTCGGCGTCGACGACGGCGTACTCGACCTTGGCGGTCTTGAGCGCGTTGTCCAGCGCCGCCAGATCGTCGGCCGACACCAGGGCGAAAACCCGGTTGCCGTCGCGCAGGAATTCCACCAGGCGATCCTGCGACGGGATGTCGACCATCTTCTCGCGCCCGTAGAAGCCGGCCCCGTGTCCCTCGACGTGGTACTTGCCGATCTTCTCGCCCGGCTTGGCGTACTTCGCGTACGACTGGAGCACGGGCTTGAACGAGAAGTGCGTCGACAGGCCCGGCACCAGGCCCATCGCCAGGTAGAACGCGAACAGCACGGCACACGCCGTCGCCGCCTGCAGGCCCCAGCGTCCGGCGGCCATCACCACCGGGTCGGCGCGCCGCTGCCACTTGCGGGCGTCGGCCGGTTCCTGCGGCGCCACGCGCCCGACCGCGCGCCCGCGCGCCGCCAGCCCGGTGTAGACGCCCAGCGCGACGAGAAACCCGACGCCCAGGATCAGATGCTCGATGGAGATGACCGGCGGCCACTTCACCTTGTCGAGCAGGTGGACCGAGACCAGCTCTTCCGGCTCGAGGAAGAAATCGCGGGCGATCACCATCGTGCCGGTCGCCATCAGCAGGCCCGCCACCGGTTCGGACCGGTAGCCCTCCAGCGCTTCGTCGAGGAAGACGCCCACCGCGATGCCGATCGCCGGCAGCGCGACGTAGCGGCCGTCGCCCAGCACCAGCACCAGATACGTCGACAGCGCGAAGCCCAGCCCGGCGACGAAGAAGATGAACAGCTGCTGGAAGGCGAGGCGCGTGTTCGAGCGGACGCCGTCAGATTCGTCGAGGCGAATCAGCGGGCGGGCCAGCGCGAAGACGGCCACCGCGCTCCAGGGAAACAGGCCGAAGCCGAGCTGGCGAATCAGGTACTCGAAGTTGTGGCTGGGGACGCCGCCCTGGGTGACGCCGCCC
>DATKEU010000245.1:0-8250 GCA_035544495.1 Polyangia bacterium | reverse complement strand
CAGCGCCGCGTCGGTCGCGCCCAGGTGGCGCTCGACCGGCGCCAGCAGGCGCGCGGGGGCGTCCGCCATCGGATCGTGCCCGACGCCGTCCAGGACCACCAGCTCGGCGCGCGCCAGCCGATCGACCAGCAGCTGCCCCGTGCGCGGCGGCGCCACGTTGTCGTCGCCGCCCCACACCAGCAGCGTCGGCGCCCGCACCGCCGCCAGCGCCGGCCCGAAGTTGTGCAGCACCAACCCCAGCGCCGCGATCGCCCCCGGATCGCCGCGCAGGATCTGTTGCCGCAGCGGCCCCATCTGCATGACGAGGTCGGTGGCGGCGTCCAGCTTGCGTCCCTGGTCCATCACCGCCGCCGCCTTGTCCAGCGCCCAGGCCGCCAGCCCCGGAAGCAGCGGCTGCGCCGGATCGACGACCCGGTGCAGGTGGTGCGCCAGCAGCGCCTCGTGGTTCAAGATCCCGGCCGCGTCCACCACCACCAGCCGCCGCACCTGCTGCGGATACGTCGCCGCGTGCAGAAGCGCGATGGCCCCGCCCATCGAATGCCCGAGCACGTCGACCGGCCCGGCGGCGTACCGATCGATCACCCGGGCCAGCACCGCCGCGTAGCGGTCGGGGGTGTACGGCGCGTTGGTCCGGCTCGAGCGCCCGAACCCCGGCAGATCGAACAGCACCACCGCCCGCCGCCGGGCCAGCTCCGGCAGCAGCGGATAGAAGTCGCGCACACCCATGTCGCCCAGGCCGTGGACCAGCACCAGCGGTGGCGGCGACGGCGACGGCGAAGACGAAGACGCCGGCCCCGCCGTGACGGCGTAGATCGTGCCGCCGAAGACGTCGTCGGGAATGAAGTGCCCGCGCGCGCCCGGCAGGCCCGCCACCTCGGGATCCAGCGGAGCCGGCCGGTCATCGGCGCGCGTCGCCACCGTCACCGGCCGTGCCGATCGGCAGCCGCCCGCGGCGGCCAGCGCGGTCGTCACCGGCAGCGCAACCATCGCGGCCACCGCCCACGCCCGCGCCCCGCGTGCGATCGACTGTGGTCGGCGTTGCCAGCGTCGCCAGCGTCGAATTGATCGCGTCTTTCGCATCGATCGCGGCAGCATACTCCCGCCCGTATGCAATACTTGAACTGGGTTTCACGGATGGCCAGACGCTCCGCAAACGCGAAACGACGGCGCCCCGAGGATGTCGCCGTCGTCTTCGGCCGCACCGACGATCAGCAGGGGTTGCACATCCTGCGCCGCCGCGCCGAGGGTCAGCCCGTCGAGATGGGCACGCTGCGCCCGCTGCGCGAGGGCAAGCCGATCGACGGCGAGGTGATCAGCCTGCGCCCGCGCCGCGACTATCCCTTCGTCTGCGACGTCAAGGTCGAGCTGCCCGATCCCAGCGGCGATCACCGCTCGACCAGCGACGGCCCCGCCCAGGTCGCCAGCGACGGCTATCGGCGCGGCTGGGAGGCCATCTGGGGCCGCCCCACCAGCGCCGCCAAGGCGAACTGATCACCCGCGGAACGCCGCGCTCGAAAAGAAGCTCCTCGCCGGAGCCGGCCGTAAGCCGGGTTCTGTTCCGGCGTTGCCGCCGGCGGTGATCATTCCTCTGGGCCGCTCGTTGCCGGGCGGCTCGTGCGACCAACTCGGGATCGAATCGGCGCGGGCCACGCCGGCGGGGTTGCCCCCGCGATCCCGTACCGGTCTTGCTCCAGGTGGGGTTTGCCGTGCCCCCTCCGTCTCCGGAGGGGCGGTGCGCTCTTACCGCGCCGTTTCACCCTTGCCTGTCCCTTGCGGGCCGGCGGTCTGTTCTCTGTTGCACTTTCCTTCAGGTCACCCCGACTGGCCGTTAGCCAGCACCCTGCCCTACGGAGCCCGGACTTTCCTCGACGGGATCGAATGACCCCGCCGCGATCACCTGTCCGACTCCGGCGAGAAGCGAGCGCAGTATAGCAGCGCGCGCGGCGCCGCCGCTTCCTCGGGGCCTGCCTAGGCCGTGCTGCCGGGCTCTTCCGCCTTCATCAGATCCTCCCAGTAGATGATCCGATGGCACGACGGGCAGGTCTCGATGCTCAGTCCCCGTTGCAGCACGTTGTAAAGCTGGGGCGGGATGTTCATGTTGCAGCCCTGACAGGTCCCGCCGCGCACGCTGACCACCGCCAGCCCGCGCCGCAGCCGGATGGTGCTGTATCGCTTCAGCACCTCGGGCTTGACCCCGCGAGCCAGCGCGTCCCGCTCCTTGCGCAGCTCCGCGATCTTCCCCTCCAGCTCGTTGACGCGGCCGCGCGCCGCCTCCGCGTCCTTCTCGATCGAATCGCGCAGGGTCTGCACGTCGCTGGCGCGATCCGACAGAAGCTTTTTCTTGGCTTCGATGGCCTCCACCAGCTTGCCTATCTCCACCTCGCGTCCGGACAGGCTCTCCCGGCGCTGCTCGATCTCGCGCTGCGCTGCCATGTACTCCTTCGAGTTCTTGGCCAGGGACAGCTTGTGCTTGGCGCCAGCGACCTGTTGCTCGTCGTCCTGAGACAGGCTCTTCTGCTGGGCGTGATATTTTTCGCTCTCTGCCAGGGCCTGACGTTCGGTGGTCAGCATCCCCTCGACGCGCGCCAGGTCGTTTTGCGTCGCAGCCAATTTTGCCGGAATGGCCTTGAGGGCGTTTTCGAGCTCTTGGATTCGGGCGTCGTGTCTCTGCAGTTCCTCAAGCCGCCTAAGCTGATCGCGCAAGACTGCTTCCTCCGTGTGTTGCATACGCGTCGCTCGTGACAACGGCTTGGCCAAGACCCGCCGGGGAACCGGTGGGCGGCAACCCTGTGGGCCCACCTGGATTCGAACCAGGGACCAGGCGGTTATGAGCCGCCAGCTCTGACCGCTGAGCTATGGGCCCAGCCATGCACGAAGACGCCGTAACCAAAGAATGACGAATCTACCGCGCCGTCGCTGGTATGTCGAGAGCCGCCGTCGGGAAACGGCGCCGTCAGCGACGCGCGCGGACGCCGGCGCGCGAGGCGACGGCGACGATCAGCAACGCCAATCCCAGCGCGCCACTCGCGGGCCCACGCGGGATCGCGCAGCCACCGGTCTTCAGCGTCGGCTGCATCACCGGCGGCGGCGAACAGATGGACGCCGACCACAGCTGCTGCATCGCCAGAGTCGTACAAGATTTGGCGCACGACGCCTGCACGCAGCTCTTGATGCCGGCCACGTCGGAGAACTTCATCAGGCGGGTGAAGGTCATCCCCTCGTCGGTCGAGACCCCCAGCGCGAACGGGTCCTTGGTGTTGTCGGCCGCCGCGTACAGCTTGCCGTTCCGTTCGGCCAGCCCCCGCAGCGTCGGCGTGGCCCAGCTGGAGAAGGTCTTGCCACCGTCGGTCGACCGATAGCCGAGCGGCATCACCGTCCCCTGGTTGTCGGCCTGGGTGCCCGCCACCAGGATCGTGCCGCCGGCCAGACGGGCGAAGGCCGTCATCTGGACCGGAAAATGGACTGGCTCCGCGAACGTCTGGCCGCCGTCGTCGGAGATGGCCAGCGATTCCCGCAGCGGCTCCTGCACGCGCAGGTACACCTTCTGCGGGTCGTCGGGATCGACGGCGATGATCCGGTACGAGCTGGGCCCGATGTACTGCTCGATGTCGATCGGCGGGTCCCAGGTGAGGCCGCCGTCGCCGGAATGAATGATGCGCGGGTGGATGCCCGGCGATTCGTACATCGCGGCGTAGACCACGTGGGGATCGCTCCGCGCGATCTCGATGCCGGTCAGCCCTCCCATGATGGGCGCCTTGTACGCCGGTTCGCCGAAGGTGGCGCCGCCGTCGTTCGAGGCGTAGATCCCCTCCGCCTCCAGGTTCGTCGTGTTCGGCAGCGCGATGGCCAGGACGTGCATGGAATCGCGCGGGTCGGGGAAGTAGTCCGTCACCAGCGAGGTCTTCGCCGTGCCGCCCGCCACCGACCATCCGCAGGAACCGTCATCGCTGAAGATCAGCCCGCTGCTCGACACCGCGAACATCCGGTCGGTGGGGGGCGGACCCAGCTGATAGAACTGGGCCAGATTCGAGGAGACCTGTTCGCAGCTCCAGGCCCAGGTCTTGCCTCCGTCTTCGGAGGAGATGATCCCGAAGTTGGTGGACAGCAGGATCTCGCTCGGGCGATCGGCCGGCAGGAGAATGCCAAGAGAATCGGGAAAGGCGCCGTTGGCGTGCACCGGGCGGGGCGCGGGCCAGAGCCCCAGAGCCAACGTCGCGACCAGGACCGGCGTTGCGCGCCGGCCCCGCGGTCGGGCTGCCGTCATGATCGGCCCAGTATAGCCGGCGCTTCTCTGCGGGCCGCTCGAAAGTCGCCGTCACGAGCCCGCGCGCCGGCGAGCGCGCCGGGCGAAGGCGACGGCGAGGCTCATGACGGCCGCGACCAGCAGTCCGCCCAGCGTCGCGCCCTCCCGGCCGGCGACACATCCGCAACCGGTCTTGCCGGCGGGCGGCGGATCGCACGTCTCGGGCGGCCACAACATGATGCCGGCGTTGAACTCGCAGGTCGTCAGGCAGGCCTCCTTGACGCATGGCCGGATCCCGTGGACCTGCGAGAAGTTCATCAGCGGAGAAAACGTCGCGCCTCCATCGGTGGAGACGCCAATCGCGAAACCGTCCTTGATGAAGTCGGCGGCGCCGTAGATGCGGCCATCCCGCTCGGCCAGCGCGCGCAGGGTGGGCGCTTCGTTCCATGGGACGAACGTGGCGCCGTCGTCCGGAGACCGAAACCCCTCGGGCGCGTTGGCATTCATGCCGGCGACCAGGATTGTTCCGTCGGCGCGGCGCAAGAACGCGGTCAGCTGACCCTTGACCCTGACCGCTTCGCGGATCGTCGCCCCGGCATCGTCGCTGATGAGCAACCGATCGCCCGACGCGTCCGCCGGCTGAAAGCGCAGGAACACCCGGCGCGGCTGGTCGGGATCGATGGCGATGATGCGGATCATCCCCTGACCGAGGTCCGGCTCGAGATCGAGCGGGTCGTCCCAGTTTGCGCCCGCGTCCCCGGATCGCATCAGGCGCGGCACGGGACACAACATGGGGGCGCCGGCATCACCGTCGGCGTCGCCGTCTCCGTCGCCCGCGTCGCCGCCATCCCCGCCGGCGCACACGCGGTTCTCGAACGAAGCGACGTAAACCACGTCGGGATCGCTGCGCGCCGACTCGATGCTGAGCAGACCGCCCGATAGCTTGTAATCGAACAGCGAGGGTCCGAAGGTCATGCCGCTGTCATCCGACCGGTAGACGCCGGTGGCGCCGGACGCCGCTCCGACCGGGCTGGCGATGGCCCACACCCGACCCTGATTGATCGGATCGACGAAGGCGTCTCGGGCCAGCAGGTTTGAGAGGGATCCCCCGCTGATGGTCCAGGTGCACGAATCGTCGTCGGTGAAGATCAACCCGAACTGACCGACGGCAAAGATCCGCTCCGCCGGCGCGGGACCCAGCTGGTAGAGGGTGCCGTTGAAGCTGGCGGCCTGCTCGCAAGACCACAGCCAGGTCTTTCCGCCGTCATCGGTGGTCACGAGACCGAAGTTGGTGGCGAGGATGATCTGGTCAGGTTTTGTTTGACGCAAAAGGATCCCCAGCGAGTCGGGGAACGCTCCGTTGGCGCGCGCCTGGCGGCCGGCGCCCAGCAGAGCAGCCGCCGTCCACAGACAGGTCCACGCCCGCAACCCGCGCGTCATCGCCGCGACACGATAGCAGCCAGTGTCAACGACCGCGCGCCAGCGGTGCCAGCCGCCTTCCGCCAGCCGTCTTCCACCTTCCGGAAAGCCAGCGGTGACGGCGCGCGTCGAGTGATTTTTTGCGAAAAAATTACGATAGGTTTCAAACATAAAAACTGGCAAAAGCCAATCAATTCAAAGGGCCACCGAGATCGCTCCAAAGTATTGAATCTACTTACATTTACCCCGCCGCGGCGCACCACGCGCGGGACCTGCCGGGAAACGTGCGTCCGGCGCTGGTTGTGCTAAAAAAGACGACCGTGAACAGCGCAGCTTCCAAGGGTGGATTGGCCCGGGCAAGGGCCCTCAGCGCGGAACGGCGGAGCGAGATCGCCCGCCTGGCCGGTCAGGCGCGCGCCGCCAAGATGAACCCCACCGAGCGCAGCGAGCTTGCCCATCAAGCCGCCGTGGCCCGCTGGAGCCGCCGGCCGCGCGTCGCCACCGCCCAGGATGCGCCCGGGGCGGTCAAGCGCGCGCTGCGGAACTGCAACCCAGCCGAGCTGGTGTGGGCCGATCCGGCGCACCGGTACATGATCGCCTGGCAGGTCATGGTGCGCGGCGCCCCGGCGGCCGTGAAGTGGCTGCGGAATCTGCTGCGACCGAAAGACATCCGCGAGCTGGTCGCCCGTCATCGCGGCGTCGGCTGCACCGAGCCCGAGCGCGAGAAGCTGCGCAAGCGCCTGCGCCTGACGCCGACCGAGATCCCCGTCCGGCCTTATTGAGACGCACGCGCACTTTCGCGCGCGCGTCCGCGCGCGTTTCGCTCGTCGAATTAGGCGGCGTTCGCGGTCCGTGTAATGATGCGGGACCTTCGTGCCGCTGAAACTGGAGCATCCGGCGTTCGTCTCCGTCGACGCCGAGATTTTCACGCAAACCTTCACGCCCGACTGCATGACCCACGCGTGCATCTGCCGCGACGAGGACGATCGGCCGCGCAACGACGCCTGTTGCCGCTTCGGCGCCGACGTCCTCCTGCCGGAGAAGGAGGCGATCTTGCGCCGCCGCGCGCAGGTGGCCGCCGTTCTCAAGGCGGAACGGCGCGATCCGACCGGATGGTTCAACGAAGATGATCCGGAGCGTGATCCCGACGCGCCGGGCGGCATCCTGTTGCGCACCGCCACCCAGCAGCCCAACGTCGAGACGTCGGGCTGCGTTTTCCTGGACCACACCGGCCCGCGCGGCTGCGCGTTGCACCGCGCGGCGCTGGAGCACGACTTCGACCCCGCGGAGATCAAGCCCGCCGTCTGCCGCCTGTACCCGCTGTCGGCCAGCAAGCGGCGGTTGCGGCTGTCTCCCGATTTCGACTGGTACTCGTGCGCGGGCGACGCCGGGCCCAGCGTCTACCGGTTGATGCGCGGGGAGCTGGCATCGATCTACGGCGACGGGCTGGTGGCGGAGCTCGACCAGCTGGAGCGCGAGCACCTGCGGCGGCGGCTGCGGGTGGCGCCGAGCCGCGGCGGGGCCGATCCGCGACCGAACCCCGGCGACACGACCTAGCTCGGCGCCCGACCAGCACGCGCATGCCCGCCGACGCCCCGAGCTCTCGCGACGAGCAGAAGGCTGCCGCGCTGGGGGCCGGCGAGCTGGGGTTCGTGCTGGGGGCCGCGCTGCTGCAAGCGCCGCCCGCCGTCGCCGAGCGGCTGCTCGATGGCGCAGGACCGCGCTGCCGCTCCGCCCTCGAGGCGCTGGGCGCCCTGCCGGGCGACGGGCGCGCCATCCGTCTGGCGGCGCTGCAAGCTCAGGCGCTGGATCCGGTGCCCGCCGGCATCGGCACGGTTCATCCGCACTGGCTGCGTCCGGCGCTGCTGGCCGAGTCCAGCGCCACATTGCGGGCGGTGATCGCCGGCCTGCCGGCGCCCGTGGTCGAGCTGGCGGAGACGATCATCGCGGCGCGCGGCGACGACGCGACGCCGGGCGAGCGGCGCGCGCCCGACGAACAGGCGGTGCGGGAGATCCGGCGCGCCATCTTCGCCGAATTCGCCGCCGCCGATCGGGGGACGCCCGATCCGGCGAAGCTGCTCGACGACCTCGGCCGGCGCGGCGCGGAGATCATCGGCGCCTCGCTGCGTGGCGCGCCCCGCCCCGCGATCGCGCGCGCCGCCGCCCAGCTGGCCGAGCCGGCGGCGACCATCCTGATCGGCGCCGCCGCCCGCGGCGGCCCGCCGGGCGAGCGGCTGGCGGCGCGGCAGCGGGTGGCGTCCGTCCCCCTGGGGGATGACCGGATCGACGCCGCGCTGAAGGTCGGCCTCCACGAAATGGCCGACGCGCTGGCCGGCCAGCCCGAGGAGGCGGCGCTGGCGATCGCCCAGCGGCTGCCGCTGATGCTGGGGAGGCTGCTGCTGGAGCTCACGGCGGCGAGGGGGCGCCGGGCGCCGGCCGTGGTACAGATCGCGCCGGGAGCGCGCTGATGGGACGCGTGATCAAAGGACCGGGCCATCGCGTCCCGGCCGATGTGATCGACGCCCGGGAGCAGGCCGCGGCCATCGTCGCCGGCGCGCGCGCCGAGGCGGCGCGGGTGCGCGCCGAAG